>NZ_SCHP01000100.1 GCF_013607485.1 Bombilactobacillus bombi
ACTGTGTAAGTCGGCTCTGGGGGCTTTAATGACGACTTGTACCCTTCCTACAAACAAGCCTTGCTTTGCCCACTGTCTGACGTTGCTCAGTGCAGTTTAATATTGTTCACTTTATTTAATCTATAAAAATAGAGATTCTAGGTACTAATCAGTGTATGACTAATAATGAATTTACTGTAATAATCAATTTTTGAATCAGATACTATCTCATATGAGGTAGGATACTAAATTCGAAAAAACATTTATAAAATACAACCTTCATAATCAAAGAACCTAATGTACATTTAGAGATATAAAGTAGATAAAAGATATTGGGAAAAAGTTATCTTTAATAATAACTATAAAATCATTTTTTTGATTTTGTTGCTATTTTTATGTAAAGCAGAGAGTTATTCCTGTCATCTTTAAGTTACTAGACCCAAAGAAAGAAGATGGCTCTCATGAGAAAAGAGTACAACATAAATCAATAAGCTTTAGAAATTAAAGTTTTTAAATTGCAGATTCTATAATTAATCCGAACAGCATTAATCTAAAAAACACAAAGTAATTCCTTTACAATGGTAGTTACGACAACAAACCATGAAAGCAGGAATTACTTTGAGCACTACTACTTTAACGCAGTTTGACAGCTTTTTGTTTGTTTTTTACTGAGTTAAATCTAAAGTGTTCTCAGGGATGGAAATATTGGCTTGCTGCAAGGCAGCCAGATAGGCTTCTAGGAATTGGCGTTTAACAGGAAGTTGAGCGCCATTTTTGGTGTTTAAGCTAATTTGATAATGAAGTACCCCAGATTGCACATCTACTGGTCCAACAATTTGCGGGGCTTGTACTAGCCCTGAGACTTTAGGTGTCAGCATTTGATTGACTTGTTCTAAGACTTGAGTAACTTGTTTAATATTGGTCCGTGGGAAGAGCTGCAAATCAATAATCGTTGTCATATTGCCTCGCGAAAGATTTTTGACAATTGTAATATTACGATTAGGAATATAATTCAAAGTACCATCGCCACTGCGAATTTGAGTCGTTCTTAAGCCAATATAAGCCACGGTACCAGATATATCACCAACACTAACCGAATCACCTACATCAAATTGCTGTTCTACCAAGATAAAAAATCCGGTAACAACATCACTAACGAACCCTTGTGCACCAAGACCTAAAGCTAAACTGAAAATTCCGGCACCAGTAATTAATGTTCCTACGGGAGCCCCCATGATGGAAAGCACCATATAAATATAAATGAATGCCAGAAAATAAAAATAAATATTTTGTGTTAAGGTCGCAATTGTCCGTGAACGATTAGAACTAGTTGTGTTAATCCGCAAATTATAGGTAATACGGCTGACAACACGCTTACCGAATTTATACAGCAGCCAAAAAAATAGCGACAGTAAAATAATTTTTATTAAATTTCCCAAAACGGTATTTAACAGATTGATCCAGTATTGTGGATTATTTATTTGCTGCAAAAACGGCAGCTGATTGCCTTGATTTTGCTGCTGATTATTATTGATGAGTGAATTATACTTATTTAACAAATTACCCAAATTACCACTTCCTAATTAATTTCTATTTAAAGTATAACCTCTCTGATTGCTGTTGTCATGAAATGATGATAAAATTTAGATGATGACAAAAATTGAGGAGGAAATAGTATGACAATGGGTCAAATAGCCGCATTAATTGCAGCCATTGCATTTGTGATTTTAGTAATTTATTTAGGAATGATGTTGCTGCAATTAGCTAAGGTATTGAAGAAGCTGCAGGCCACAGTTACGGAAACGACCAAGGCTGTCAAAACTTTAACGATAGATTTAGATAAAATTGCACATCAAGGTAATGATCTCACGGTCAAAGTTAATGATTTGATGTCAGATGTGAATGGCAAAGTGGGCAAATTGAATCCATTTTTCCAGTCATTAGAGAACTTTGGCAATAGTTTAGAACGTTTTAGTGAAAAGTCTGATAATCCGTCAGCAAAAAGATCTTGGAAAATCTCACCTTGGTTGGCTGGCAAAGTAGCTAAAAAAGCTTTAAAGATTTATCGTAAAAAATAAATAATCTAGTAAAGAAGCGATTATATGTCAAAAACTAAATTTGCTTTTGGTGCCGTTTTGGGAGCAGCAATTTCTTATTGGGCAACTAAAGAATATAACTTGCATAAGGATGAGTTAATCAGTTTCATAACTGATAAAATGGATCGAGTTCCTAAAGTTGATAAACAACAATTAAAAAAAGTATTTGATAAAGATACAAAAAAATTGCAACAGGCTTTAGAAACTGGTAATTCAGCAGAAGTTCAGACCAACTTTGATGATATTAAGTTGGATGCTGAACAGATTAAGTTAGATAAATAG
>NZ_SCHP01000101.1 GCF_013607485.1 Bombilactobacillus bombi
GTACATCCGGTTGTTTTGCAACCTGATATCTATAAATTGTTAATGGATGGTAATGCAATAAGAGCGGATAATTTTTTTGGGGGATATCTTTAAATGGCCACTTAGGTTTTGATAAAAAACTGTCATCTTGAGCACTTATTTTTAATTTATTATTATAAGGTAAATATACAATATCTGATAAATAATTAAAATATTCTATTTCTTTCCAATTAGTACCATAATTTGTAATATCATATCCTAGTCTTTCTAATTCAAGAGCATACCTCTTAACAATTTTTAAATTGTACTTAGCCATAACATTAGTGTAATAGTCATTATCAACTAAAGCTGTATATTCATCAGGTCCAGTAACAGTTAAAAATTTAAAAGTATTTGATTCTTTGTCTATAGTGCCATATTCTCTCCAAAATCTGGCAGTTTCTAATAATAATTCAAAACCATATTTAACTATAAAATTAATATCTTCAGTGCATTTATAATAAAAATCTACAGCGTAAGCTATATCTGCATCTATATGATATTGCGCTGTGCCTGCAGGAAAATATGCCGAAGCCTCCTGTCCGTTGATAGTTCTCCAAGTGAATAAAGCTCCTTTACTAATTCCTAAAGTGTAAGCTCTTCTTTTAGCCTCATTAAGAATGTTGTATCTATATTTCAATATATTTCTAGCAATTTTATAATCATTCAAAGCAAAAAATGGCAATAAATACATTTCTGTATCCCAAAAGTAATGTCCTTCATAACCATCGCCACTCAAACCTTTTGCAGGAATACTTAGTTGATTTTGACGTGATCCTGATTGATATAACTGAAAAATGTTATATATCATAGCAATATTCAAATTTTTCTGAGCATTATCGAATTCTAATAAACTATTGTTCCAAACCCTTTCCCAATAAATTCTATTATCAGAAATAATTTTTTTGAAGTTTATTTCATTCAAGAAAGAGTAATCGTTTACATTTTCGTTTATATTGCTAATATAATTATAATAAATGATTGAATTATCAGATTTTATCAATGATAAATCTATAAATTGTTTATTTAGGACTTTTGCATTATCACAAAAAAATGCGTATGTTACAAATTTATTAGAATTACTAGTTTGTATATTACAACTGTAAAAATTGTCTTTTTTTAAAATTTCCTTAACTCTAATTTTATTAGTAAAATTTGACTTTCTTGGATCCATATTAATATCTCTTGCATATTCTTTATCCATATTATTCAATTTTGTGATTTTTACTTTTCCACTGTACGATTCAGGTTCTAGATCATACTTAATAGCGTAATAATTTGTTTTATATTCATTTATAACTGATTTTACATTCAACTTAATTGTTTCATTTTTACTATTTTCCAGTAGGTACAATTCGTTTAAAATTCCGGTCTTCATATCTAAGTTCACATCTATTAATTTACTCCTATTAAATATTAATCCTTCTAAATCAGAAATTTCAATTCTTCTTAAATTAGGTAAATTTACAATAGTTTGTGATCGTTTGGCATAGCCAAAAGCCGTTTCACCATAAATTATTTTTCGACTTTCAAAAAATCCGTTAATTAATGTACCATTAGAATCACTAACTGGAGAAGTCATACGTACGCCAAACTTTCCATTTGATAAAGAAAATATTGTTTCTAAAAAATCTATATTATGCAACTTCTCTGGAAAAAAATCTAATTTTAAATTAAAAATACTTTTATCGCTCAAAAGCACCACCTCCTTAGACTTAATTCAAAAGAGATAACTCCTAGGATTAACTCTTAACTTAAAGATACTAAATTATATAAATTAGTCCAATCCATGTTTATAACGAATTTATTACCATTTTTGACATCGTTTTCAAAAATAAAAATAATGAATATCCAAAATAAACGATAAGGATATTCACTATAAAATTTGGCATAATAATTAAATTGTTAATTAATACCACTAACCCTCAACAAAATTACGATATTTCATAGGAGTCATTTTATAATATTTTTTAAAAGCTACATAAAAATTCTTATGAAGGAAACCTGTTTGTTTTATTATCTCATCAATACTATAGTCACTATTACGTAATAACTCAGCAGCTTTACTCAAACGTAATTGCATTAAAAATTTTTTAGGCGATATGCCTACATACTTTTTAAAATATCTAGAAAAATATTCCGAAGAAAAATTAAAAGTGGAAGCAACATCCTTAATTTGTAAAGATTCATTGTAATATCTATTAAAATAATTCAAAATTTGTTTAATATCAGTAGGTATTGAAACCTTTTCCCTTAGTTCATATTTACTAACATTTCT
>NZ_SCHP01000102.1 GCF_013607485.1 Bombilactobacillus bombi
TAAGGACCGTAACAGCTGTTTAAAAACTGATTTGGATAGCACTTTTATGTGTATGCATGAAAGAAGACCCGATACGTAATTTGTAACTTAAGCAGTATATAATCTACAATTGCCACTAGTAATCAATATGTGCTGCATTATAATTTATTTTCTAAATTCACACTTTGTTGTCTTTTATTAATTCTAGTGCTCTCTTAAATAACTTCAATTATATGTTAGCTGATGCTAGTTATGTCAGTGAGAGTAACTATTTATGAACATTCAATAAATATAAGGATTACCGTCTGTATAGTTTTCATAGTTATTTGGTTTAAAAATATGATATAATAATACAGTATTAGGTTGTTGTATATCTATCATTCAAATTTAGAAGGTGATAAGTTTTGAGGATTTTAACTAAACGTGAAGTAGATATAATGCGTGTTTTATGGGATTCGACTGAATCAATTTCTTCTAGAGATATTACTAGAATTAATCCAGAAATTAGTCAAAATACTGTACAAGCCTTGCTTAGAAAGTTAGTTGATAAAGGTTTTATTAAAACGGATGGCAAAAAAAGTACTGGTACTATATATGCTAGAAAATATAGACCAATTGTATCGGAAAAGGATTACTTTTTATCACAAATAACCCCCAAAAAATTCCAAAAATTTATAAATGCATATATATCTGAAAATAATAATGAAAATGAATTGAAAGAATTAGAACGGTTGGTCAGAAAAAAGTTGAATGAAATAAAATAATCAAAGAGGGTATATTCTATGCATCTTTCGATATCTTCTATATTGATTTCTGTTATTTGGTGTAGTCTTTTAGTTATAAGTCTTCAAATTATTATATCTAATAAGCATAATTACAAAAATTTTAGAATAGATTTCTTAATAGTTATTAGTATCATAATTATTTTACGACTGCTTTTACCTTTTGAATTTAGTAATACTTATACTATTTCATCCTATAAAATATTACCAGTATTATATTCCTGGGGCTTTACAAGGATTATTGTATTTGGTAAAAGTATTACAATATTTAAATTGTTAGAGTATTTATGGATAATTGGAACTATTTTAATGATACTTAACTTGTTTTATAGTATCTACAAGATCAATCGAATTTCTAAATCCTTTAAAAAATTGCCAAGTAGCTTTTTATGTTCTGATGCTAAAAGTATTATTCCCAATAATATTGAATTATATTTATGCCCAATATCTGTATCTCCATTTACCACTGGTCTGATTCATCCCAAAATTTGTTTGCCAAATCTTTCTTATAGTAATGAGGATCAAGTGTATGTAATAAAGCATGAGTTATGCCATATCTACAGTTGGGATATGTTAAAGAAATATATTATTGAAATATTAGTTTGTTTTTATTGGTGGTTACCACCCATATATATCTTTAGAAAACAAGTCAACACTATTATAGAAATGAATGTTGATTATAAGATAGTAAAAAACAAACCTAAGAAGGTTTATGCTGAATATATTTCTAGTTTAATTAATATGTCTGCAGCAGTTAAGAGTAAAAAAATATCAAACAATGGGTTTTTACGTTCAAATTTTACTATTTTGGAACAGGATACCCTTAAACAAAGAATTTTGTTTATGCTGGATGGGCATAAATTTAAGAGCACTCCATTTTCTATAAAGACTATTTTAATCATTTTGCCCGTACTGCTGACTTCAATTATAATTGAACCTAATTTCTATAATAGAAACAATATTAAAGGCACATATGGTCCAGAGTCTTTTGATAAAAGTACATATGTTTTAAAAAAGAATGGATCTTATTACTTGATTTTAAAAGGCAAAAATATTGGTAGAATAATTCATTATCCTAATATAAATAATTCCAAAATCAAAAATTTACCATTGAGGAGTAAATAAAAATGAAAAGGTTTTTTGAATTAATGTTTTTAATGTCTATTGTAACATCGGTTTCATCTCTTGCTATTTTTAATACTGAAGCACAAGCATCAGTTGTTGCTATCCCTCATATATCAATTGAACCTAGAAGAGATATAATTGTTTGGAGATATAAAACTATACATGGTGTTTTATATGAAAGAAAGTATAATAAGTCAACAGGTCAATGGATTGGTTCCTGGAGAGCAGTGTAGTTGGAAATTTTATCTTGTTTTCTATGAATATTATTAATAATGTTTTTGAATTTTATGGTTCTATATCAAAAAGTGTTTGTTGCTTTTTCCCTGCCGGCTAGACCCAATTGGTCTAGCTGGTTTTTTAGTTATTTAATCGTCATCCTAAAATAAGACTGATGATACAG
>NZ_SCHP01000103.1 GCF_013607485.1 Bombilactobacillus bombi
TAGCATGCTAGCTTTTATTTGGGCAGAAGATGAAAATCATTTAATAGGTCAAGATGGACATTTGCCTTGGCATTTGCCGGCAGATTTGCATTATTTTAAAGAGCAGACGCTTAATCATTCAATAATAATGGGAAGGAAAACATTTGCTAGTTTGCCACAAGGTGCATTGCCACAACGACGCAATATTGTATTAACTCATAGTCAAGACTTACAATTAGCTTCAGTTCAGATTGTGCATACCAAATCCCAAATTCTTACCTTGATTTCTGATGATTCTTTAGCCTTTATTATTGGTGGAAGAGAAATTTTTTCCCAATTTTTAAATGAAGTTGACTATTTATATGTAACTAAAATTGAGCATCAATTTGTGGGGGATGTATATATGCCCACTATTGATTACCAGAAATTTAAATTAGTCCAACAAAAAAAGGGCATCGTCGATTCCAACAACGTCTGGCCCTATAAATTTTTAATCTATCAAAGGTATAATAATTATAAATAAAAGTAGACTGCTAAAAACATTAGAGCAGTTCCCAACATGACAAACATATGCCAAATAACGTGGATATATTTAATGCTACGCATACAATATAGTAAAGCCCCCCCGGTAAAAGACACACCTCCCCAAAATAATAGAATGATTCCTTGTTTTCCAATTGCTACTTGCAATGGCTTCATGATTAATACAACCATCCAGCCCATTACCACGTATAAAGCAGTATCGATAATCGGATGATGACCAATATTAAAAATTTTGTAAATAATGCCACTAATGGTAATGATCCAAATTAATCCTAAAAACAGCCAACTTTGGGGTTTAGGCAGTCCTAATAAGCAAAAGGGTGTATAAGTACCGGCAATTAGCAAAAAAATGGAACTATGATCGAGAATCTGAAAAACATGCTTGGCTTTTGTAAAATAAAGGCTGTGAAATAAAGTGGAGCATAGATATAAAAACATCAATGTAAAACCATATATAGTATAAGCAATAAAGGCTAGTAACTGGTTATGGTGCTGATTGAGAGCTTTTATTATTAAGAGGATGGTTCCAGCAATTGACAGCACCAATCCAATTCCATGGGTAATGGCACTAAAAATTTCATTAGTAATTTGGTAAGTTTTGCTGCGATTAGTAGGGTTAGTAAATAAATTTGACACGTTATTTCTCCTTGGTTATTATGTTAAAATTGTAGTGATTAAAATAGAATTTGTTAATCACAAAGATTATAATGCATTATATATTAAACATCCTAAAGATTAAAGGCGGGATTTTTTATGAATAAAGTGAAAATTGTGACTGATTCTTCAGTTCAGATTACGGATGCAGAAGTTCAAGAATATGATATTACAGTAGTACCGTTGTCAATTGAAATTGACGGTGAGCAATTTATCGATGGTGAAAATATTACCCGCGAAGAATTTGTTCAAAGAATGTTAACTTCTAAAAATTTACCTAAGACTAGTCAACCACCATTAGGTAAATTTGTTGATGCCTTTAAGGAATTAGGAGCTGATGGCAGCCCTATATTAGCAATTCATATGACCAAAGGTCTTAGCGGAACTGTAGAAGCCGCACGGCAGGCCGCCAAAATCACAGTCTTAAATATTACGGTGATTGATAGTGAATATACCGATCGAGCCTTAGCCTTTCAAGTTTTAGAAGCTGCAAAAATGGCACAGGCTGGTAAGGAAGTTGCCGATATTGTAACTGCAATTGAGCAAATTAAAAACCAAACCCATTTATATATGGCTATTCCAACTTTAGAGAATATTCTTAAGGGTGGCCGATTGGGTCGGGTTGCGGCTAGTTTATCGACCTTTTTAAAAATTAATATTGTAATTCAATTAAAAGATTCTAAAGTAGGAATATTGAAAAAAGGTCGGGGAATCAAAACAATTGAAAATTATATGGATAAAGTAGTTCAAAAAATTAATGAAGATGGCGCTAATATTGCTGAAATTGGTATTTCTTATGTTGATGATATTTCTATTCCGCAAAATTTGGAACAAAGAATCCATGAGCGTTGGCCTAAAATGCCGATTTTAACGCGGGTCACAAGTCCAGTTATTACCACGCATGCTGGTAAGGGTGCTTTTGCAATTATGTATTACTATCGTTCTTAGATTAAAGATATTTTCACTGAAAGGAGTTTGCAGCTATTTCTCGAATATTAACTAGTATAACAATTTTTATTCTGTCTTTGTCTTTAATATTTACAACAGCATTAGCTGCTCCCAAAAAGGATTTTCCAGTAGTAGCAGTAGG
>NZ_SCHP01000104.1 GCF_013607485.1 Bombilactobacillus bombi
TTTTTTACTTGCAGATGTTATTTCTGGATTGGGCGTAGGAATGACAACAGTTGGGGCTAATTGGTATATATTATCTCAAACACATTCAAATAAAATTGTGGGATTTTATCTTACGATAAATGTGTTAGCGGGTTTTATAATGTCCCCTTTAGCTGGTAGCATTACAGATCGTTTTTCCAGAAAAAAAGTAATTCTTTGGTCCTTTATTGGCAGAGTTTTACCCATAATATTTATTGCAATATATTTTTACATTTTAGGGTTTAATCTAATATTGATGTATATACTTTCAATTGTTATGGGAATGGGTTGGATTACTTATATGGCAGCTTCACGTAGTTATGTACAGTCCAGTCTTCCTGATAATTTGTTGGGAAGTGCTAATTCCTTTATTGAGATTTCTTTGCAAGTGGGGATGTTCTCTGCAGGTGCGTTATCTGGAATAATTTTAAACTATACTGGTTTTGTAGCAATACTTGTTATTAATGCTTTAGTATTTTTGCTAGCTATTATATTAGTTAATGGTATAAAAAATGATGCCACATTAGATCTTGATATTCATAAAGAAAATTTCCAAATTTCAAAGGGCATAAAATATGTTTGGAATAATAAATTGATTTTTAATATTGGGATACTATCAATTCTTCCCTTGATAGTTACGCAACTATTTAATGTCTCAGCGCCAGATTATGTTTCAAGCATTCTTAAAGCTAATAGTGTTGTCTATGGGTTATCAGATATGAGCTATGGTATTGGCGGCTTAGTAGCAGGTATTGTCAGTGGTTATTTAATTAATAGATTTTCTAGTAAAAAATTAATCATAAATTTTTTTGCTCTAGCTAGTTTAGTATTGATAACACTTTTTGTGGGTCGCTCTATCGTACTGATGTATTTATGTAATTTCATCTTAGGGTTATCTAATTCTTCATTAAGAGTGTCTATGAATACTATTTTAATGAGTTCAGTCAAAAAGACGTTTATGGGTCGAGTGACATCTATTTTTAATGGTTTGGCTCAATTAATTGAAGTATTTGCATCTACTTTAATGGGAACCTTTAATGACAAGATGGGTGCTAATTTTGGCTTTTTAGTAATGTTTGTCATTATGATAATTGGCGTGGTTGCTTCAACAATGGGTATTAAAAATAAAGCGGAGGTTTAAAAAATGCAACGAATTTTACTTGTGGAACCAAGTTTTTATGGCGTAGACTTTGTTAAATCTGCTAAAAATAAGGGATGTGAGGTTATTTGTGTCGTTAGCAATATAAATAATCCCGAGAAATATGGTTATGAAGGTTTATATGATGATTTAATTATTGCTGATATCAGAGATGATCAAAGTATTTTAGAAGCTATAAATAATAGTAAATATCATAGCTTTGACGCTATAATTCCAGCTACTGACTATACGATTGAGGTTACTGCCAAAGTAGCAAATAAATTAGGCAAATTTGGAAATTCTATTTTTGCAGCCCATTGTGCTAGAAATAAAGATGCTGCTAGAAAAGAATATCAAAAAAAGGGTGTTCCTTCTGCTCAATTTGAAGTTGTCGACAATTTAGATAGTGCGATTATTGCCAGCAAAAATATTGGTTTTCCTTTAATATTAAAACCTACAAATACAGCTAGTAGTATTGATGTTTTTTATATTGATAATCAAGATACTTTAAAACAAAGATTTGAAGAAATTTCTCAATTAAAAACTAGTTATATGGGATTTAAAGTTAATGAAAGTTATATAATGGAAGAATTTTTAGATGGTCCTGAGTTTAGTGTGGAATTATTTTTAGATAATGACAAGATAGCATTTGCAGAAGTTACGCAGAAGCTTACTACTGCTCCTCCATATTTTGTAGAATTAATGCATGTGTTTCCAACAACGATTCAAGCCAACCATAAAAAAGAAATTATTCAAACAGCATATCGTGCGGTCCAAGCGATTGATATTCATAATGGTCCTACGCATGTAGAAATAAAGTTAACTGCACAAGGCGTCAAAGTAGTAGAAGTTAATGGTCGACCAGGTGGTGATCACATTACCTCTGATTTGATTCAAAATGCATATGGCATAAATATTTTTAGCAAAACAATTGAGCTATATTTAAATCATACTGTAGAAATAACACCATTATTTTATAAATCCGCACTTATAAAATTTCTTTTTGCTACTAAAAATGGAATTTTGAAGGGAATTACAGGTTTAGACTCTTTAAAAG
>NZ_SCHP01000105.1 GCF_013607485.1 Bombilactobacillus bombi
ACCCAAGAGTAGGGGAACGAAGAGTCGAAAAGAAAATTTGAAAAGTTTCCAGCAAATAAGTCCTATTAATAGAGTTAGTAAAATCATTATAATACCTCCGGTTTTAACGCCCTTGAAGGCTTCCTGTAATAGTATTATATCAGGTTTTAACTTGTATTGCTGGTTTTAAACTTTAAATAAAATTGCTCTCCTTAAAATATTCTTGAAATAGTTGCTTATATATATCAATAAAGTCAAAAAACATTTGCTTAGATAAATGCTCATTAGATTGATGCGGGGTTTCGTTACCAGGACCAAAAATAGCGTAATTAGCGCCCACCGGCTGATCGGCTAATAATTGTGATGCATCCGTTCCACCCATGGCACCAATTGCTAACACCTTATCTGGCGAGTAGGGTACACCCATCGCATTAGCCATTTTTTGATTGGCCTTAATTTTTTCTGGAGTGTCATTAAGTTTTTTAAAATACGGCTGGGAGATATTTTGTAATAAATGAATGAGCTTCGAATCAGGTTTACCAGCAATGGGTATTAAATTAGTAGTAACTTCATATTTAATTTGACCCTTAGCAAATTGATTATAGGCTTGAATGCTGTCTTTAATGATCTTCATAATTTTATCATTAGGATACTCAGAAATTGTACGGATATTAACTTCTGCTTCAGCGATACTAGGAATTGTATTGACTTGTTCGCCACCGTGGAACATATCAATATTGAACAGGGTAGGTCTTTTTAATATGGGACTAACCGCGTATTGAGTAGCTCGTAGAATATTCTTTTTGAGTAAGTCCAAGACATCAATTAAATTTTCCACAGCATTGATTCCTGCCTGTGGCCTTGAGCTATGTGATGCTTGGCCTAGAGCAGTAATGTGTAAGTCAATCGCTCCAGTATGTGTATGGGTAATTAAATATCCTGTCGGTTCGCCTAGTAGTAAAGCATCCGCGTCTTTCATAGCACCAGATTGATATGAAGCAGCAGCTCCAATTTCGCCAACTTCTTCATCTGCTGTGGCTAGTAATCTGATAGTACCATTAATTGGTTGACCAGATTCCTTTAATTCAATCATCGCAATAACAAAAGCTGCCATACCACTTTTCATATCCGTAACACCGCGACCATATAACTGTCCATCTTTTTCAGTTAAGGTAAACGGATCACTGTTCCATTCATTTTCATTGACCGCCACCACATCTAAATGTCCTGAAATTACTAAGACTGGTTCGCCACTGCCAATTTCAGCTATTAAGTTAGCACGTTTGCCCTCAACCAGCTGGACTTTACTTTTAATATCAGCTTTGTCGAAAACTTGCTTTAAGTATTGGGCTGCTTCCAATTCATTGTCGCCAACTGTCTTAAAAGATATTAAATCACTTAAAATTTTAATTTTGTCTTTATCGTTCATTTAATAACCTCCTTATAGGCTTTATATGAATTTTATCACAATAGGCTATTGTGGTGAAATCGTTTTAAACTAATAAAAGTTTTATTAACTATAATAGATTTTTATACTTACTTATGTTTTAAAGATATTTTACATAATAACTATCATTCTATAAATTATATTATAAGCAGAAGTATTTAATAGTTACGAATTATTCAAGGAGTACACATCATGAAAAAAATAATTTTTATCTTAATAATAGTTTTAATTTGGTGTTTAGGAAGTACCCAACAATCAGTCCAGGCTGCAGGTCATATTGATAACAAAACGCAATATCTTAGAGTGAGCTTTAAGGGTCATCATTTTAAGGCTTGTTTAAAGCACAACAAAGCAGCACAAGATTTGGTTAAACAGTTACCAATAAGATTACATTTTCGAAGTTTTAATACTCCAGAAAAATTAGCTGATTTAAATCAGCCTTTAAGTACTAAAGGAATGACAGTTGGTGAAGATCCTGCTATTGGTGATATTGGTTATTGGTCCCCAGAACCTCGTCTAGTATTTTACTGGGGTAATGTGGATTATTTCAATGGCATTCATGTCATTGGCCATTTTAATAAGCGGCAAACGGCCGCAAGAGTCTTACAGCAACAAAAACATCCCTTTACAGTAACTATTAAATTGATTAAAGCCAATAAGTAAAATAAGCAGTTCAACTTAGTATTATTAGTTGGGCTGCTTATTTTTTACAAATTATAAATATCATATATATTTTTGGAGATTTTATT
>NZ_SCHP01000106.1 GCF_013607485.1 Bombilactobacillus bombi
TTCTTTTATTAGTTTGTATACATCCTCTTCTTTTTTTCCATATACTTTTGCATACAACAATAAATTATCGTAAACTGATAAATCCATGTATAAACCGCTATCAACCGCAAACAAACTAATTTTTTTAAAAAAATCTTGTTTTATATTTTTAATATCATTTCCATCTATTTCTATTTTTCCTGAATAATTTTGGATTTGCTTCGTCAAAACATTTAACAAAGTTGTTTTACCGGCACCTGAAGGTCCTATAATACCAAAAATCTCATTTTTAAATACTTGTATTGTTATATTATCTAAAGCCAAGAATTTTTTATTACTAAATAAATTCTTTTTAAATTGAACCGTCAAACCATTACATCTAATAATATCTTTCAAGCAATATACCTCTTTTCTTATTGTAGTATTGAGATACAATAATTAAATATTAGATATGTATTTTCTCCTTTGCGTTAATTTGTTTTGATACTATATTTTTTTTATTGTATTTGTCAACTAAATTTCCGTAAAAAGCAGCTAGGACAAAAACCGCCCTCTACGGGTATAACGAAGTGACTCACAATCGTTAGTTATTTGTCTAACAATTATGAGGCACTTCATTGTGCTTAAACTTCGGTGAAGTACTTTTTTGCTTCTCATAATCTATGAAAATGCCTAAATAAAGCCTACTTAGCAGTATTTAATGATTAACTGTGAGATAAATACTTGACCGATAAGAAATTATATATAATTGGCACCAAGTATTAATTGTTTTAATTATAAAGGACATTAAGAATATGGATTACCATATTTTTGACAATATTTATAAAATCCTAATTGGTAAAAATCAGTCATTCTTTTTACTTCAGAATCTGTTGCAAAATTTATCATTTTTAATACTAAACGCGTAAATTCTAAAGCGGCCGTGCCATTAGCAGTAACCAAATTGTTATCAATAACCGCTTGCTGATATTTAAATTTTGCTGAGTTATTATAGTGCTGATATGATTGCCAAACTTCTTTATCATTACCAGTATGCTGATAATTATATAACAGTTCCTGACGTGCTAGATAATCAACACCCCCACAAATTGCTCCTACTAATTCGTTATTATCTAGACGATATTTAACAAATTCGGTTAATTTAATGTCATTAATAGGCCAATTACTTCCACCAACAAGGATAAATAAATCTACTTTATTTGGTAATTGTTCAAGTGTGTAATCAATTTTTGTTTGAAAACCACCTAAAGAGGTCACTTTAGATATAAAACTAGCAGTTCTTACTCTCCAATTAGTACTTTGATTTAAAATATTTGATAAATATGATCCTTCCTAATCTGCATATTGATCAGGTAAAAAAAATATTGCCTGCTTCATAATAAAGTCCCCTTGTCTTATTAAAAAACTAAATCATAATTATTATTATATAGCGCAGATTCTATAATTAATCCGAACATCCTTAATCTAAAAAACCTAAAGTAATTCCTTTACACATGAAAGAAGATTACTTTGAGTACTACTACTTTAACACAGTTTGACCGCGGAGCGATAGCCCTTTTACACCAACAAGGTAAAACGCAGCAACAAATCGCTACTGCAGTGGGCGTAGATAAGCCCACTATCTGTACGGAATTACAACGGGTGCAGCCTCAAGATGCAGATCAAAAAAGAAGGAACTGTGGCCGTAGAACGATTTTAGATGAGCTCCTGAAGCAATTGATCGAAAACCATTTACGCTTAACTTGGTCTCTGAAAGCCCCAGATCGGACGGTTCAGTCTTTAAACCTGGCTTTTGCAAGCTTTAAGCAGCGTTATGGCTTAACTGCTTATTTCTGTCATCCTTATTCACCTTGGTAACGGGGCAGCAATGAATACTTTAACCGCAAACTGCGCTGGTTCTTTCCTAAGAAAACTGACTTTAAACAAGTAATTGCCGATCAAGTGTTAGCAGCACTTGGACTGATTAATAATCGACCTTTAAAACTGCACAATTATCGAACTGCCATTGAAGTTTTTAGAGCTTGTTCAGATTAAACTTGTAATCTGCCATAATAATAGTAGTGCTTAAATCAATCTCTGATTTCATTATTTTAATAATCATTGTAAAGGCCTTACTTTTTTAATTTAATGCACTTATCAGTCCTAATTATAAAATCTTTGCTTAAATCTATTTAACATATAA
>NZ_SCHP01000107.1 GCF_013607485.1 Bombilactobacillus bombi
AGAAGACAGTGTGGTGGCGACAGCGGGAAGGATACACCTGTAACCATGTCGAACACAGAAGTTAAGCTTCTCAGCGCCGAGAGTAGTTGGTGGGAAACTACCTGCGAGGCTAGGACGCTGCCACGCTGGTTAATCCGGTTTAGCTCAGTTGGTAGAGCATCTGACTGTTAATCAGGGTGTCGTCAGTTCGAGTCTGACAACCGGAGTTTTTTTATTGAGTCGGGTTTCCGGCTTTTTTTGTAAGTATTTTTGTGCCGGCTTAGCTCAGTTGGTAGAGCATCGGTGTCGTAATCCGGGGGTCACAGGTTCGAATCCTGCAGCCGGCATTTAAAACTATCATATAATAGAAGTATTTTTTAAAAATGAGAATCCTATTTGTCAATATTTTGAGGGTTCTCGTTTTTTTAGTATTTTTTAAATAAAGCATAAGTTTTACTTATTTGGAGGTAACGGAATAGTTTTTGCACTGTCAAAAGGCTCTAATAGCTTAGAGACTACCCATTGAAATTGTAAATATCTCATTGTGTTTACGACTAAATACCTAAGAAGATTATTATTTGATCTCCAAGAAGTAGAAATTATCGTTAATCATACCGTGCCTGATCATATCCATATGTTGGTTATGACGCCATTCAAATAAGTGCTGCTAGTTTTCCAAGTTATTAAGTCTATTTGAAATACAATAACGACTACTTGAACCTATTGTTATAGTGTAGGACAAACTCTTCTATGCATAATAAAAAGCCATCAACTATGCTGATGGCTTTTTACTATTTAATAATGTCTATTTGGGCATCTTTGTTTAATTGTTTATTGATAGCCTTAAAATTTTTATTTTCATAATTCTTACCGGTAATATCCCTTGCTGTTTCTTTATTTAAAGAATCTATAATTGCTGCTACTGTGCTATTATTTGTTTCATCTCTTTTACAGCCTTTTAATTTTTCAATTTCATTATTAATTAAGTGATGAGATGGTATGGTTTTATTTAATTTTAGATATGGTTTACGAATATCTATAATTTGTTGATTAACAATATAATTTCTTTTGTTGTTGCATGAAAAAGATATAACCACATCGTTTTCTTTATCAGTTAAAATTTTCAGCTGCTTTAATTGTGATTTTGTAACGGTAACTCCTGCATATTGTGAATTTGATGGATGCAATGGCGGTTGCAATAGTGAAATTAAGATAATTATGCCACTAATACCTAGTAATCCAAAACACCATTTTTTATAATTATGCTTTTTATTAACATGCCTTTGTTGGTAATTGCCCTTAATGAGGGCTTGCTTTAAATTACAATTACCAGCTATATATTTCTTTAACATATCAAGATTTAGTTGATTAGCAAATTTTAAAGCATCATTAGTGCTATTAAATCCGGCTTGCTTTATATGATCTGCACACACCCAATGTCCATTAATTTGTATTTTAGCAGTCATCATTCCGATTTTTTGGCCATCTATTCCGCATTTTCTACCCATAAATCTATTCCCTTAAAATTATACTAATGCAAAAAATATCCCAGACACTAAAGCGCAAGTTATAACAATTAAAAAATTTTTTCTGGATTTACTTTTTAAAAATAAGTAAACATATATTATTCCACCAAGAAAAAACATATATCCAATAAACGCATTTAGCATAATAATTTTATTCTCCCATGGTTTCAAAGAAATTTAAGATTTATTCTTTTTGTTATCGATAATGTGCCAAATTAAGAATCCTGCACCAATAATTAATGCTAGCCAACCCCAAATTTTTAAGTCAGCAAAAACTTTGTCGGCATTGGTAATAGCAAATAACCATGTAATAATTAATATTATACAATTTGCAATATCACCGCCTAGAGAATGCATTTTTTTGGTTGAAAGATAAACAATTCCGGCCACTAAATAGAATAGTGCTGTGAATATTCCCGCTGTACCACTGGTGTGATGATTATTAGCAATAGTATTCCCAATGCCCATCAATGTTCCTTGGAAAAAAATAAACAAGGAAACAATAATCATTAAGATTCCTGTTACTAATTTGGTAACCCACATGGCTTTATTAGTTTTAAATGTTGTTAAATTATTTGATGAAGGCTGCGGCTGCTGATTATAATTGGTGGCTTGATAATTATTCCCGGGGGCAATTGGC
>NZ_SCHP01000108.1 GCF_013607485.1 Bombilactobacillus bombi
GGGATAAATAGGAGGAATAAAATGTTAAAAATTATCAAACTGGAACTTAGCCAAATTGGTATTATAAAAATAATTATTTATTCACTGGGGATTTTGCTAGGTGCAATTATTCTGTCGTTAATAATTATTCAAGGATTAATGAAAGATCATAAATTATTAAACATGTTGCCTGCAATTTTTGCACAGAGTTCAACAGTGTTACAAGCTCGACTAGTTTTTTACTATTTCGAGATTTCATTTATACGGGCAGGTATTTTATTATTTGGTGGTTTTTTAGCATTTCGCTTAATTGCCCAAGCCTTTTCTCAGCAGCAAATTATGCAACTATTAACTTACCCGATTTCACGCACACAAATTTATGGGGGAATTATGCTGACAATAATGTTAATTATTGGATTAATCTTGATAATATTTCATGGGGTCAGTTTATTAATTATTCAAAGGGAACTCCGCCAACAAAATTTTGCTATTTTTAGATTATTTTTAACAAAAGACTGGTTTTTAGATTCCTTGTTTATTATTAGTGGTTTAATTCCGACTATGATAGCGTTATTTAAGCCGCATGTAGGCTATGTAACTAGTAGTGCACTAATCTTGATTATTATTTTATGTAATGCAGCCGTTGCCAGTTATCGTCCAGAGAATATGAGTTGGTTATTCATAATATTACTATTAAGCTGTGTTATCTGTATATTAGGACAAATTGGATCATTATGGAACTTTAATAAGCTTGATTTTTGATTGGGGAAAGAAGGTTAAAAAATATGCAACAAAATGATGATCTTTTAGTGATTAATAATTTGACTAAAATATTTGCCGAAAATACTATTTTAAAAGATGTTAATCTTACTTTGAAGAAGGGGCAAATATATGGTCTATTGGGCCAAAATGGTACAGGAAAGACAACCTTTATGAAAAGTATTCTTGGCCTAGTTCATTTAACCTCAGGAAGTATTAATTTTTGTGGGCAACAAATTGCGAATGGCCAACATCCTCAAATGCGGGCTCAAATTGGCAGTTTGATTGAAAATCCAATTTTTCCTAATAATTATACTGGACAGCAGGTATTGCAAGAACAACAAATTATGATGAATATACGCGTCAAACAACAGTATTTAAATCAGGTAGTCAATCTTTTAGATTTAACACAAATATTAGCTGTTAAAACCAAAAGTTTATCGTTAGGCTACAAACAACGTCTGGGAATTGCTCGTGCAGTTTTTAATCATCCCAAATTATTACTATTGGATGAACCATTTAATGGCTTAGATCCAATTGCAGTCCAAAAAGTTGAAAAGTTATTTCAATATCTAATTAAACAGGGTATGTGTATCATTGTTTCTAGCCATATTTTAGAAGAAGTAGCGAATTTAGCTAATAGTTTATTAATTGTAGACCAAAAACAAATCTTAGTTAAAACGACTAGATCAATTGTAAGCTTAAAAGATTATTATTTTAGCAAATTTGCTAAAAGCGGAGACTATCAGTGAAAATGAAGAAGATATTAATCAAGGTAAATAGTCTATTTATCCTAACTTTAACTATTAATTTAATAGCACCAATTAATAACATTGGTTTTGCATTTGCAATCAAATGGCTAATTGATGCAGGGTTATCTCATGATTTTGTTCAACTAAAAAATAATTTGATACGCAGTGGCGTTATTATTATGAGCTTTATAATTTTTAATTATTTAGCTAAATTATTAACCAGCTATTACGCTGAAAAAAGAGTTAAAGAGATACGAATATCTTTATTAGAGTCGATTTTGAAACAGGATTTTGCTAATTTTCAAAATAAAACTGTTAGTGATTACCAACACCAATTAATAATGGAAACTAAAACTATTAGTCAGGACTATTTTCAAGGCTTTTTTAAAATTATACGTGCTTTGGCTTTAATAGGTTATTCACTTTTAGGAATGTTTATAGGAAATTTTTGGCTAGCATTAATAATTTTAATAGCTACTATCATTCCAATTATTTTGAGCAATTTTACAATGCAAAAAACTCGCCAATATCAGGATAATTTAATCAAACAAGAAAAATTTTACTGGCAACAATTAAAAGAAATAATTCTTGGATATTTGCTAATTAAGAACTATCAAGTCGAATCACATTTTTTAAAT
>NZ_SCHP01000109.1 GCF_013607485.1 Bombilactobacillus bombi
GCCAAAATTGAGTACTGTTAGTAGCCCCTAAATACTCGCCTAAAATCCAAAATTGAATAAAAGGCTGCAACTGACGGATTTTTTTCAAAATGGCAACATCGCTACGGTCTTTATCTGGACTCCATGCCAATAAAACTACCTGTACTTGTGAATGATATTTTTCAAGAGCGGATAATGCATCTAAGACTTCTACATTTGTCCAACATTGTTGACCAGTTTGGCTGTTTTTCGACCAGCTAAAGTTATCAGTTGCAATTACGCTTTGACCTCTTTGTTTTAAAGCAGCACTTAAAATACCATTGCCAGCCATTAATTCCAAATAATTAATATCAGGAAAAAGTTGTACCCAACAATCCATCATGGGGCCATTTATTAGAGACCAAATGCCCAATTTTGTTTGGATGAAATCACGAAAATCATCTAAAAATCGGGAAAATTCCTGCAAAAAATCGCCCTTTTCTAAGAGAGTTAACCCCGGCATAAATTGCGGATTGGCAATCAATTGAGCAAAATCAACTTCATTAACTTCTAACTTTGCTAAAACAAAATTTGGTAGTCGTTGCTGACGATAAGCTTGGATTACTTGCTGCATTTGGGTTAATAAGTAACGAAATTTGGGAACATCCACAAAAAGGGATTGATATTTAATCAGCTTTTGTTCATAATTTATAAAGGTCATGATAGTTTTTTATTCATCTCATATTTATATATTGTGAAAAACATCTTGATATTATTAAAAAGTATTTAAAGATATCTTCTTTTTAAAATTTTATCATAGATTATATTAAACATAATTGATTAAGTGAGGCAAGTTTAATGAGTGACACTAAAAGTAATAATGATAATAATACAGTTAAAGAGTTATTAATCTGGATTGTGCAAACTTTAGTTTTGGCAGCAATATTTTTAGGAATATTTATGGTATTAAACAAATACGTTTTTTCTAATACTAAAGTTTCCGGCACTTCAATGCAACCCACCTTTGAAGATGGTGATCGAGCAATTGCTTGGCGTCACAGTAACTTAAAAACTGGCGATGTAGTTGTAGTTGATGCCCCAGATGAACCTGGTTCATTATATATTAAAAGAATAATTGCAACCCCGGGTCAAAAGATTGTTGCCAAAAATAATAAAATTTATATTAATGGCAAAAAATTAAATCAGGATTTTCTGAAACCCGGAAGTAAGTTAGTTGATGACGGTGTTGATAATGTCTATGGCACTCATTACACCGATACAGGCGATTTTTCAATTCGTTCCTTAGCAAAGACTTCCAATTACCAAGATATATATTCCAAATCACAGCTAGCACAGATGAAAAAGACTAATCGCGTTCCCAAGGGTACTTACTTTGTCATGGGTGATCACCGCAGTGTTTCTAAAGATAGCCGTTATATCGGCTGCATTGCTCGCAACAAAATAATTGGTGTGGTGAAATTCCGTTACTGGCCATTAACACAAATGCGCGGGTTTTAAAAAGGAGTAAGATTATGCAAAATAAACTAGCTGAATTGATTATTCAGTATCAAAAAAAGACCAACAAAAATGACGCTCAATTTGCCTTTGAAAGTCATTTTACCGTAGAAAAAATTCATAATATCAAAGCTGGCAATAGTAACTATACTGCTGATGAAGAACGTCGCATTATCCAATACATCAAGGATCATTCTTAACTAGCTATAATAAAAAGCAGCAACTTTATTGAGTTGCTGCTTTTTATTGGCAGATTTCTATTTTAATCCTAACAAGCTTTAATGGAAATTCGATACTAATACTACTGGAAATTTAAAAGTAACTTATAATTAGTGGCTCACATAACCAACTCTTTTATTACTTGACTCAAAAATTCTCCATAAATGCAAAAAACTTGATTAAAAATATGAAACTCAATCTTTGACCTTCATCGTAGATTACAAATAACATTGTTTTTCAACAAAGATAAATAAACAATCTTTAATTTGTTCAATATCAATAAAACAGAATGTATTTCTAAAATGTTGATTGGCCAAGCGGACTTGTGTGATATCGGTATGAAGAACGGTGTAAGGTTCGGTGGCCTGGAATTGCTGCTTTAATAGATTGTCATTAAC
>NZ_SCHP01000010.1 GCF_013607485.1 Bombilactobacillus bombi
CACTTAAGTTGGTCTGACATAGGTTTCACTTCTTTAGTAGCAGATGACTAAAGTGTAGCCTATTCAGGCTTTTTTATTCAAGAATTATTAACTAGCACCACGCGTAATTTTTATATTTATCCAAGATTCTATAATTATCCGAACAGCATTAATTATAGAATCTACGTTGAATTAAAATTAGTTTCAATTTAGACTAATTAGTAACTGAAATTTAGCATCTCTACGAATGTGATGGTAAAGAAAAAAAGTGGTATTTTTGTGCATATCTCTTTCCATAGGTCATATCATATTCAATCAACTGATAATCTTTATAAGCTTGGAGTTTTTGTAAATAATTTTTAGGTTCTGTTTTACTATTAGTATTAATATGAATTTTATTATTTTGTTGCCGCATTTGTATTGTCTTAGTCAAAACCGGAATTTCTTTATATAATCTAGATAATAAATTGTAAAATGGTGTTAATGGATATCCTAATTTCTGAAGTAAAATTAATGACATATAATTTGGAGAAAAATACCCAACATGACTATTTTTTAGTGGAAAATTTGCGACCATCACAAATGGAGTAGCATGAACAGTTAATGTTTTTTGCTTTATATTGTCATAAAGTCCATCACCAGGATAATGGTCACCGTACATTACAATTATTGTTTTTTGTTTAGTATGTTGAAAATGCTGTACTAAATGAGCAAAGGCCTGATCTGATTGATGCAGTTCTTGTAGATAAGTCTGCATTTTATTAGTTTTTCCAATGTTATTATTAATGGGATGTTCTAACTTAAAATTACTCTGTGATCCCATATTTTCAAAATAGGGCATATGATTTTGCATTGTAATAACCAAACTGAATTGACGAGATTTATTTTGCTGGTTATAAATATTAGGATAAGTCGAAATATCAGTAGTATATTCACCAAAAGAACTCTTTTTTAAATTTTTTAACAATTGCTCATCTTTAAACTGATTAATTCCTAATGCCTGATATGCTTGAGGTCGCATATACATAGTTCTTAAGTATGGATGATATGCTAAACATTTATAGCCATAATCATTCAAATAATGCATTATACTTGGAAAATAATCTTTTTTAGGCAAAATATGTTGATATGGAGTGTTATTAAGAAAATAATTTGAAAAGCCTGTATTAGCTTCAAACTCAATATTGGCAGTTCCACCACCATATTCAGGAGAAATCATATAGCCACTGGCTTGATTAATTTTAGGATATTGCAGAATATTATTTATATAAGTTAGAGGTTGCTGTCCACTGATTGGATAAAATTTTTGAGTAGTTTGTGGATTAGTTAAAGATTCATTTAGTATATAAACAATGTTTACAGGCTTAATATTTTCTTTTTTAACAGTTGCTCCTTTTTGATAACGCTTAACAATGCTTTTAATCTCAGCTTCACTGTATTCTTTAGGACGCTGCATAGGACTAGAATGTACATTAGTAATAAAGCCTAAAGCTGATCCCAATCGGTAATATGCAAAAGTTTGATTATGCTCATTATTAAAAAGTGAGTATTTATCTAATTCCTGTGCAATTACGGAATTTTTATCACCAGACTGAAATAAAACTCCAAAGGTGATAATACTTATGAAAATAATTATTGCCCTTAATGGAAAAATAACTTTGTGATTAATTATCATATAAGAACGTGTCAATCTTCGTAAATATAAAGAACCTACCACAATACAGATAATTAGAAAAAGTAATTTCAGAATATCTCCCTTACTAACCATCTTTAATAAACCGCCAGCTGACCGTGTCATTAATAAATCAGCTGGTAATAGTGGTTCTGAACGGGATACTATTTTTTGATAATTAACAAAACCAACTATTAAAAACAAAACACTTGATATGGCTAGTCCTATCCAATAATCTCCTATAATTGAGATGATTGCAATAACTAAAAGTAGCAATATAAATTCATTAATGGTAGTTACCATTAAATTTTGATTAATCATGTGTAAAACGCCTTTATAAGTATGATCAACCCATTCTGTATATTTAGCAGCTGTTAATTGTAACAAAAAATAAGTTCCATAGACTAATGTTATTACTAGTAATACTTGTAATACACGAAAACTAATTTTTTTAATTACATCAAACTTCAAATTAACACCTTGACTTTCTAAACATTATTTTTCTGTAGATTCTGAAGCAATTAACTGTAGATTTTCCCCAGAAATTTGCCAAGCGGTAATTGGTGCAGGAATAATAAAATGACTGCCTAAAGGCAATGAATAATGTCGGTTGTCAACCTCTAAAGTTCCACTTCCCTTGATGACTGAATATAGAGTATATTTACCCAATTGATGGGTAAAGCTTAAGTGCCCCGTGTGAATATTAATTCCCCATACCGCAAAATATGGAGATAAAGGAGGCTGAACATAGCTAGTAATGGTATTGGGACCTAACTTTTGCGTTTTAATGTCTAACTGAGGCGCAACAAAGGGAACTGTAATTGTTTCTTCTGACTGTCTTAAATGAAGCTGTCGTTTTTTACCAGTTTTAGCATCAACGCGATTATAGTCATACAAACGATAGGTAGTATCACTGCTCTGTTGTGTTTCTAATGCAACAATTCCTTTATTTAAGGCATGGACAGTACCACTAGGTACAAAAATAAAATCTCCCGCATGAACTGGTAATTTTTTGAGAAAATGTTCCCAATCTCCATTTTCAATCATGTCTATCATTTGTTGCTTATTTTGAGCGTTATGACCATAAATAAGATAAGAATCAGGCTCAGCCGAAATAATATACCAACATTCAGTTTTCCCCAGTTCACCTTCGTGTTCTTGAGCATAGGCATTATCAGGATGAACTTGAACTGACAAGCTAGCTTCGGCATCTAAAATTTTAGTTAATAGGGGAAAGACTTGACCTTGAGGATTACCAAATAATTCCGGATAATCTTGCCACAGTTCATGAAGATATTTCCCAGCGTAAGGCCCATTTTCCACTTGGGAAGGACCATGGGGATGAGCAGAAATTGCCCAGCACTCACCAATCTTAGTGTTGGGCAATTTGTAATGAAAATCCTGAGCTAATTTTTGCCCTCCCCAAATTTTTTCTTGAAAAACTGGTTTTAAAAATAAGGGTTCCATTATTTTGATTTTCTCCTTTAACTAACGATAGTTATCCAAAAAATAAATCAACGTCTGCAGTTCGTTAGCTAAATCAACATTGTGAACCCGCACTGCTGGTGGCGTAGAGAGACGTAATGGTGAGAAATTCAAAATTCCCTTAATCCCAGCTTGAACTAATTCATCAGCTACTTTTTGAGCGCTTTTAGCAGGTACTGTTAAAATAGCCACTGAGATTTGCTGTTCCTTTAATGTAGCTGCCAATTCTTTAGTATCATAAACCGGAACTTTATTGATAGTTTTCCCGACCAGTTGGGGATTTTTATCAAAAGCTACTGCAATTTTGATGTTATTAGTTTGGGAAAAGTTATAATTAAGAAGCGCATTACCCAAATTCCCTACACCAACTAAGGCTACTTGAGATGTCTTATCTTGATTTAATAATTTCTTAAAAAATTCAAGCATAGGTTCCACTTCATAGCCATACCCTCTCTTGCCTAAAGAACCAAAATAAGAAAAATCACGGCGAATAGTGGCACTATCTACTTGTACTGCTTCTGCTAATTCTGTTGACGATATTTTTTGTTTATCAGAATCCTTTAAAAATTGAAAATAACGATGGTATAAGGGTAATCTTTTAATAGTTGCATTAGGTATTTTATATTGTTTCATATTTAAACATTCCTCTTGTGAATTTTTTGCTATATAATTTACAGTATTACGCATTTAATATCACAATGTCAATATGTTAGAATAAATTTATGAGAAAATAAATAAAGGAGTACTATTTTGTTAATTGTTCAAGGTCATAATTTGTCTCGTAATTTCGGAGGCGAAGTTTTATTTACGCAAGTTAACTTTCAAATAGCCGAGCAAGCACGAATTGGCCTAGTTGGACCTAATGGTGCCGGCAAATCTACACTTTTAAAGATAATAATTCAAGAAAATGAGCCTAATGAAGGCAAAATGATCTACAAAAATAATATTAGTATTGGTTATTTAGCCCAAAATCCGCAATTTAAATCTGGAAATTCCATTTATGAAGAAATGGCTGCTGTTTTTCAATATCTACAGGCCGATGAA
The DNA here is from genome assembly GCF_013607485.1 of Bombilactobacillus bombi. Lineage (GTDB taxonomy): Bacteria > Bacillota > Bacilli > Lactobacillales > Lactobacillaceae > Bombilactobacillus > Bombilactobacillus bombi_A. The sequence continues at coordinate 4,181 of NZ_SCHP01000010.1, forward strand.
CACCGCTTGCACGAGTTAGAGCGACAAATCGCTACACAAGCTAGTGACCCTACACCCCAATATCAAAGATTATTAACTCAATATGACCAATTACAAACTAAGTTTAAAGATGAAAATGGCTATGGTTATCGTTCTGAAATTCGTTCGGTCTTAGCTGGTTTTGGCTTTGGCGAAGAACGCATGAATGAGCCAGCAGAAAACTTGTCTGGTGGTGAACAATCACGCCTATCATTTGCCAAGTTATTATTAGAGCATCATGATTTATTGGTGTTAGATGAACCAACGAATCACTTGGATATTGATACTTTAAATTGGTTAGAAAAATATTTACAAAGTTATGCAGGAGCTTTATTAATCGTTTCGCACGACCAATATTTTTTGGATCACACCGTTAATGAAATATATGCCTTAGAACAGCAAACCTTAACACATTATCAAGGGAATTATACTAAATATTTACAGCAGCGAGAAAAGAATTATCAACTAGCTTGGAAAGCTTACGAAAAACAACAGGAACAAATTAAAAAAACTGAAGAATTTATTCAAAAAAATATTGTACGTGCTTCCACAACCAAGCAAGCACAAAGCCGACGCAAGCAATTAGAAAAAATGAACGTTTTAAAGCGTCCTCAAGCTTATAATCAGCAAGTCCATTTTCGTTTTACACCCGAACGAATGAGTGGTAATGAGGTATTAAAAGTTAAGGATCTACAGACTGGTTACCCCGATAAACCCTTAAATCAAGATATTAACTTCAATCTTAATAAACAAGAACGCTTAGGCATCATCGGCCCCAATGGTGTAGGTAAATCTACTTTAATCAAAACTTTAATGAAGCAACTGACACCCTTAAGCGGCACCATCACTTGGGGGACTAATGTAGATATCGGCTATTATGATCAAACCCTCAACCAGCTAAACTCTAATAAAGATGTCTTACATGAAATTTGGGACGAACACCCCACACTAGATGAAAAGGATATCCGCAGTATTTTAGGGTCATTTCTTTTTCAAGATGATGATGTTTTTAACATTGTTCATTCCCTTTCTGGTGGTGAAAAAGCCCGTTTAACTCTTTGTAAATTAGCTTTAGAACACAGCAATCTATTAATCATGGATGAACCAACAAACCACTTAGATATTCAAAGTAAAGAAGTACTAGAAGACGCACTCAAAAATTTCAGTGGCACTGTACTCTTTGTTTCCCATGATCGTTACTTATTAAACCAAATTTCCACTAAAATTTTAGATTTAGAACCCCAATCTAGTACTATTTACCTCGGCAATTATGACTATTATCGGGATAAAAAAGCTGAAACACAAGCTTTACAGGCTGCTAATCAAACAGCTGCACAAACTCAAAATCCTAAATCACAACAGCCAGCTAATCAAAACTATGAACAGGCAAAAGCTCAACAACGTCAAGAACGCAAAAAACAGCGGCAAATTTCTAAATTAGAGCAACAAATTGATGCTTACGAACAACAAATTGCCGCATTAAATCAAGAAATGATTCTTCCCGAAAATTTAAACAGCTATACTAAACTTCAAGATTTGCAACAACAAATTGATGCATTAAATCAACAAAAAAAGACTGCCGAAGATCAATGGGCAGCTTTAATCGAATAATAATTAATGAGAAAAAATATTTTTCAGGGTCCGTTTTAAAACTTGCCCAAAACTTAACGAACGAACAATTTTCTCCGGTGCAATGTAATTACGAATTGCCCGGAGTATTTTTTTAGGATCACGTGCTGAAAATGTAAAAAGTCCATTTTTCTTAGTTTGTAAGGCAAAACGTGGAATCCATTTACCACCGAACAAAAGTGACACGATTACATACTCCACTTCTGTCCATGGAATTTGAATATAATTTTGAACATTGCGATCATCATAAAATTCAAAGCCATGATTGCCAACCATAATTTGACCATAAGTTTCTAGTCCCTGATGTGAAGTAGCCTTCATTGTTAAATCAACTGTAGAATTAATTGATTGTACCATTATTACAACTCCAATATTAATAATAATCGTATTATAAGCTTAAAATATCGATTATTCCAAACAACTAGCACAAAGCAACAATTATTAATCAAAATAAAATCCGCAAAGGTCAGAAATCACCTTTCCGGATTTGAATCTTAATTATTTTTTATTACATGATATGGAGCACATGTAAAATAACTCCTAAAACAAATAACCCTAAAATCATTACTATTGGAGAAACTTTCTTTTTCAATAACCACATACAAAAGAAAGTTAATAATAATCCCGCTAAACCAGGTATTAATTGATCTAAATTATCTTGAAGAGTCGTTAATTTACGCGCTGTAAGCGATAAACCTTGTTGTTGCTGCAATAATGCTTGTTGGATGCCCTTACCGCCAGCTGCTAATTTATCCCAGTGAATGTAAGCTTTTTTATCTAAGGCAACATTAGATACTACCGGCGTAAATTTCACTGTTACCCAGCGATTAACCAATGAGCCTAAGATAAACATCCCTAAAATCGAGGCCCCTTTAGTAATGTTCTGTAATAGATTACCAGATAAATCATCTGTAATCTTAGAACCAGCCCGATAACCTAACTCTTGGGTATACCACATAAAAGACATCCGAATTAAGTTCCAAGCCACAAAATAAATAATCGGCCCTAAAATATTCCCACTCATTGCTAAAGAAGCTGCTAAAGAACCAATAATGGGCTTAACTGTGAACCAAAACACAGGATCTCCAATACCAGCAAATGGTCCCATCATTCCAACCTTAACACCTTGAATAGTAACATCATCAATGGGAGCCCCGTTGGAACGCTCTTCTTCCAAAGCTAAAGTAACTCCTAAAACTGGAGAAGCTAAGTAAGGATGAGTATTAAAAAATTCCAAATGCCGGGTCAAAGCTGCGGAACGCTCTTCTTTAGTCTTATATAATTTTTTTAAAGCTGGGATTAAAGAATAAGCAAAACCGCCGTTTTGCATCCGCTCATAATTCCATGAACCCTGCAAAAAAGTTGAACGCCACCAAACAGCAATCCGATCTTTTTTGGTTAATTTGACTTGATCTGCCATTGTCTTTTGTCATCTCCTAATAATTATCAATAATGTCGCCAACCGGATCACCGACGTTGCTATTGCTGCTACCATCACCAGAGCCACCGCTTTGAGATAATACCAAGTAAATTAACGCCAATGCTAACCCAATCGCTCCTAAACCAATTAAGGTAAGATCTTTAATAGTTGCTAAAACAAAACCAATTGCAAAAAATGGCCATACTTCGCGACTAGCCATCATATTGATCACCATTGCATAACCGACTGCAACTACTAAACCACCACCAATAGCCAAGCCATCAGTTAGCCAAGCAGGCATTAATGACAATAATCCTCTTACAGGTCCAGCTCCAATAGCTAAAATCAAACCAGCAGGAATGGCAATCCGTAATCCTTGTAAGCACGTGGCAATTGCCTGCCAAAAATCAATCTTACGAAAACTGCCTTCTTTAGCAGCAGCGTCCATAATATGCGCAATTCCGGTAGCTAAAGTCCGGACCAAAATAGTAAGTAATAAACCCGCAACTGCTAAAGGCACAGCAATTGCAATCGCCGTAGAAACACCTGCTTTGCCTTGGCCGCCAAGTACCAGAATAATCGCTGAAGCAACAGAGGCTAAAGCTGCATCGGGAGCTACTGCCGCGCCAATATTAGCCCAGCCCAGAGCAATCATCTGTAATTCTCCTCCTAAAATCAAGCATGGAGTTAAATCACCTGTAACCAATCCAATTAAGGTACAAGCAATGACTGGCTGATGAAAATGAAATTGATCCAAAATGCCTTCCATTCCAGCCAAAAATGCCACAATGAGGACCAAAATTATTTGAATAAAATTTAACTGCATTGCACTTTTTCCTACACTTTCTTTAATTTTTTAATTTATTTAGTTCACTTTGAGCTTTATTTAAAATTGTATCCAGATTATCTTGTGAATCTGCTGGAACTTTACGAACATCAAATTGAATGCCCAATTCTTTTAACTTTTTGAAAGTGTCAATATCTTCTTGGTCAAAAGCTAAAACCTTATTAGGCTGCACCTTACCAGTAGAATGGGCCATGGAACCCACATTTAAAGTCTTTAAAGGTACTCCACCTTCAATTGCACGCAAAGCATCTTGCGGTGTTTCAAATAATAATAATGCCCGCTGACCTCCAAAATGCTGATCATCCTGAGCAAGTTTAATCATTTGCTTAATCGGAACCACATGGGCCTTAACTCCGACTGGAGCGGCTTGCTTAATTAAATTAGTCCGCAATTCATCTTTGGCTACTGCATCAGAAACTACAATAATCCGCGTAGGATTAGTTTCTTTGGTCCATGAAGTTGCTACTTGCCCATGAAGTAAGCGGGAATCAATACGTGCTAAAACATATTTCATTTTACCAGGTGCGCCAGCGTTGCTAACTTGCGGCTGATGTTGTGAAGTTTCAGCCTGCTGCTGCAATAGTTCTTCCGGCCGCACTTTGACACCATTTTTAGCTTCTCCTAGGATATGCTGAGCTATTTCTTGAGCGGAATCCATTGACATCCTTGCCGAATAGGCTTCAATCAGCATTGGCAGGTTCAAACCGGTTACAATTGCCCATTGATCTTTATGCTCTTCAAATAAGGCATTGGCCTGATTAAACGGAGAACCACCCCACAAGTCGATTAAAAATAAAACTTCAGCATCACTATCTAAATTAGCAACTGCGGCTTCTAAATGAGCCCGCAAATCCTCAGGCCCTTCACTAGGCATAAAGGTAACTGCTTGAACATTTTCTTGTTCACCAAAAATCATTGAACCAGACTGCTTAATACCTTCGGCAAACTTGCCATGGCTTGCAATTACAATTCCAACCATTTTTACCCTCCTTAAAAAATTAATAAAAAAACAAGCATGGTAAACCGGTTGCAGATCTGATTACAACCCATTAAACCAACTTGTTTAAGTTAACACAAAACTAGCGTTTTGCAAAGTACTTATTCATTATTCCAAAGTTTCATAATCAAAATCTAAGCTAGGATCAGCATTCAAATTTAAAGTTGCAAACTGATGTTTTTGATACTTAATATAGGCAAAAGCTCCAATCATAGCTGCATTATCACCACACAAACGTAAAGGCGGAAAAACAACTTCTAATTGTTGAGCAAATTCTTGCTGGAGACGCTGGCGCAAACCCGAATTAGCCGCAACTCCACCAGCCACAATCAGTTGTTGCGCAGGATATTTTTCTAAGGCCCACTTTGTTTTTGTAACCAAAATATCAATCACATCAGCTTGAAAACTGGCAGCAATATCTTTTTTATTTAAAGTTTGCCCAATTTGGTCGGCATGATGAATAGTATTAATAACTGCACTTTTAATACCACTAAAACTAAAATCTAAGTTATCTTCTTCTAGCATGGCTCGTGGAAAATTAAAAGTATCCTGACCTATTTGAGCCCATTGATCAATGGTTTTACCAGCAGGATAATTAACACCTAACATTCGTCCCACTTTGTCAAAAGCCTCACCAACTGCATCATCACGGGTATCACCAAGAATTACAAAGTCCCCCGGTGCACTAACACGAACCAATTCTGTATGACCGCCAGAAACTACTAATGCCATGGCAGGATATTTAATCGGTGTTACCAAATTTGCAGCATAAATATGACCGGCTAAATGATTCACCCCAATTAAAGGTAAGTCATGAGCCCAACTGATAGCTTTGGCACCCATCAAGCCAATTAATAAAGAGCCTACTAGTCCAGGGCCATAAGTCACCGCCACTGCCGCCAAATCTTCATAAGCAACCTGAGCTTGTTTTAAAGCTAAGTCTGTACAGTGAATAATTTGTTGTACATGATGACGGCTGGCAACTTCCGGGACAACTCCGCCAAAACGCTGATGGCTTTTAATTTGCGTTGCAATAATATTAGACAAAACTTCACGGCCATTTTTTACAACTGCAACACTAGTTTCATCACAGCTGCTTTCAAAAGCTAAAATTAAAACATCTTTTGCCATTTTCTCTCCTTACACATCTTCCACGTAATTGGTTGTTGATACTTGAGGATGATCTTTTGCCCAGACCATTTCTGCCTGGGTCTGACGCAAATAAGTAGGACTAAAAGCATTTAAGTCCCTTACTAAATCAGCTTGCAGCCCTAAAGTAATTAAAGAAGCTACATCCGGCTGTTGATCATTTAAAATAATGGCCCGCTGTTTTAAAGCTTGTGTAATTAAATCACGATAATCAAGCAGATTATTACCCAAAAAATAAACTGGTTCATTATATTTTTGCAGTTCTAATAATAAATTATTCATATTGATATGTTGGTCAGGAATTATATTGGTTAGTTCATCATGCTGATTCAACTGATAAACTCCGGCAAATACATTTTGATGCCGTGCATCAAAAAATGGTACAACTAACCCAGGCTGCTCATGAACATTTCTCGCCCAAGCCTGCAGACTAGAAATTCCTACAAGCTCTTTATTTAAAGTCCAAGCCAACATTTTAGCTGCCGTCACTGCAATTCTTACACCTGTAAATGACCCTGGACCTTGAGCCACAACAAAACGATCAATCTCATTGGGCTGCCAGCCAGCCTGTTTAGTAACTGTCTGAATAGCCGGCATCAAGTCGGCACTATGGGCCTTTTGATTGATATTGCTAAACTGAGCCAAAATCTTGTTATCATGTGCAGCGGCTACAATTAAAGGCGCATTCGAAGTATCAATTGCTAATAATTTCATGTTTTTCTCCTTATTCCTTTCATATTGTAGCACATTTATTATGAGAAACTATTTTCAACCAATAAAAAAGAGCTTGCGCTCTGGAAGTGGTTAGTTAGAGTCTAAACTAATCAAAATTATGCTGTTTTAGCCATTTGAAGACTGTTGTTAAAATAATTGTTTGAATTGGTATAAATAATATTTCTTTCCAAATTCGAACCCAAAACATTGCTGTAAATTCAATTTTACCTAAAATACTAACCCACCAAGTATTTAATCCTAGATCAACTACTAAAATAACAATCAAAGTTGTAAGAAAAATGCGTTTAATGGTGATTGGTTTTTGATAAAGCATCCCTCCATAAATAAATCCTCCTACTATAGCAGAGAGAGTGAAACCCCAGAAAAATACTCCATCTGGAAATAATGAATTAGTAACTACATCACTGATAAATCCTACTAACATTGATTTATACGGACCAAAATAGTAACCAATTAAGGCTGTTGCAATAAAGCCAAAGCCTACCTTCAAAAAACTAGGCCCTACATGAATGCGGCCTAACACCATTTGTAAAGCCATTAACACCGCCAACCATGTGAGAGACATAGTTTTGCTCATTGATTGAATCTTGTTCATTTTCAGCATCCCCTTAGTGGAGCTGCCACTAATCGTGGCGAATGCGGCTATAAAATCGCAAGAAGATGAACTTCTTTTCTTCTGGTGTTCACATTCCGTTCCACCAGAACTTAACGCTTTATTGCCTACCCCAGATTTTAATACGTGACAACCTTATCACAAATTATTAAGATAATGGTAAAATCAGCTTAATTAGAAAAAGGGTGGTAAATCAATTGACTAAAAAAATATTAATTTTGCATACAGGCGGCACTATTTCAATGTCGGAGGATAAAACCGGTAAAGTTAAGCCTAATGAAAAAAATCCGTTAACATCTTTAACCTTATCAAATCAAGCTAATCTAGAATTAATTACTGAAGAAATATTCAATTTACCTTCGCCGCATATGGATCCAGACCATATGCTTCAGTTAAGTCTTCGTCTCCGTCAGGCCCAAGCAGAAGGTTTTTTTGGTGCGGTTATCACACACGGAACAGATACTTTGGAAGAAACAGCAATGTTTTTAGATTTGACACTTGATAGTAAAATGCCGGTTGCTATCACTGGTGCAATGCGTTCTTCTAACGAAATTGGAAGTGACGGGCTTTACAACTTTCGTTCAGCAGTCATGGTTGCTAGTTCTCCGGAGTCAGTTAATAAAGGAGTGGTAGTCGTTATGAACGATGAAATTCATGCCGCCCGCTTTGTAACCAAAACTCATACTACAAATGTAGCTACTTTTCGGACACCAACTTTTGGTCCCATTGGTATTATTTCTGATGGGCATGTGGCCTACGTTCAAAATACTATTGCTCGGCAATGTTTGCCTCTCACAAATATCGTTAATAATATTTATCTCATTAAAGCTTATGCCGGGATGGATGGCACCTTATTAGCAGCTCTAGATTCTGAGGCAACTAAAGGTATTGTCATTGAGGCCTTAGGTGCTGGTAATTTACCACCACAAACTTTACCTGCTCTTAAAAAATTGCTTCAACGGCAAATCCCTATTATTTTAGTGTCACGTTGCTTTAATGGCATTGCTGAACCGGTCTATGATTATGAAGGTGGCGGCGTTAATCTTCAAAAAATGGGAATCACTTTTTGCCGTGGCCTAAACGGTCCCAAAGCCCGAATTAAATTACTAGTGGGTTTAAGTGCTGGATTATCAGGGGAAAAACTAGCTCATTATATTAATGCTTAAATTTAAAACTAGTTAGTATAAAAATTAAATAAAAAAGCCTAGGGTAACTATTGCCCCAGGCTTTTTGATAGCGCGTAACTTTTATTGTACAAATTCCATTTTGCCATCATTAATGTTATATAGTTGATCAACATATTTTTCTAAACGCGTATCGTGAGTAACTACAATAATTGTTTTCTTAGTACTATGAGCTAAATCACGAAAAATCTCCATCACTTCAAAAGCTCGCTTAGTATCTAAAGCAGCTGTTGGTTCATCGGCCAATATTATTTGTGGATTAGCAAATAATGCCCGCGCAATCGCCGCCCGTTGTTGCTGACCTCCGGACAAAGTTTCGGGATATTTATCTAATAAGGGATCAATTTGTAAACGTTGAATAACCTGCTGAAATTCATTTGCGGTCATGTTAGCTGTTTTTTTAACATGCTTAACTAATTCAAATTGTTCACTAATCGTTAAATATGGAACTAGGTTGTAAGCTTGCAATACAAAACCAATTTTATTTAGACGAAGATTTTCACGTTGTGAGGCAGACAAGTCTTGATAACTTTGGTTATCAATTTTTATTGTCCCAGATGTCGGAGTTAAAAGGCCTCCGACAATTTCTAAAAAAGTGCTTTTCCCTGATCCTGACGGACCCACTACTCCAATCAATTGCCCAAAGTCAGCTTGAAAATCAATATCTTGGAGAGCTTGCACTTTACTGAGATCATGTCCATAAGTTTTGGTAACGTGTTTCATCATGATGGCTACCATTTAATTACCTCCAATCATTGCTGCTGGATCAATTTTTTTGATGGTGCGTGTTGGAATTAAAGATCCTAATAAGGACATAATCAATAAAGCCAAAGCTGCCGCTAATAAGAGTGGATAATTAAAACTCATCGGTACAGCGGCTGGCATGGCTATCTCCGTTAATATACCTAAGATTATTCCACAGACTAATCCTGCCACTGTAATCAGTAAAGCCTGAGTAACAGTATTTTTAAGCAAATATCCGGTCGGAATTCCTTGAGCTTTCAAGACTGCAAAAGTAGGTAACTTTTGAATTGTTAAAATATACAAAAAAATCGCGATAATAATTAAGGTAATAATCAATAAAAATCCAATCATAAATTCAAAAGTTAAATTTTGGGCCTGATAACCCGGTAATTTTTTAATAAATTGAGCCATACTTAATTGCTCAAGAGTAGAATCTAGTTTTAGATGAGAATTGTTCTTCAGCACAATCGCGCTACTATAAGCAATAGGCACACCACCAAACTTTATTTGCCGCCAAGTAGATAAAGAAGTATAAATAACTGGAGCCACACTTAGCTGAGCTTTTGTAGTAAAGCCGACAATCTTAAGTTTGGGCAGATTGTCAGCGACTTTAATCCGGTCTCCCAGATGATAGTCCTTATTGGCAAAGCTTTGATCGACTACCGCTTCAAAATTATGTTTGAACTTATGTCCAGAGCTGGTTTTTAACTGGTGATATATAAATTCAGATTTATTAATTCCTAATAATTCACCTGCTATCTTATGGTGAGTTTGAGTTTTAACAGCCGTCACTCCCAGCTCCCCTAAAGCGGCTTTTGAAGTTATTTGACCAATTTGTTGTGCTTGCTTGGTGGTCAGACTGGACTTTCTCAAAGTACCATCAGCATCGGCATTTAACACAATTGTTTGCGCGTGCCAAGTATCGATGGCCTGTCGATTAGCATCCGCCAAACCGGTCGCTAAACTGGTTAAAATAAAAATCAAGTAACTAATTAACATAATCATCATGACAATGAGCGTATAACGAAATTTATTGTGCTTCATTTCCTTAATTGCTAAAAACATTCTTTATATCTCCTCTTCATAGCGTAATCCCGCTCTAATAATTTTTACAACTAGTTGCATATCCTGCAAAACTTGGGTTGGATTTTGTCCATTAAGAATTTTTTTGATAGTCGCATGTCCTATTTCATGCAATAATTCTATAAGAACTTGATTTTGATGGCGATTCTTTAATAGATGGTTATTAATTCTTAAGGGAACTTGCTGCAGGCTTTGAAATTCTGTAGGTAGCTTAATTCCTTGAGTTTGGAGATAGTATTGATTTTCCTGCCAAAATAACCGATAAAATTCTCGGCATGGCGATTTTTTTAATTGAAGGGCAAAACTACTTGTATAATTACAAAAATCCATTAGTGAATCTTGCGAGGTTAGCTTTAATTCTTCAGATAAATTACTATGAATCTGCACTAAGGCTTTTCGTAAAACGTATACATAAGCATCAATCAAATCTGTAAAATATTTATAAAAAGAACCACGTGCAATTTGCGCTTGTTCAACAATCCGAGCTACTTGAGCCTGGGGTAGTGGATAATGAGAAAATTCTGTTAAAAGCGCCCGCATAATTCGTTGACGCTTGTCATCCTTTAAATTAAGAAACGTTGTACTTACCATTTTTCTCTCCATTTCTAATTATTAAAATCCTACAAACTGTTAATGTGACACACTGTCAATTTTAAATAAAATTTTTTAGAAAAACAAGTAGCAATTACAACTACTAAAAACTTTCATAATCATAACAGCTTTTAAAAGCATAAAAAAACGGAGCAATATTTACTCCGTAAAATTAATCTTATTGTTCAGATAATTATAATAATTTCAAGAAAATTGAGGCAATAATAATAGAAGCTACCGATACTGTTGCAAAGCCACCAACTAACATTTTGGGCATCATATTATCCAAAAGATAAGCTTCTTCTTCCTTACTATTGGCAACTTCATGAGAAACTTCAGATGTAATAATGTAGTCCGCTGGAAAGCCACATAATGCTGTAAGCGAACAAGCATAGGCCATTTGCCAAGTCATTTTAAAGGGTTTAGCCAACACACTAGAAGCAATAAACATCCCTATTAATCCCAGAACTATCAATACCAGAATTTGCACAATAATTGTCCCCATTTGGTGAGGCGTGGTAATACTCAATTGAGCAAAAATGTAAGCTAATAAGCCATACATTAACCAGTTAAAGACGCCAGCTTTATTTAAAACATCAGCTTCCAAAAAACCAAACTGATGAGCCAATACCCCAAAAACTAAGCAAATTACATTTGAATTGAGATCAATATGCAAGCTAGTTTTCAGCAAAACAGAAACCCAATTACTTAACAGAGCAATCAGAGCAACTTTAAATAAAATAAAGGCAGCAGTTTGATATTTTTGTGGTAGGTTTTTAAAAATATTGTTTTCCTGTGCAGCAACGTCTCCATTATTATCTGTCAAAGACGATACTTCAACTTGACATTGTTGATATTCATTAGCTAAACGCCGGCCTTCTTGCTTTAAAAGCCAAGAAATTAGCGGATATCCAAAGAGTGAATGAAAAACAAACATTGACACAGGCAAAGCTACTAAATATTGAATTCCTTGGGCTTTCAAACCGCTTGTCATCAATAAAGCAGAAACTAATCCCCCCGTCAAAGGTGGCACAGCTGCGACTACCGTCTGCCAATTAAAAATCCATGAGCCCACAGTTAAAGTTAAAATCAATGTACCGCAGACCCCTAATAAAGCTATGCAGACTGCCCGCCACTGCTGTAAGAGTTCTTTAAGACTCATTAAAGTTCCTAAATGAACAAGCAGCAAGCCGACGCAAATCGCACTAAAGTTATTGCCAAAAGATGCAGTTGCAACAATGTCTTTGGGTAAAATCGTCCAAAATCCCAAAACGAATAATGCAGCTGTTATAAAAACTGAAGGAATATAGGTATGGGTCAATGAAGAAACCCACTCACCTAACATTAAGAAGAACATTACCACCAAAAATGCGATTATAAATTGCATAGACAAGCCCTCACTGTTAATAATATTAAAAAAAATTAACGTAATCATATCGATTTTTCAGTGATAAGTCAACAACTTTTTAAAATAAAATTGACTTTATCTCTAGCAATCATTATTATTATATTTAATTAAAAACATTTAATACTAAGGAGATTTTTTATGACTAAAACCCTTTTTTTTAATTTTTCATTATTTACAGGAAATAAAGAAGAACTACAACCACAAGCATGGATGTTAGTTGATAATCAAACAGGAAAGATTACTGATTCCAGCACTAGCAATCCTCCAGCAGCTGATCAAAAAGTCGATTTAGCTAATAAATATGTAATGCCAGGTCTTATTAATTGCCATACTCACATCACTATGGATCCCGCAACTGGTGATGGAGGAACAAGCGCTAATGTTATTGCATCTACTGTAAGAGCAGTTATGAATTTACACACACTTTTAAAATCAGGTGTAACTTACATTCGTGAATGCGGCAGTACTTATGATATTGATATCACTTTAAGTCAGCTAATTGCTGAGGGCCTTATTGAAAAAGCACCCGAAATTTTACCTTCTGGACGTCCCTATTCTATGACTGGCGGCCACGGTGATTTTCCTAATTTTGGACACTTAGTTGATTCTCCTGATGAAATGCGCAAGGCTGTTCGTCAAGGACAAAAGATTGGTGCTAAAGCAATTAAGGTTATGGCGACCGGTGGTGTGATGACCAAAAATGATTTTATGGATGATCCTCAACTAAGTATAGCCGAAATCCAAGCAGCCGTAGACGAAGCACATCACAAAGATAACATTGTAGCAGCCCACGCCGAAGGCAATCCCGGAATTTTAAATGCTATTAAGGCCGGCGTAGATTCTATTGAGCATGGCTTTTATGTTAATGATGAAGAAATTGATTTAATGTTACAACAAAAGACATATTTAACACCAACTATTGTTGCTGATTGGGCAATCCCCGAATATGGACATGGCATCTTACCCGATTGGGAAATAAAAAAGGCTGCCGATGCACTAGATGATTTATGTAAAAATATTGCCCATGCTCATGAGCGCGGTGTAGCAATCACTTTAGGAACTGACGCAGGTACACCTTTTAATGATTTTTCCATGACTCCAGTCGAATTAGAATTAATGGTTGAGCATGGCTTTAGCAATTATGAGGCTCTATTAACCTCATGTCGTAATTCATCTAAATTAATGAAAATTGATTCTGAATATGGCACTCTTGAGCCTAATAAGTATGCTGACTTCTTGGTATTAGATAATAATCCACTAGAAGATATTAAGGCTTTACAACAAGCTGACAAAGCTGTTTACAAAAAAGGCCAGCGCGTTTATTAAAAGGAGCAAAACAAATAATGGAAGAACAGTCTTGGTTTCAACTTATTCCACAAACCCAAATGATTGAATGGCGCCGCCATTTTCATAAATATCCAGAATTATCTTTTAAGGAATTTAAAACTAGTGCCCACATTATCGAAATTTTGAAATCGTTTGGACCTATTGAGATTACGCAACCCACACCCACCAGCGTTTTAGGAACTATTGTTGGTGATTATCCGGGACCAAAAATTTTATTAAGAGCGGATATTGATGGCCTACCTGTCACAGAAGAAACCAACCTAGAGTTTTCCTCAGAAAATAAGGGAGTTATGCAGGCTTGCGGACATGATACGCACACAGCAATTTTGCTGGCAAGTATCAAAGTCTTAATGAATTTGCGTTCTCAGCTGCACGGAAGTGTTCAAGTGATTTTTCAGCCTGGTGAAGAGCAAGTTCCTGGGGGCGCGCAAGAAATTGTTGCTAGTGGCCAATTACATGACTTAGGTGCAGTTATCGGCTTACACATTATGAATGGTTTAAAATCTGGTAGTGTCAATGTTGTGGTAGACGGACCTGCAACTACAGGAGCAGATGCCTTTGAGCTCACTATCCAAGGCCGCGGCAGCCACGGATCAATGCCCCAAGAAGGTATAGATCCTATTACGGTAGGAACTGAAATCATTAATCAATTGCATACAGTAACTTCTCGCTTCACTCCTCCTAAAGACTTAAATGTAGTTACAGTAGGTGAATTTCATTCAGGCGTTGCTGTTAATGTTTTACCTGATACTGCTTTTATTGGCGGCTCAGTACGAACCATTAATGAAGCTACCCGACAAGCAATTGCTGCGCGAGTTAAAAAAATCATTAAAAATACCTGCGATACCTATGGTGCTACTTATGATTTAAACTATCAATTTGCCTATGCTGCCGTTGTAAATGATCCAAAGCTTTCACAATTAGTTAAAAATAGTGCTCTAAAGGTCTTACCCAAAGAAATGGTTCCAAATGGAACTATGATGAGTGCTAGTGAAGATTTTTCTGCTTATGGTAAGGTTGCTCCCCTTTGCTTCTTCCTTTTGGGTGGCGGAAACGCTGAAGAAGGCTATCCATATTCTAATCACAGCCCCAAATTTATTATTGATGAAAAAGCCTTAATTAATGGCGTTAAAACTGAAGTCGCCAGTGTCTTAGAATTTTTAAAGGGATAATTAACAAAATATTTTTATTTGCTATAAATTTATCCAAAGTCAACAAAACCCCATCAATTCAACTTATTGATGGGGTTTTGTTTGTCTGGAACATATTCTAAAATATCGCCAGGTTGACATTGTAAGACAGCACAGAGCTTTTCCAAGGTATTAAAGCGAACGCCATGGGCCTTGCCGGTCTTTAAAATGGACAAGTTAGCTGGAGTAATACCAATTCTTTGAGCTAACTCTTTTGAAGAAATCTGACGATCAAACATCACTTTAGTTAAATTTACTTTTATCATTGTACCTACCTAAATTAAAGATTCGTTATCTAATTGTAACTGAACACCGTGAGCAAATAACAGCTCTAAAACATAAATAATTGCTGTCACAATTAACATTAACCCTAAATTAGATAATTTTAAAGACTCATTATGGAGCAGTAATTCTAATTGCCATAGTATTTGAGTTGCTACGACCATTCCACTACATCCTAAAATTAAGCGCACTAAACGTAAATTGGTTACGGTAAAGTATTGTTTATGCAGAATTTTAAAAATCAGCTGTCGCAAAGAATTTGCACCCAGACCAAGGCTTATTAGTAATAACAAGGCTAATATCAGCAACATCAAAAAAGTACCAAAATCAGCTGCAAATAATTTATCAGTGACTTGAATATCATAAATATCAACATGCAGATGAACCAGTGAAGGCTTGATAAATTTAACCAGTACTACTGCTGCAATTCCCGCTCCACTAATAATAGCGACTGCTTCAGTCAGAAATGCTAGCACTAATAAAAATTTTAAAATCAGCTGGGAGATTACTTTCATAACAGCCACATCCCTTTATTGTTTTCATTATTGTAGCAAACAATTTAAATATTGTAAAACAATAATATAGTGATTGCTTTTAAAATTTTTGCACTTGTCTATGATAAAAAATATATCCTACTATTAATAATAAAATACCATCAAAAATAACACTTACCAAACTGCCTTCAACCCCAAAAATTCCACCATTACTTAAGTATTTATGTGGAACAGTAATAGAATTAAAAACAATTGCTTGCTTAGGAGTCCCTGAAACTGAAGTGCCAAATAACACCCCTTCAGCAAAATTCCACGCAGCATGAAATGAACCCACAAACCAAAGGTTCTGTGTTTGCAAGCGGATTAAAGACATCGTCAAAGCAAAAAATAATAAATCTAAAACTGCTAGCCAGCTAAACCCATCGTTACCAATGTGCATAAACATAAATAATAAAGAATTAAAGATGAGAGCAGTTTTAGGCAAATGTAGTTCTAATAGCTTACCCATTACGTAACCCCGACATAATAACTCTTCAAACATGCTTTGAATCATAAAGCCAACTAAAAATAAAATCAGCCACCCCAAATTATTAAATTTAAAAATCCACTGCACCTTAAAACCGCCTAAAAATACACATGTTAGCCAAGCAAGTGCAAACCAGAAAATTCCCAAACCAAAACCTTGGAAGTATTGATGGTGCCAATTCTCTTTAGGAAAAGCCCAAATTTGAGGATGTTTTTCATAAGCTAGATACATTAAACCAATAGCAACTATTTCTAGCATTAGTTCACATACCATCGTGAACCAATTCTCTGATCTATGATTAATACTTAAGATGATATCGCCAGCAATTTCTGAAACCAACAGCCAGACGAATGTCATTAAAAAAATCTTTATTAAGGTTTTTATAATTAACCTAAAATCTAATTTTTTCATAATCGCTCCTAATCACAATAGCGCCATTTTTTATCCAGCAAAACCCGCGCAACGAATAATCCTAAAGGAATAAACATGATAATCATCGCAGCCTTGGACAGCCACAAAGCACCAACACCAATAGCATTAATACCGATACTATAAACGCCCCGATAAATATATAATCCCGGTATCATAATAACAATCGCGGGAACAGTTAGAGAAATCCGCGGATAGCCATGTTTTTTATTGACAGCTGATGCTAAAATCCCTGCTAAAAACGCTCCCGCAAAGGCTGCAGCTCCAGCTGGAATATGAGTCAAGTCAACCAGTTCCAAACGTAAAGTGTTACCTAAAGCTCCTAATATCCCCGCCCAAAAGGCCATCTTGCGCGGACTATTAAACATAATAGAAAATCCATATACACCAAAAAAGCTAGCTGGTAAACGTAATAACAACATTAAAAGGGGACTCAAATTTAATGGCAAAAAATTTTTAGGACGTAAATGAACTGTGAGAGCCACTAACCACCCCACTAAAGTAGCAGTAATAATAATTGTCAAAGCATAAGCTAAGCGTTCCAGTCCCGACTTCATATCTAATTTTGACATGTCTAGCATGCTGGTAATAAAAGGAAAACCGGGTATCACAAACAACATCGCTCCAATATAGCCAGCTTCATGCTGTAATGAAATACCAAAGAACACTTCCAATAACTTAAAGCACCCTAAATAAGCTAGACAAGCAACCGCTACACTTACAGAAATATCAGCCAATAAAGTAATACTGCGATTAGTCATTTCTTTACGGATCAAGTTGCCCATTCCTGCTCCCACAAAGCAACACAACATTTCAACTAAACCACCGCCAAGTAAAAAAACAAAGGCACTGCAGGCGATGGCTGCCGCCAAAGCCGCCTGTCCAGCTGAATAATGACCTGGACGATGCTGAATTTTGTCTAACTGCAAATGTATCTGTCGAATTGTTAAATGTCGACACTCAAGATTAAAATTATTGACAAAATTTTCCATTTGACTCAATTTGTCAGTATTGACGCCGCTTTTAGGTAAGGTTAAAACTTGCGAATGACTTAAATTTTGGCTAAAACAAGTGTAAGAAATGGTTAAAAGACCAACTTCTGCTGAGCAAGTCAGATTTAAAGCTCGTGCTACGGTATTCATAGCATCTCTTACCCGCCAAGCACCTGTGCCACACGACAAAAGCATAATCCCCACTCGTCCTACTACTCCTGAACGTTCATTAATGCTAGCTTCAGTCGCACTAATATTGTCATCAGTTATATAATCTTTCCAATGAATAGTCATGTGATGCTTTTTAGAAAGATGAAACTGCGGCTTTGCTCGATCTTCTGTCATAAAAATGTTGCCTCCTACAAATATAAAGTGACACACAGCATTTATCTTAGCATTATTTAAGAAAAGTTTTCAAAAATAAATAAAAAAAGAGGGACAAAAAAATTGTCTTAACCTCTTAATTTAATAATATATGAACATTAACAACTATCACAAAGCAAAAGTCTGCAATTTATACCTCATTTTAGCGATGATAGGATAATCCCCGTTTAAATCTCTTCCAAAAATTAGTATCATCAGTTTGAAGTATAACACCTTGATAGATTTTACTAATGTAGAGCATAAACACCACAATACTGACAATTAAAATCACTAAAGAAATCCCTATTTCTAAATTGCTGACTGCACCATTGATAATTCTAACGGGCATAATATAAGAAGAAATAAATGGTACATAAGATAAAATTTTAGCTAAGGGTTGCTCAGGATGGCTTTGAAAGACCAACGCTAAAATCATAGCAAAGAATGCTAAATAACTTATGGATTGCGCTGCTTTAGAAGAATCTTCAGCTTTTACCACGAGTGCTCCTGCGAAAGCCGCTAGAATAATATAGAGTATTATTCCTAATAACATAAATAGCAAATTAATGTTTAACAAACTGCCAATAATTTTGTTAATCATTTGCTGGTTGTCTTTCATAAAAGCTGCTGTCACTGGAACATGTTGCGCCCAAACATATCCACCCCAGCCTCCAAATAGATAAATGACTAATTGTGTAAGGACAACTAAAAATATTCCTAAAATTTTGCCGAAAAAATATTTGTTGGCTTGAGTGCTGGAAAAAATAATTTCCATAATTTTTGTACCCTTTTCTGTCGCAATATCTTGGGCTGTAACACTAGAATAATTCAAAGTTATCATCATAAATACAAAAATTATAAGATAAAAAGCCATTAATTTAATTATTTTTTCGCCCTGTTTATTTTTAGCAATAACTTTTTGATAATGTGGCTGTTGTTGTAAATGTTGGATTTGCGTAGAAGATAATTGTGCCTGTTGCATATTAAGTTGGATTTGGATTCTCTGCAGATATCCCTTAACCGCTTGTTCAAATTCTGAATCTGGTTCTTGATTGCCATGATAAACCGCCCTAATTTGGTTATCTTGTAAATTTAAAGTGAGATAACCATCTATATCTTTTTTAGCAAATTTATGTTGTGCTACTTTGACGGTTTTAATTTTCGAATCAATTGATTGGGAATACTCCTTAATAAATTGCTGACGTAATTGCGGCTGCTTACTCACCACAGCCACCTTATCTTCAGACGCATTATTACTTACAAACCCGCTCAAGGCACTGATACCCACAAATAAAAAAGGACCCAAGATTAAAATTAAAAATGACCAAGTCTTAATTTGTTGGAAATAGGTATGTTTAACTACAATCCATAATTTATTCATTATCTGCACCTGCTTCCATCCGAAAAATTTCATCTAAAGTTGGCGGCTGTTGCCGAAATTCTTCAATATAGTGGCCGTTAGTTAATGCCGCAAAAACTTCGGGACCATGAGTTTCATCAGCAATTTGCAGCAGATATTCTTGACCCTTTTGATGAATAACGGACTGCACATGTGGCAGCTGTTGAAGTTGCTCTTGGGTTTTGGGAGTTTTAACATAGATTTGCGTTTTGCCAAAAGAATTACGCACTGTCTCTAATTCACCATTTAAAACTACATGACCATTCTTGAGCATGAGTAAGGTATCACAAATTTCTTCCACATTAGCCATATCATGACTAGAAAAGATGATTGTCGCTTGCTGTTGTTTAGCTGCTAATACTGCTTGCTTTAAAAGATCAGAATTAACAGGATCTAATCCACTAAAAGGCTCATCTAAGATAATTAAGCGTGGTTGATGTATTAAGGTGCAGATCAGCTGCACTTTTTGTTGATTACCTTTTGACAAAGATTTAATTTTATCAGACTTTTTGCCCTTTACAGCAAAGCGTTCTAACCAATCATCAATTTGTGGGCGAATTTCTTTGGCAGTTTTGCCCTTTAATTGAGCCAGATAAACGATCTGTTCTTCAATTGTTAGCTTTGGCATCAAGCTGCGTTCTTCCGGCAAATATCCAATCTCATTAAAAACTTCTTCCGTAATTTTTTGCTTTTTCCAAGCAATTTGGCCATCATAACGAATAAAATTCAAAATACTATGAAAAGTTGTAGTCTTTCCCGCACCATTTTGTCCAATTAACCCCATTATTTGCCCAGGCTGAATGACAAAATTAACATCATCTAATGCTTGAACATTTCCAAATTTCTTACTTAAGTGTGCGATTGAAAGCATAAAGACCTCCTCAGAATATGTATTAAATACTCTTAATTTTACCAGATACAATTTATCAAAGATACATACTTGTTAACAAAATTTGTTATAATTTAATAAGGAGGTGATTATATGCAAAATGAAGATAATGATTTTCTTATGCGCCAAATTAAGAGCTTTACCGAAGGACTAGGCTATATCCTCTCCAAAGACAAAAATAACTCAGTCGAGATAGTTTTTCCTAAAATGAATTCTCAAATTAAAAAATAATTACTACTAATAATGTGCAAAAAAATTTCCTCCTAAGCTAGATATACTAAGCTTAGGAGGAAATTAGCATGGATTAAGCTACGTGATAACAGTCACCACTCCACTGTATCACTGATAGAGCTAACTGTTTCAACTGCTAGTTAAGCGAGAATAGTTTTAAGCATGTACTAAGTGTTCATAAACTTTGGTCGTGAGACTATATAAAAGTGTATACACTGTGCATAAGCAGATTAATGTTATTGCCCCTACCATTATCAAAATCTTAACATTATAAACACTAAATGTTTTTAAAACATTAATAATTGCTGGTGTGGCAAAAGCCAGATTAATAATCGCACCTATCACTGGTAAATAAAAAACCGTAAGCACTTGACTATGAATAGCCCTGCGGCTTTCCTGACGGCTCAAGCCCACTTGTTGCATAGTTTGAAAGCGTCCCCGATCAGCATAACCTTCAGCAATTTGTTTATAATATAGTAAAAGTGCCGTAGTAAGAATCATTGCCAAGCTGATAATAATTCCTAAGAACAAGAAGGAACCAAATAAAGTATTAAAAAATCTAGAGTTGATAGTCAAGGCGGTATAATTAGCGTTATCTAAGTGTAATTTTTCTTGTAGCTGTTGAGCAAATTGTAATTGATGTGGCCCTTGTGTGTCAAATCCTGTCACATTTAACCAGCGTTGTGGGTTAATTTGCTGAGCAATCTGGCGGTTAGCCGCTACAATAAACACTGGTGTAAAAATCCCATGCTGATAATTAAAAAAGAGATTAAAGCGAGATATTTGCCGAACTGCATATTTCTGTTGGCCAATTATTAAACTGCTGGTTTTATAACTTACATCTGGTGAATATAATAAAACCTGTCGGTCATTTAAGCGTATATGTTGGTGCTGCATTCGGTTATAATCAGCTAGAGTTAAAGTTGATAATTGATGCGTAGCAGAATTTAGATTTCCTTTTTGAAATTTAGTTTTAGTTAATTTACCAAAAGTTGGAGTGGTCATTTGCATTTGGTGCTGTGCGCCTAATTTAATGTTGTTTTGGTGCCCAACGGCTTCAATTTGTTGTTGTTCAATTTTAGTTAAGGGTGATTTGGACATAATCATTACATCATAAGGATTCCAAGTTTTTAAAATATCTTGAATACCTGAATACATACTGACCGTGGTAAACATTGTTACTAAAATAGCAGTACATAACAAGCAGATAGAAGCTAGTCCCGCCCCATTTTGTTTCATGCGGTAGAGCATTCCTGATATGGAAATAAAATGCTGAGGCTGATAATAAAAATGCTGCCGATGACGCAAAAACTTTAACACACTAATACTAAAGGCAATAAAAACTAAATACGTTCCAATGACTACTAAAAAAACTGCTAATGTGAATTGCAAGATACTGTTAGCCGTAGGTCGCACTGTGACCGCAATATAATAACCTAGCCCCAGAATTAAAACCCCTAGTATTGCTAAAATATTATGATTTTTGGGCTCTTTTTCTCCCTTACTAGCTTGCTGCCAGAGATTAATTGGCTTAACTTTGCGTAAACGCCCTAAATCATATAATGATAATAGGACAAAGAAAGCAGCAATAATAATTATCGTTTTAATAAAAGCTGCGCCTACCCATTGTTCAGTAATAGTTTGATTATGCATGAGCTTATTTAAAGCCAAAAAAGCTAACTTCAAAAAGCTGCTGCCAAATAATAAGCCTAAAATAACAGTTCCTAAATAAAGTAGTAAATTCTCTAACAGAAGAATACTACGTAAATTACTTCGGGTTAAACCTAAAATGTTAAATAATCCCAATTCTTGGTCGCGTTGCTTCATTAAAAAACTATTCACATAAAACATAAAAATTGCTGATAGCAACATGGAAAAATATAAGCATAAACGGGTAATAATGAGTAAATAGCGCCCGTAATTATTATGGATTAAAGAGCTATTACCTAAAAGCGATAAAAAGATAAAATTTAAAGCCACTAAAATTGCAGTTGCCAAAACAAAGAGTCCATATTGCTGGCGATAGCGTTTAAGACTACTCCAGGCTAATTTCAAATGAATCATTATTAATCACCTCCCGCCATGACTAAGGCCGTCAAACTATCATTTATTTTTTGTAAATATTGTGCTTCACTTTGCTGACCACGAAATAATTCATGATAGATAATTCCATCTTTAATAAAAAGTGTCCGTTTCGAATGAGCTGCCGTAGCTGCGCTATGAGTGACCATTAAAATAGTTTGTCCAGCTTGATTAATTTGATCAAAAATTTGTAATAAACGTTGCGAATTTTGCGAATCTAAAGCTCCCGTAGGCTCATCGGCCAATAATAACTCCGGATGTGTAATCAAGGCTCTAGCAGCAGCTACGCGCTGGCGCTGACCGCCAGAGATTTCATAAGGATAACGCTGTAAAATCTCAGTAATCTCTAATTGAGCTGCTAGAGGTAACAAACGCTGCTGCATAATCTCTAAAGGCTTCCGATCCAAAACTAATGGTAAAAAAATATTATCCTGATTGTTAAAAGTATCCAGTAAGTTAAAATTTTGAAACACGAATCCTAAATGTTGGCGCCGAAACTTAGCAGCATCTTTTTCTGGTAATTGACTCAAGTCATGACCATTCAGAATAATTTGGCCACTGCTGGCTTGGTCTAAAGTTGCAATTATATTTAATAGGGTAGTCTTGCCTGCCCCTGATTCTCCCATAATAGCGACATAATCACCGGCCTCAACTTCTAAAGAAATATTTTTCAAGGCCATAACTTGGTTATTTTTATTTCCAGCAAAGATCCGCCGAACGTGTTGCAAAGTTAATAATGTCATATTTAACTCCTCCTTTTATTACATTCAGTATAAAAAAAGTCCTAACCGGAAACTAGTTACAGTCCAGTTAGGAACCTTACAATTTGTTATTTAATTGAATTTGCTGTGGTGCAAAAGTCAAAGTTGCCGTCGTACCCTGATGAGGGGCAGAAGTTAAGACTAATTTAATACTTAATTGGTCACAAATACTTTTTGCTAAATATAAACCCATTCCAGTTGCTACTTGCTGTTGGCGGCCGTTATGACCTGTAAATCCTGGCTCAAATACCCGCGGCAAATCTGCACTCGCAATTCCGATACCTTGATCATGAATACTAATTTGATTTTGATGAACACGCAAGATAATTTGTTGTTGGGGCTGCGAATATTTAATGGCATTAAAAATAATCTGTTCCAAAACCACCGTCAACCACTTAGAATCCGTCAAAAATTGCACTGATGTGTTCTGTGCTTGAAATCGTAAATGCTTATGCGCAAAAAAGACTGCATACTTTTGCATGATAGGTTGAATCAAAGTATTAAGATTTTGCCACTGAAAATCTAAATCATGATTAAAATCAGCCAAACGCTCATAGCTTAGTAATAAATCGATTTGGTTTTGCAATAAAGCCAATTGTGGCTGAACTTGCTCACTAGAAATTTGAGTTTGATTTTCCGTTAAAGTCCCCAAAGCCATTAACGGAGTCTTCATTTCGTGACTCCAATTCATTAAATAATCTTGACGCTGTTGGGCTTGCTTTAGTGCTACTTGTTGGCTTTTTACATTGCGAATGCTTAAATCATGTAACGCCTGACTATAAGCTTGTAATATGGGATGTTGAAATTTTTGGCGGGGGATGATTTTTTGTCGTTGTAATTGCTGTAAGCGTCTAAGCTGGTAGGCTTGCAGCTGCGCTCGCAATCCTAAAATCCCTACCGCTATAAACCATGTATACCGCAGCAAATCTGCAATTACCAATAAAGGTAAATTATAAATTATAAAAACTCCCGTTAAAACTATAAAAAAACCACCATAGGCCACTGCCCAAGGCCATTGTTTGAATAATAAATGTAAAAACGTCATCAACATAAGCGGTATCCGTGACCGCGTTCAGTAATTAAGCGATTTTTCAAATTAAGGGGCGCAATCTTGTTACGCAATCGGCTCATATTAACATTCAAAACCGCGTCATCAATAAATTCACCACTTTGCCAAATTTTCTGACGCAAAACTTCTTTAGAGAGAGTTTGTTGTGGCTGCAAGAAAAATAATTTCAGAAGTAAGCCTTCGGTGGGAGTTAATTTAACTATCTGCTGCTGATAATGAAGCTCATTGGTCAACATATTGAGCCGATAATCTTCAAAATTTAGCTCTTCTGCAAAACTCTGTTGCGTCCGCCGCAAAATAGCCTGAATTTTAGAAATAAAAACCTCCATTGAAAAAGGTTTAACCAAATAATCATCTGCACCAGTAGCGATGGCCCGCACAGCATTCGGATCCATTTGAGCGGCCGAAACAAAGATAATCGGCACTTGTGAAAAAGTCCGAATCTTCTTCGTCCAATAAAAGCCATCAAAGACGGGCAAAGTTATATCCATAACAATTAAATCAGGCCGTAATTGCTGCACTTGTAAATCTAATTGCTGCCAATCTTGAACGCAATAACTTTCATACTGCCACTTTATCAAGGCCTGCTGCATTGCTTGTAAAATTTGAGGATTATCTTCAATTAAAAAAATTTTGCTCAACTTGTACTCCTAAAATTAATGATTAATCAATTGTTGCACTGTACTGCGTAAATTATTCATTAAATGGATCAAAGAAGAAAAAGTATGGCTTAAATAAATTAATTCCAACACAAAACAAATTAAGCTTACAATTCCTAAGATAATCCCTGTAATTGCTAGCACTTTATCTTTACCTTGAACATGCTTATTCAATGCTAAAGCAGAAAATACAATAGCTCCACTGCCTAAAATGCCGCCAAATTGGGCAATTAAAGACAGCACTCCAGTTAAAATACCAATTAAAGAAAAAGGCTCCAAGACAGGAGTTTTGGATGAATTGGTTTTAGAATTAGATTTATTATCCTGTAAGGGAGCATAACTATTAGTTGGTTTAGGTGAATTAGAAGGATTGTTATATCCGTAATTAGGATTAGTCAAGTTAGCTCCGCAATAAGGACAGACAGATGAATTAGCAGCTACATAGTTGCCGCAATTTGGACAAGCCACGACGTTATTTTGCATTTTCTATACTCCTTTTAAGCGAGTCATTCAAGGTTAGTTTAAGCGTTTCAAAATTAACAGTCAACTTGATTAGTCAATAAAACGTACTGCCGTCCCATAAGCCACTACCGATTGCATATCATTACTCATTGAACTAGAATCAAAGCGCATCATCACCACCGCATCAGCATTTTGCTCAACAGCTGCTTCCCGCAAACGTTCTATAGCCTTATCACGAGCTTCGTGAGACATTTTAGTATAAGCCTTAATTTCACCGCCCACAATACTTTTTAAACCGGCGCCCATATCGCTAAACATGTTTTTCGATTGAGTGGTTAAACCGAAAACTTCGCCAATAATTTCATAATTATGACCGGGAATTTTTTCGGTTGTAGTAACTAATATTTCAGAATTTGTCATGAATTTACTCCTTAATTATCGATATTTGTTATGATGATTTTGAGGTGAAAACAATGGATCTAACAATCGTTAAAAATTATGCGCAAAAAATGATGGAAAATGACACAAGCGGTCACGATTTTTATCATGCCCAGCGAGTAGCTCAAACAGCTCAAAATCTTTGGCAGCAAGATTTTCCCCATCAACCAGTCAGCAATACCTTAATTGCGGCTAGTTATCTTCATGATACTATTGACGAAAAAGTAGTTGCTCATCCCAAAAATTCTCTTCAAACTATTCAGCAATTATTAGTAACTGTCGGTTTTAATAATAATGAACAAAAACAAATTATTCAAACCATCACTCAACTATCTTTTTCTAAAAATCTGCAACAGCAACAACAATTACCCTTATTTGGTCAATATGTACAAGATGCTGATCGTCTGGATGCATTGGGAGCTATTGGCATTGCGCGAGCCTTTGCTTATGGTGGCAGTCACTACCAGCCAATTTATGATCCAAGTTGCTCCATCAAAGCTGACCACACACCAGCAATATCGCCACCACCCAACCACTACCATTAATCATTTTTATGAAAAATTACAATATCTTCCAAATTTAATGAACACAGCAGCTGGTAAAAAGGCGGCCTTAAGACGTCAAGATTTTATGCAAACATTCTTAGAACAATTCTTTCAAGAATGGCAGGGAAAACGCTAAACAACTAACAACATCTTTTTAAAACAACATGGATGGTTACTCTGCATTTAAGTATTTAGTTTAATCATTGCCACTCAATTTGGGCTTGAGCATTGATTTTTCCGCCCGCCATAATTTGGTGATGCGAAACTAACTGCTCCAACTGCACGAAACTTTGTACATTTTGACCGTAAGCTACTTCACGTTCGTACTTAATATCTAAAGTTCTTAGTTGATGATGCATTAAAAAGTCGCGCCCTAACGGGTCCAGCATCCAATCTAAATAGATAGAATTATTAACATGTCCATTAACATCAATATCAAAAAACCGAGTTTGATATTCACGCGTAGGCTCTTGAAATTTAAAACGAGGAACACGCGGAAAATGGGCAATATCAGTTGAATACGGGCATTCAATCTTCTCCATAACTTCTGGAACTATTGGAATCATCTTGCGCTTTTGAATATCCATCATCACCCAATTACTCAATAAACTTAATAATTCTTGGTTATTATGATCCAATACTCTAAAAGAACGATAACAAAAGAATTTATTATAGCTATCAGCTTGGGTAATAATTTTTATTTGGTCATTTAAACGGGGCATTCTTTGCACTTCCAGATGATATTTAGTAACCACCCAGCCAATACCCCGTTCCACCATTTGCTGTGAATCAATTTGGGCAGCATGTAATTGATGCTCTGAAACTAAAAGCATCTCATTAAGCAAGGCGGAAATATTCATATTACCAGTAGCATTCGTATTATAAAAAGGAACTACTTGGGTTTCTGTATATTGTTTATTCATTTTTTTCTTCCAATCCATGATATATATTATAAACATCTTGCCGGGAACGCTGATATTTTTGTGCAACCGTTTTAATAGCCAGATTTGGCTTTTTTCCCGTTTGTACTAATTCTTCAATCTCCTTACACATTTGCTCTGCAGTAATTTCCACAGCCGTTGGTTCTAAAGATCGTCCTTGCACAATTATGACATACTCGCCGCGAGGTTCATGACTAGCAAAATATTCTTCAAGCTGTGCTAAAGTTCCCCGCAAAAAAGCTTCATGGATTTTAGTTAATTCCCGTGCCAAGGCAACTTGTCGCTGAGGACTTAAAAAGGCACTTAAAGCAGCAACAGTTTTTTTAATGCGATAAGGTGATTCATATAAAATAAAGGTGGCTTCTAATTGACCCAATTTTTGAAGTGCTTCTTGTTGAGCCTTGGTTTTGCGTGGTAAAAAACCATAAAAATAAAACGGCTGTGGCTTAATACCCGAAGCAATTAAAGCAGTCAAAGCGGCATTAGGACCCGGTAAAGGAACAACAGTAATATGTTTTTGCACACAAGCAGCAACCAATTCCTGTCCGGGATCACTAATGGAGGGCATTCCCGCGTCGCTAACTTGAGCCAAATTAAGTCCTTCTTGCAATTTGGCTATTAATTCCGGTAAGCGCTGTTGGGTATTATGTTCATGAAAGCTAATTTGCTTAGTATGAATATCAAAATGATTTAATAATTTTTGCGTGTTTCGAGTATCCTCAGCCGCAATTAAATCGACTTTTTGCAAGGTCTTTACTGCCCGAACGCTCATATCATCTAAATTACCAATAGGTGTAGGTACTAAATATAAACAACCTGTTTTTGATGGGGTAAAACTTTTCATCTCTGTAATCATTGTTGCTTACGATCTCCATAAATAACGTCCAAACAAAAAGCACATTCTTCATTATTTTCCCGATGCGCTCCATATAATACCGTACAAACATGAAAACCTTGTTCGTACAGCTTTTCTAAAGTTCGCCGAGATTCCGGTAGTTCAGTTTCTTTTTTGGCATCCAATTCGGCTAAGCGGGAACGCAAATGTTCATTTTCAATTTTTAATTCCGCATTCTCTTCTAAAACATGAGAAATATCTTCTTTCATTGCCGCTAACTCATGCGTTAAATCTTGGGCAACATCTTGTAAAGCTGCAAATTTAGCATAATAATCTTTTTGTACCATGCTTAACTTCCTTTACTAATAAAATCAACTTTTAAAGCCAGCTGTTCTAAACAATTTTCAAAACTAACATTGGCTTGCCAAAGTCTTTGGGCATGGAGAAACTGTTCTGTCAATCTCCGAGCCCGGACTAATGAACGGGCTTGAGTTACCTGCTGATTAAGATATTGGGAAAATTGTCCTTCCAATAAGCTCATAAATATCTGTTGCTGAACTTGATTATCAATGAGTGGCAGCACTGAGGCAGCTACGGACACAAAAGCCTGCTGGGGTTTAGTTAAAACTAATTCAAACCATGAACGAGCTTGTGCTTTGACCTTTGCAAAATGCGCGGCCGACATCCCTTCTAAGAGAAGATTTTCTAAATGCAAGCGTTGAATTAATTCAATATCGTTAGCAGAATATCCTTGGGCTTGCAAATTTTGGGCTAAACTTTGATCACCATTAGCTGTTAATTGGATAATTTGTACTCGCGATAAAATTGTCGGTAAAAAAGCACTTGTAGTTTCCGCTAATAAAATTGTAGTAACAGGACCAGCAGGATCTTCTAAAAATTTTAACAAACTATTTTCAGCTGCTATTGTTAGCTTTTGTGCATCCTTAATCAGACACGCCCGATGGTTACTTTCAATACCGCTTTGACCCATTTCAAGTTTTAATGCACGAATATCATCAACACCTAAGCTTTTTTTATCAGTCTGTAAACTAACAACATCAGGAAAATCTCCTTGAGCTATGCGCCGGCAATGATTACATTTTAAGCAGGGGTATCCCGCTTGTGAATGCTGACAAAATAATGCTTGGCAAAACCAAATCCCTAATTGGTGTGTTTGTAGCTGATCAGCCCCCGTTAAAAGATAAGCATGTGATACGCGTTGATGGGCAATTGCTTGTGCAATTTCTTGAGTAGCCTGCTTTTGCTCCGAGATAAGTGTCGTCATTAAAAATGAACCATCTTTTCTAAAGGAGCAACTAATACTGTTGCTCCCCCTACTAAAACTTCAATCGGGTGGTTAGGCATTTCACCTAACATATTAGTTGCCATCGAACTTGTAGAATATTCTTTACGCGTCGAAGAATTTTCTTTAATAATAGTTAAAACCGCGTCGACTTGTTCATCTTCAACTCCTAATAATAAAGTAGAGTTGCCACGCTTTAAAAAACCACCGCTAGTGGCTAAGCGCGTCGAACGAAATTGTGCCTGATTCAAAGCCTTAATTAATTTACTACAATCTTTATCTTGCACAAAAGCAATTATTAACTTCATTGTTATTCTCCTAAATTAAAGCGCTGCATAATCACATCTAAACAGGACTGAACCACTTGTTGGGGGGATTGGTTAGCATCGATAGCAACTATTCGTTCAGGAAATTGCTGGCATAAACTCTGGTAAGCAGCTGCTACACGTTGATGAAAAGCCAATTGCTCTTTTTCTAAGCGATCCTGTGCCTGCTGCCGGCTTTGTTGAATCCGTTTTAAACCGACCTCAGGCTCAATATCAAAATACAAAGTTAATTGCGGCAATAGCTGGTCAATCGCAAATAAGTTCAAATTCCAAACTTTTTCTAAGCCTATTTGCCGACCTGCCCCTTGATAAGCAACGGAGCTATCTACATAGCGATCACTCAACACAATTTTATTAGCCTTGAGCGCCGGCTCAATAACATCTACTAAATGCTGGCGGCGGCTCGCAGCATATAAAAGTGCTTCCGTACGAGCATCCATAGATGTATTATGAACATCCAAAATAATTTGGCGAATCTGTTCAGAAATAGCACTGCCCCCAGGCTCTCGCGTTAAAATCACTTCTTGATTGCTTAACTGCTGCAGTTTATCCTCTAAATGTCTGGCCGCGGTGGATTTCCCGGAGCCATCAGGACCTTCTAACGAAATAAAAATACCCGTCAATTTTTAGCCTACTTTCCTTTTAATCATTCCTTAACTTATTGTACTAAAAAAGCAAGGCAGAGACAAAAGTCGTTTATATTGCCGCTAGCTAAAATATTCATCAGATAAGACAAATTGGGAAACTTTTCAAAAAAATACCTGACAATAACTTGACCTTAGGCAAGTATCTAAAAAATTTAATTTTTAAGTCTCCTATTGGTTTTTAAAGCTTAGCCCTACACCCCCTAAAATTAAAGGATGTCTATAGATAAAAAAGCAAGTGTTGTAACGGATTAATTATCTTCCTATTGGTAAGTTTCAGATTTACCTTCACGCTGCATTAATTCAGCTACCTCAGCTTTAATATCTGCTTGCTCATATAAGACATGATAAATAGCTTCAGTAATTGGCATCTCAATTTGTTGTTGACGCGCTAATTCATAAGCTGATTGACAAGTTTTAACACCTTCAATAACCATACCCATCTCAGTCACGACATCTGCCAACTTTTTTCCTTGTCCTAATTGATTTCCAGCCCGCCAATTGCGCGAATGGACACTAGTGCAGGTAACAATTAAATCACCAACACCAGAAAGACCAACAAAAGTCAGTGGCTGGGCTCCCATTGCTACTCCTAAACGGGATATTTCTGCCAATCCACGTGTCATTAAGGCCGCTTTTGCGTCATCACCATAACCCAGACCGTGTAAAGCACCAGCCCCTAGGGCAATAACATTTTTAAAAGCTGCCCCTAACTCGACCCCAATTAAATCAGTATTTGTATAAACACGAAAATAATTATTCATAAATAACTTTTGTACATATTGAGCTGCCGCTAAATTCTGACTAGCGGCAGTAATCAGCGTAATATCTTTTTTAGCAACTTCTTCTGCATGACTTGGACCCGAAAGTGCCACAATCGCTCGCCGACAGTCAAAAGGCATAACCAAAGTTAAAATTTCTGAAATTCGTAAATGAGTCTTTTGTTCAAGGCCTTTACTGGCATGAATGATTAAAGGCTGCAACTTTTGAGTTTTTAAAATAGGTACTACTTGTTGGGCTACTGAACGAATGGCTGGTGTGGGTACAGTAAATAAGACTACCTCCACTCCCTTTAGTGCTTGTGCCAGACTAGTTGTCGCTGTCAAGGCAGAGGGATATTGATAGTCTCCCATATAACGCTGATTGGTGTGCTGAATATTTAACTCATCTGCTTGACTTTGATGGCGAGTCCATAAAATCACATCTTGACCATTTTGTACTAAAACACTAGCCAAGATACTGCCCCACGAACCTGCACCTAATACCGCAATTTTTGTCTTCATATTATCCTCGAATATTTTAGAGTTGCATTACTCTTTTATTATTAAAGCTGCTGTCGACCTTCCACAGCCCGCTGCAGCGTCATCTGATCAGCATATTCAATATCAGCACCTACCGCTAGGCCATGGGCCAAACGAGTCACTTTAATATGGGCAGGTTTTATTAATTTGGCTAAATACATTGCAGTTGCTTCGCCCTCAGGCGTAGCATTAGTGGCCACAATTACTTCTTTTACTTGGGTATTTTTTTGGAGACGATGTAAAAGATGCTTAATATTTAAGTCGTCAGGTCCAATACCATTTACAGGAGATAACACCCCACCTAATACCTGATATAAACCATTATAGCCATGCATGTTTTCCATCGCCATAATATCTTTTGGCTGCTCCACAACTAAAATTTGAGAAGCATCTCGGTGATGATTACTGCAAATTTCACAGGGATCTATATCAGTAATATTGCCGCAAATGGAACAATACTGCAGCTGAGTTTTAACTGCTTTGAGACTAGTAGCAAATTCCTGGACATCTTGGTTATCCATGCCAATTGTAAAAAAAGCCAAGCGAACGGCCGTTTTTTCACCGATGCCGGGTAATTTCATATAAGAATCAATTAAATTTGCTACAGGTTTAGGATATTGCATCAAGTCACCTCTTAATTCTTAAAAGTTGCTGATTTTAAAATATTTTATTTTTGTTGTTAACAATTAGAGCTGTCTAAAGTACTCTAATATTGATATTTTAGGGATAAAGATGTTATTTCTGACAGCTTTAATCTTTTTTGTATTCAATGATTTCTGAATCAAATAATTTCTTAGCTTCTACAACTGCTGGATTTTCTGGTGGTGAAGCTTTCTTTTCACTTGGCTGTTGGTTAAGTTCATGATTTTGTAAAAAATTCTTACGTATTTGCGGCCAATCTTCTGCAGCCACAATTACTACATCAGCATCATTTTGGAGTAATTTATCAAGATTATCCTTTAGCATATCTAACATTTCTTGATTGCTCATCACTCGTTCAAACCACATTGCATAATCAAAGGCAACTACGACCCCTTGGGAACTAGCCGCTACTGGTTTGGACACTTTCATCACAGCTTTTTGCGTTACACTGAGCATGCTCATCAGATCTGGCCAAACTTCGCGTACTTGATTTAATGCCTGACGAGTGGCTTGTGCTAAAATTTGGTTAATTTTTTGTTGGTCAACATGGATTGCTTGACCATTAGTTTTAACATGGGCTTTAACTGGACGCGCCTTTTTCGGAGTGGGAGAAGGACTCGCACTCAATTTTTGAATTTGTTGCTTAAGTTGCTCAATTTCAGTTTGCAAAGTTTGTAGTTTCTTATTATCAACGGGAGTTTGCGCTTTGGAAGCTGTTGGGTCAGCTTGCATAATTTCACACAATTTCACAGTCAAAACTTCTAAATAAATAGTCGTATGGGTAGCATTATGCAAATCCTGTTGTGTTTTGGAAGCAGCATCAATCATTTTATACAGCTGCTGCTGTTTAAGCTGATCTTTTGCAGCCAAAATTTTAGCTGACACCAAGGAACGATCAAATTCATCTAGAAGCTGGTCATCAGTTTTTACCAATAACAAATCTCGACATAATTCAATAATCGCATCCGTAAAACGCATGGCCGAACGACCACTGGCTAATAATTGGTGCAAATTTTCTAGGGCTTGCGCTGGATTAGCTTGAATTACTGCTTGAAAATAGGTTTCCAATTGTTGCTTGTCTAAAGCGCCGGTTACCTGTAAAGCATTCTCTAAGCTCAATTGGTCATTACCTAAGGATAAAGCCTGATCTAAAATGCTCAAGGCATCCCGCATTCCACCTTCAGCTGCCTGGGCAATCAGGCGTAGGGCCTGTTCATCATAAGCAAGCTTCTTGTCTTTTAAGATAAATTGCAACCGTTGCAAAATAGTGCTGGCATCAATCCGCCGAAAATCAAAACGTTGAGTTCTTGAAATTATCGTTGCAGGAATCTTTTGTGGCTCAGTCGTCGCTAAAATAAAAATAACTTTAGCTGGCGGTTCTTCTAAGGTTTTTAAAAGAGCGTTAAAAGCTCCAGTAGACAGCATATGCACTTCATCAATAATATAAACTTTATATTCAGCACGAGTTGGCGCATATTTAACTTTATCGCGAATATCACGAATTTGTTCCACACCGTTATTCGAAGCAGCATCAATTTCAATGACATCATTCAGACTGCCTTCAGTAATTGCCTGACAAATTTCACATTGATTGCAAGGCTCTCCTGCTTGTGGATGAAGACAATTAACAGCCTTAGCTAAAATCTTCGAACAAGAAGTTTTACCAGTACCTCGCGGACCTGTAAATAAGTAAGCATGACTTACTTGTCTAGTTGCCACAGCATTACGTAAAGTCGTAGTAATTGCCTCTTGTCCAACAACATCACCAAAAGTCTGTGGCCGCCACACGCGGTAAAGGGCTTGATAAGCCATAAAAAACTCCTTTCTGTGGGGCTGTATCCCACCCCTTTTATCTATTCAACTAATATTAAATCTTGAAACAAATTAGAAGATTATATCTCATTACATCTAACAAGTATAATAAGGTTCTTTACTACTTAATAATCAACTTCTAAACAAATCGCATACCAGTTTTTATTTTAATCCAAATTACCATAAATATAACATTAT
>NZ_SCHP01000110.1 GCF_013607485.1 Bombilactobacillus bombi
CTCATTTAGTGCGAACCTTACGTGTCCGAGATTTTTTAGCCTTAGGAGTAGGAACGATTGTTTCCACAACTATTTTTACATTACCTGGAACTGTAGCTGCTGAGCATGCTGGTCCCGCTGTGGTTTTATCTTTTTTAGGAGCAGCAATTGTTGCCGGTTTAGTTGCTTTTGCTTATGCAGAGATGGCGTCAGCAATGCCTTTTGCCGGTTCAGCATATTCGTGGATTAATGTTATTTTTGGTGAATTTTTTGGCTGGGTTGCTGGCTGGGCCTTATTAGCTGAATATTTTATTGCTGTGGCCTTTGTTGGCTCCGGGTTATCAGCTAATTTCCGCGGATTAATCGCACCTTTAGGGTTACAGCTGCCTAATTATTTGGCTAATCCAGTAGGCAATAAAGGTGGATTTATTGACTTAATTTCAGCAGTAGTAATAATAGGTGTTGCAGTTTTGTTATCACGTGGTATGACTGAAGCTGCTCGCGTAGAAAATATTTTAGTTGTAGCTAAAGTTTTTGCAGTAATTTTATTTGTCATTGTAGGAGCTACTGCTATTCACGCAAAAAATTATGTTCCATTTATTCCCCAATATCACGTTAATCCTGATGGTAGTGCTTTTGGCGGCTGGAAGGGCATTTATGCTGGAGTTTCAATGATTTTTTTGGCATATATTGGTTTTGATTCGATTGCTGCTAATTCTGCAGAAGCCATTAACCCACAAAAGACCATGCCTAGAGGTATTTTAGGTTCATTATTAATTGCAGTGGTTTTGTTTGTAGCCGTGGCTTTGGTTTTAGTAGGAATGTTTAAATATACAGAATATGCCAATAATGCCGAACCAGTAGGCTGGGCTTTAAGACAAAGTGGACACACGATAGTGGCCTCGGTGGTCCAATCAATTGCTGTTATTGGAATGTTTACGGCTTTAATTGGAATGATGTTAGCTGGTTCTAGATTAATTTATTCATTTGGCCGTGATGGTTTGTTGCCTAAGTGGTTGGGGCAGTTAAATGATAAAAAATTACCTAATCATGCCTTAAGTGTGATTACAATTGTGGCCGTGATTGTTGGTTCAATCTTTCCTTTTGATGAACTTTCACAGTTAATATCTGCAGGAACTTTGATTGCCTTTATGTTTGTTTCTTTAGGCATTTATGGTTTGCGTCGGCGTGAGGGTAAAGATATAGTCAATAATGGTTTCAAAATGCCATTTTATCCGGTGTTGCCAGCTTTAGCCTTTTTAGGTTCATTAATTGTTTTTTATGGCTTGAGTACAGCAGCGAAGATTTATGCGGTAGGTTGGTTCTTATTTGGCCTTATTGTCTACTTCGCTTATGGAATGCATCATTCCTATCTCGAACAAGATAAAAAATAATAATATAAAAATACTAAATAAAACCGTGGAGATGATAAAATTTCCGCGGTTTTATTGTGTTTCAAGCATTGATTTCATACATAAAAACTAGCTATTAGGCTTTACATAGTACCTGGTATTTGCTATTATGTAAAACATAATAGCGAGGTGGTAAAATGCAATCAGCACAATTATTGAAGGGAATATTAGAAGGTTGCGTATTATTAGTTATTGGAGACAAGGAAGTCTACGGCTATGATTTAGTTCAGCAATTACGTGATCTGGGCTTTATTAAGGTGACCGGGGGAACTGTTTATCCCTTGTTACAAAAACTGGAGAAACATCAGCTTTTGGCTAGTTATCGTAAACCATCAAGTTTTGGTCCCGCGCGTAAATATTATGTCCTTACAACTGCCGGACAGCATGAGAGTCAAGAATTTATTCAACAATGGCGCTATTTGGATAATATTGTTAATCAGATTGTGAGGAGGGACTTCGGTGATGAAGCAAACACAAAAAGTAGCTAACCTCATTGAACAAAATAATCAGCTACAAAAATCATTAATAGCAACTAATGCCCAGTACTACAATGATTTATTGCTTTATGTCCGTAGTGCTGGAATTTTTTATAACGATTGGGAAGTTGAAACTTGTCTTATGGAAATTTTACAAGATATTATTGCAG
>NZ_SCHP01000111.1 GCF_013607485.1 Bombilactobacillus bombi
GAGTGAGAATGATTTCCAAAAAATTTTTGATTATATGTGCTAACTGTGTCGGAATTTTTTTATGTATGTTAGATACAACTGTAATGAATATTGCTTTACCAGATATTCAAAAAGGATTAGCAGTTTCTTTAAATGATTTGCAATGGGCTATCAATATCTATACAATTTTATTTGCTGCCTTAACTATTCCTTTAAGTCGTTTAGGCGAAAGATTTGGAATTAATCGAGTTTATTTATTAGGTATAATTATTTTTATACTCGGGTCGTTTATTTCAGGATGGGCACCTAACTTAACTATCCTTATAAGTGGACGGGCTTGTCAAAGTCTCGGTGCCGCGATAGTTTTTCCCT
The DNA here is from genome assembly GCF_013607485.1 of Bombilactobacillus bombi. GTDB lineage: Bacteria > Bacillota > Bacilli > Lactobacillales > Lactobacillaceae > Bombilactobacillus > Bombilactobacillus bombi_A. Next base: position 352 of record NZ_SCHP01000111.1, read on the forward strand.
TATCAATGACAATTGGTATTGCCAGTGTGTCCTTGGCTAAACGGGTTCAAGTAATTGCAGCTTTGGGTGTTACTCAAGGTCTAGCAGCAGCTTTAGGTCCGGCAATTGGCGGTATAATTACACAATTTTTATCCTGGCGTTGGATCTTTTTGCTTAATTTGCCCTTATTACTTATTGCAATCATATTAATTAACTACACTTTAGATTTAAAAGCTAAAGGCAAGCCCGTAACTATTGATTATTGGGGCTCATTGTTTAGTATGCTATCCTTATTTTCACTAACTTTGGCTTTAGTCAAAGGACGAGAATGGCACTGGAATAGTCCTTTAATTCTAGGATTGATTATTGGCAGTACGCTATGTTTGATTTTATTTATTATCATAGAGAGAAAAGCTACTAATCCCATGGTGCCCTTAGCACTGTTTCGTGATCGTCAGTTTACTGGCTCTGCTGTGGCCATTATTTTAAGCAATTTATTCTTAGTCGCGATTACCGTCATCTTACCGACCTATTTTACTCATGTCCAAAATAAAAACGAATTGCAAGCAGCTTTATTAGTAACACCCATTTCTGCCATGATTTTTATTTTTTCACCAATTGCTGCTATTTTGGTAAATAAATTAGGTCCGCGACCAGTTATCACATTAGGTTTTTTGCTAATGGTAATTGCTTATGGTCTGTTTGCACAAATTGATCTTACTAATCTATCTTTAATAACAAGCGCAAATATCTTATTAGGAACGGGGTACGGAATTATTGCAGGTCCTATTACGGTATTAGCTGCTTCTAACTTTACGGGCAATTTATTATCAGCCTCACAAAGTGTTGCTGGTGTTTTTCGTCAAGTAGGAATAACCTTAGCGGTGGCTATTTTTGTTAGTGGACTATACGCAAACTTGCAACAGGCCCAAACTGAATCTATTAATTATGCCCAGAAGCAAATAGTTGCGCTACATCTAGAGAAACGGCAACAACAAAGAATGCTGACTCAAACCATTAGTAATATTAAAAACCAAAATACAAAATCGACAACTATCAAGAATCATGTTTCTAAAAAAGAAAAAATGCGACTAATTGAGCGTAATTATCAAAAGGTATTAGCTCAAAGTCCACATTTACCTGTCTTAGCTCAACATAATATTTATCAAAAAGTAACTCAACAAGTAAAACAAAAAGTCCAAACTTTGAATTATAAAATTAATTTAACCGTTATACGTATCAAAAAGTATTCCGTTCTAAAGGCTAGTCAGGCTTTTAAAAATCTTTATGCCACCACTTTGCCCTTTGTTTTTCTAGCAATTTTATCTAGTCTGTTATTTATGCCCAAAAAAGCTTATTTAGCAGTTATAAAGCAGCAAAAAGAATAGGCCTAATAGTCAACACACAGCCACAATGTGTCAGATAATATTTATAGAAATAACAATTTATTAATATAGATGATTAATATAGATGTTAATAAAATAAAAAAGTCTCCCTAAAACTTCTAGGATGACTTTTTTGAAAGATTAAATAGTACAGGTTTAGTTTTTAATAATTATAATTTTTCAATAACATATTAGAAATTTAAAAAAGTGAAAAACAATCAAATATCATTAAAAATTAATATAATATTTATTTTAA
>NZ_SCHP01000112.1 GCF_013607485.1 Bombilactobacillus bombi
AAAGGTAATAAATATTGTTTACACTTAAGTTGGTCTGACATAGGTTTCACTTCTTTAGTAGCAGATGACTAAAGTGTAGCCTATTCAGGCTTTTTTATTCAAGAATTATTAACTAGCACCACGCGTCAGTGAATATATTATTTAATAATATTTATTATGAATTAATGTCATATAAAAATAATACTAACTAGTAATAGTTAGCTATTCATTATATGTATTTGATATTTGAAAGAGTATTTTTACATTTTGTTAATATTTTTACATGTTGCAACAGATAGACCATCATATTATCATTCAACCTAGAACTAAACTCAAATTAATAGGGGGATGATGATATTGCGCAAAATTCATTATGCTTGGTGGATTTTTTTAAGTACATGTATAATTTCTTTAGTTGGCTTTGGATTTATTGTAGATGTTATAGGCCTTTTTTTTGAGCCTATTAGTGCATCTTTTCACATTAGTCGGGCTGGAGTTTCTTTAATGGCTACTTTTCAAAATATTGCCTGTGCTATAACTTTATTATTTGCAGGAAAAATAATGGAAAAAGTAAATGTTAAGTGGCTATTAACTGTATGTTATATGGTTGTTGGTTTAGGATTTATTAGTTTAGCCTTTGCTAAAAATATTCAGCAATTTTATATTGTTTGGACAATTATTGGTATTATGCAGCCCTTTGCATTGACTCTATCTATCCCAGTTTTACTAGGTAATTGGTTTAAAAAATATCTAGGTACAGTTATGGGAATTGCATTAGGTTTATCAGCAATTGGAGGATCATTATTTAATCCAATTATTAGTAATATAATTACCAATTTGGGGTGGAGAGCTGGTTGGATATTTGAAGGAATAATTACCTTAGTCACAATTTTACCCTTTACACTTTTTGTAATACGTTATAAGCCTACAGGAAATGTAAAACCATACGGATATGAGGAAGTAGAGTCTGTATCTGATAGTAACTCTGAATGGGAGGGAGTCGATATTAAACAAGCATTAAAGACCCCAATGTTCTATTTAATTAGCTTTGCTATGATTGCCTTACAGTGGGTAGCTGGATTAGTTCAACACGTTTCTCCTTATGTAGTCAGTATTAAGTTGCCGTTAACAACAGGAGCTGCCGTAGTTTCAGGAATAATGTTAGGAGCTGCTGTTGGTAAAGCAAGTATTGGTTGGTTTTTAGATCATTTTAATAATAAAATTGTGATTATTGTTTATTCTTGCTTTGGTATTTTAGGATGGTCATCGTTAATGTTTTTTAGAGCTTTAAGTTTACTTGTAAGTTCAGGCTTTATTTTAGGGTTAGGACAAGGAATAATGTTAGTATCTTTACCTTATTTTATTAGAAAACAGTTTGGTGCTAAAGATTACAATAATATCCTATCAATAATTTCAATGATGGGAAATTTTGCAACTGCAATTGCGGTTTCTGTTGATGGAAAAATATTCGATATAACTGGTTCATATAATTTACCATTAACTACCAATAGCATCTTATATATACTAGGAGGTAGTGCAGTAGTATTTTCTATTTACTTATCTAACAAATATTTCAAAAAACAACACATAATACAATAAAGCTATGGAGGGTTTTTAAATGAATTTAAAAGACATAAATCATATTGCTAATATTGGGGCAGGAACAATGGGGCATGCCACAGCTTTACAATTTGCTATGGCCGGCTATCCAGTGCAATTATTAGACACTACCCAAGCAGCTTTAGATATTGGAATCAAGAGTATTCAGCATGATTTAGCTACTTTTCAAGAGGCTGGCGTTTTAAGTGAAGATCCACAAACTATTTTGAAGCGCATTGCTACTACCACTGATTACCAAGAGGCACTTTTTAATGCTGATTTTGTAATTGAATCAGTTATTGAAGATTTAGAAATTAAAAAGCAAGTTTGGCAGCAAGTCGAAGCAGAAGTGAGCCCCACTGCTATTTTAGCAA
>NZ_SCHP01000113.1 GCF_013607485.1 Bombilactobacillus bombi
ATTTAAGGGTATTGCTGCTGGTCCAGTAATTGCTTCTGGAATTGCGTATTGTATCATAACATTGTTAGCTAATTTGGGAATTAAATAATGAGGTGGAAAATTGGAATTACAAGAGTTGCTCGGTACCATTAAAACAGGAAAAATCGTCGATCAAAATGAACAATATTATTTTGTTTCTATTGCTGGCTTTACTTTTCAATTAGATAAACAAGAAGTCAAGACAGATATTTCGGAAGTTCAGGGTTTTTTATATGAAAATCAGCAACATCATTTAAGCTTAACAACTAAAATTCCGCAAATTGGTCAATTTCGTTACGGTTTTGGTGAAGTGGTGCAAGTAAGAACTGATTTAGGGGTATTTGTGAATATTGGTTTACAAGATAAAGATATTGTTGTGTCATTAGATGATTTACCAGAGCTGAAGTCGTTATGGCCTAAAAAAGGGGATCGTTTATTTATTGCAATTAAAATAGATCATAAAAACCGTATGTGGGGACAATTAGCGACAACAGATATCTTTCAGCAAATCAGCCGTCGGCCTACTACAAATTTAAAAAATAAAGATGTAACAGCTACAGTATATCGTTTGAAGTTAAGTGGAACTTTTGTCTTAACATCTGATTACTATTTAGGTTTTATCCATCCCAGCGAACGTGAACGTGAACCACGCTTAGGGGAAGTTGTGCAGGGACGTGTGATTGGATCTAGTTTTGATCATTTGAATATATCTTTAAAGCCACGAGCTTATGAAGAAATTACGCCGGATGCCGAAATGTTACTGGCAGTTTTACAGCATCAGCCTCAAGGAAAAATTAATTTTAATGACAAAAGTTCACCAGAAGATATCAAACAATATTTTGGTATTAGTAAAGGTAACTTTAAACGGGCAGTGGGGCATTTATTAAAGAAACATTTAATTATTCAAGATGAAGATGGAATTGCTTTAAAAGTATCTGATAAGCATGAATGATGCACTTCAAGATTTTGCACGCTACTTGCGTTTGGAAAGAGGACTAGCTGCTAATACAGTAACAGCTTATACGCAGGATTTGGAAGAATTTGTCCATTATTTAAAACAACAGCATCAACAAAAATTTCCAGAAACTTATTTCACTATTATCAATTTTCTTTCTGCACAATTTAAGCTGCAAAAGTCTGCTAATTCCTTGGCACGGCTGACTTCTACTTTACGACAATTTTATCGTTGGTTATTAAAAACTCAGCAGATTAAAGAAGATCCAATGTTAGAGATTGATTCGCCTAAAATGGGAACACATTTGCCAGCAACTTTATCAGAACCAGAAATAATTAAACTTTTACAGCAGCCAGATATAACTACTCCGTTGGGGGTGCGTGATCGATCTATATTAGAAACAATGTATGCTACGGGAGTCCGTGTTAGTGAGTTGGCTCATTTAAGTATGAATAATTTGCACCTAGATTTAGGATTAATTAAAGTTTTAGGTAAGGGTGATAAAGAACGTTTGATACCTATTGGGGATGTCGCTAAAAAGTGGTTAGAACAATATATACAAACTACACGTTTAGACTATCTACAAAAGTATCATCGTCAACATAATTTGGTCTTTATTAATTTTCATGGTAATCCCTTAACGCGACAAGCTATTTGGAATTTAATTAAAAAATATGTTCAACAAGCAGATATTCAAAAAAATGTCACCCCCCATACTTTACGACATACTTTTGCGACACATTTGTTAGAACATGGGGCAGATTTGCGGGTAGTACAGGAATTGTTGGGACATAGTGATATTTCTACTACACAGATTTA
>NZ_SCHP01000114.1 GCF_013607485.1 Bombilactobacillus bombi
GGCAATGGTACAGCGACATCATTAATTTGAATGTGTGTAGCGGCAGCATTTCCAGTTCTAATCTGTAGTTGTTGGACATCAGTTGGCACTTCTACTTCATGATCAGCGCCAGCATTAATTAATCCTTGCCATAAAGATTGGCCTTGATTGCCCGACTGCACTGTTATCCAAGCATCAGCATTGGTTGCTGTAAGTTTTAAAGTATGAGAAGAATCTACTGTCCAATTAGAAATGCTGTAGGTATCAGTTTTATTAGTATCAGCTTCAATCTGTAATTGCTTTTTAACAGGAGCAGTTTGCTTAGTCTTGGAGGGCTTCTTTTTGGATACGGTCTTTTTCTTAGTTGGTGTAGACTTGGTTTCAATTCGCGTATTATTAGGAATTTGATGAGCAGTTTGTCGATGAACTTGAGCCATGACAAATACTATCAAACAAACAATCACCAATACCACAGCTAAAATACTAATTTGAGGCAGGTGAGCCCGCAAACTATTTAACACCGATTCTTTCTTTGGCTTTTGCGGTTCGTGCGGTGCCTCTTTGGGCTGAACTTGAGGAATTTCGTCCCCATATTCTTCCAACAAATCTTGACTGTTTAAGCCTACACTTTCTGCATATTGTTTTACAAAAGCTCGAACATAAAAATCTCCTGGCAACTGGTCAAATTTTCCATCTTCAATTGCTATTAAATAGCGCTTTTGAATCTTAGTTTTCTTTTGTAAGTCATCAATTGTGTAGCCCCGTTCCATCCGGGCACTGCGTAATTTTTCTCCTACTTCACTCATTGCACAACCACCGTTATTTATTTAATTTGAGTATAACATAAATACTACTAAATTATTCCAACCAACCACCAGTAATATAGAGAGTTTGACCTGTTACATACTGGGATGCTGGATCTAACAAAACTTTTATCCAATAACTAATATCATTTCCCTGTGCCAAACGCCCGACAGGAATTTGTTCTTGAAGTTGTTCTTTACTATTTGAAGGCACTTGATCCAGCATAGGAGTATCAACAGCCCCGGGCGCCAGTACATTTACTGTAATACCTAAACTAGCCACTTCTTGCGCATAGGCCTTAGCAAAAGCACTTAGCGCCCCTTTAGTCATACTATAAGTGACTTCCATGGCACTGCCGCTATGACCATAGACGGAACCAAGCAAAACAATACGGCTATTATGACTGCGGCTGAGCTTTTCTTGCAGCTGTTGAATTAACAACAAGGGTGTGGTAACGTTCACCATTAACAATTGTTCAAACTTAGACTGAGGTATTTGTGCAAACAATTGATAATCAGTAATCCCTTGAGCAGCTATCAGAGCATCAATACTAAAAATATTCTTAACAATTTTATTAACACATCCTGCTTGAGTAAAATCAGCCTTAATAATTAAAAAGTCTTGTTGCGGATATTGTGCTTGCCACTGCTGTGTCAGTGTCTGTACAGCTGACACTTGTTTATTGACCTGCAAATATAGCGACCAGCCAGCCTCTGCCAAATCAGCCGCAATTTGCCGTCCAATACCGCCGCT
>NZ_SCHP01000115.1 GCF_013607485.1 Bombilactobacillus bombi
GTTCTAAGGTATATTTACTTTTTGGAGCCTTGACCTACTCAAAAATCCTACTAATAGCGACTATTTTCATTATTTTTAAGGTTTCATGTTTTTAAGATTGATCAAGATGCTCTCTTTTACTGATTGCCTCTTGTAAGCATCTTCTGTTTCTTGTTCTAGAATATATTTTTCAATTGCTTTCTGTGATTGCTCCCCACTTTACTGGCATAATATCTTCTGGCCAAAAACCTGTGATTGCCATATTTGTATTTCAGAGTAGTGTGCCTTTTATTAATTATGATAACACTTCTAACCATGCCCCATAAAACCGGAAGCACTGATTTTAAGTAGGTTCTTAACCAAAAATATGTATATGATTAGTCATGCGGTGATCTTCGATTATTTCAATCTCTTTTAGTTCACACAATCTTCTCATGGTGCGGCCGATATCTGCTCTTAATTTTCCATAAATTACTTTTCGCTGGTATTTAGGCATAAACATGATGTGATATTTACAATTTCAGCGGATATGTGCTAAGTTTTTCATGGTTTAAAATAAGCGACTGTGTTGCTCCACAAATGTCACAAAACAAGCCTTGCTTTATTCACGACTGGATAAAACCGTATCTACTTTCCAATGATCCAACTCTGCCCGCTGATTGACCATTGTGACATAATGAATTTTACGCGGGACAATTGCCGATATAAGAGTGCAATAATGTCCAGCCACTGGCAATTAGTAGTTGTAATAAAGAAAGTTGTTGGTTAAAATTAAATTTGTCTGACATGGCTTTCACTTCTTTAGTCGTAGATGACTAAAATGTAATCAATTTTTTGTTCAAGAATTATTAACTAACACTATGCTTTTATGAAATATACATCATTATTTAAATGGCTTTAGCTTTTTAATTTATATTTTCTGATAATAACCCCCAAAATCCAATCTCAAATTAAAATGCAACTGCACAAATATGATTTTATTTTGTGCAACTTAAGAGTATGCTTTTTACCACAAATGTATCCGCATACACGAAAAATGATATGTAATTTTCTCTATTTGAAATCACCCTTATCATCTTCAGAGTATTGTGGATAGGGCTTTTCATGGATGTTTATTAATAGCTTATTTATTCCTGATTCTTATAAATATATTGGATCTTATGCTTTTTAGGGTAACGGACTTTTGGGGCCTACAACAACAGGTGTAGATTATAATGTATTCAATTGCACTCTAGTCGTACATTTAATGTAACTATGGAAACGAGTCAACAATGATGTTGAAAATTGCTAGCTTATTCCGTAGATATTTATGGAGATACCGAACCCTTATGTTACTAATACTGATATCATGAATTCTCAAGGTGGCAATGTAACATACGATAATGAAAGTAATTTTATAATTCCTAAAGGAGTTAGTAATTTTAAGTTTAAAGCAAACCTAATTTACACAATTCTAATTGTAATAAGGTTTATTATATGGTTGGAAATGGAGATTATAACTACTTATATGTCTGTAAGTGTTAGAAAGTGGTCCTGTATATTTAATATTAAAGCTCAGGTTTGGAGGACTGAATGATGAAAAACATTCTAAAATATGTTGCTTATCTATTTTTGATAGGAATGCTAATTTCTGCAGTTATTAGTTTGGCATTTAACGTCATAATTGTTAACGAAACATTCCTATTAAGAATATTATTAATTTTAATATATATATTAATTATTAGTATTATTATTGTTTTTATTTATTTTCATAAAGGTGGAATTAATATATGCTTATCCAATAAGAAAATACGATGGGCACTATAT
>NZ_SCHP01000116.1 GCF_013607485.1 Bombilactobacillus bombi
TTCTAAAGCCATTTGGTGCGTATCATGACCTAAACCAATTGCAATATTGATTTCTTCTGGCAAAAAAGGACTTGTGGCAATAATTTGGCGCAACGATCCCCCTGCTAATATCTGTTGTTGCACCTGCCAAGCCAATTGTTGCTGGATTGAGCCGGGAGTAAGCTGTTGACTAAAGTGTAATATTTCGTTTAACGATAACCCACTTTTTAAAAATGTCGCAATCGCTGACAAAATAACAGAATGAAAATAATTTAGATATATTTTTCCTATAAAAGGCCATTTTATCTGCTGAGAAGCACGTTTAATCTCGGATGCTCGCCACCAATATAAGCACTCTGTTGCAAAAACCAAGCAGATAATTAAAATGATAATTTTTATTATCAGCCAATAGATAGGTGGTAATGTTAAATGAGGTAATTGTTGAGACATTTCTACTTTCAAAAAAATTACTAGTGATAATAAACTGATTAATAAAAAACAAGGATACGCCAATAGATTCAAAATTTTTTGAAAATTTTTCTGTCTTAAAGTTAACGTCCTAGCATTTTCTTGCAGACACTTAATGAGATTACCATGAATATCTGCAATTGCAATTTGGCTTAAAATGGTTTTTGAAAGTCCAGTAATCTTTAAAGACTCAGCTAAGCCGCTGCCGTAATTAAGGCGCTTAATTAACTGTACCAATAATTGATTATGAGCTGGTAAAATTAAGCGCATTGATTCTAAAGCTGTTTCAATAGCGAAGCCATTATTTAGTAGCTTAGCAAATATTGATAAAAATAAGGCTTGCTTTTTAATATTTAATTTAGCCTGTCTGGTACTGCTGATAGGTTTTCTCATCCAGCAACCCCTTTTGATAATCTAATTGCAGTAAATTTTGCCAATCAGTATAATTGCTTTGCGGTATGGCAATGGCCTGAGCCAAAGTTTCTGTTATTAACAAATCACGGTAGGCCTTGACTTTACCGGTAGTCTGTAAGATTAGACGCTGATAAATAATGCAATTAAGTACCGATTGTAATTCCGGCTGACTAATACCTAATTCCATCATCCTTCCAATCACAGCGTACTTGTTGCGAGCATGTACAGTTGAAAGTACTAAATGTCCACTCAGGGCAGCCCTGAGTGCCATTTTTGCGGTTTCTTCATCGCGGATTTCTCCCAAAATTAAAATATCTGGACGATGTCTCAATGACGTTCGAATCAATTCTGCATAACTCATATGTGCCTTTTTGTTTACCTGAATCTGTAAAAAATTAGGTTCAATTACTTCTACGGGATCCTCAATTGCCAAAATAATCTTATTATTACTATATTTTTTAGTTAGTTGATACATGGCAGTAGTTTTTCCCGATCCAGTTGGCCCACTAAACAGAATCAAGCCACGCTGAGACATGATTTGCTGCCATTGCTTGGTATCCAGTTCTTGACTATCAAGGGGGCGTAAAGGATAAATCAAACGAATAACTAAGGATTCTTGATTAGAATAGTCTCCTAAGGCAGAAAGCCGTAAATTGATGGTTTGCTTTTGAAAAATAAAACTGCGGGCTCCCACTTGTGGTCGACGATGTTCACTAATATCCATATTAGAACTAAACTTCAAATAGTTAATAACGCTTTCAGCAAAACTACGCTCTAAGAGCTGGTATGCATGAATTGCGTCAAATTCACGCATCTTAATCAGAGTTTTATTTTGATAAGGCAAGAAAAAAAT
>NZ_SCHP01000117.1 GCF_013607485.1 Bombilactobacillus bombi
CTTGAATAGTACAATAACCAGCTTCAAACCAGGGACTATTCACAATTGATCCTTGCTCAATGATTAACCCTACAGGACTTACCGTGCTTAACCTCACCTTGAAACCATCATGTTCTAATTGCTGCTGTAAAGCGGTACGGGAAATTTTAGTAGTATTTACTCGAATAGATGTACGTGGATTTTGATTTAAACTGGCTAAAATTTGGGAAGTTTTAGTCTGCCCCACTTGCTGGATTAATTGTTTTATAATCCATTGCGGCACACTATACTCAATACTTAAGCGCTGTTCAGAATTAAGATTTTTCAAAGTTGCAAAGCCATCACGCTGCAAATTCCGCAAAACCGCTGTTACTAAACCAGCAACTTTTTTCCCGCCAATAATTTTAGCGATCTGAGTAGCCTCAAAAAAAATTGCCCGTTCCGGAATACGATCTAAATAATGCATTTGATAAACTGAGATACGCAATAAGTTATGCACCCAATTTTGTAAGTGTTTTTGCTGTTGAAGATATTTTTTTAAAAAATAATCAATTGTTAATTTATGCTGTAAAACCCCATAAACTAGCTGAACTAACAACCGCTGGTCTGCGGCACTTAAATTTTGCTTAGTTAAACATTGGTTAATTAAAATATTAGAATAACCATTGCCTTGAAGTACTTGATTTAAAATTTGGGTTGCCCAGTAACGGGGATTATTATTGAATGATTTGCTCACCAACTTGAATATCCTTTCCTTTACCATTTAAATAGGCACTAATTGGCATCACAGCTTTACCAGCTGGCTGGAGCTGATCTAAATACAACACTTGTTGGTCACCAGTGGCGATACCCAATTGTTTTTTGGTTTTGCTAACCACTTGACCAGGCTGGAGCTTGGTTGTTAGATTAGCCATCGTGGTTTGATAAATTTTAGTTCTCTGCCCCTTTAAAAATAAATAAGCACCGGGGTCAGGATTTAAACCGCGAACCTGTCGATTAATGCATAAAGCCGGTTTAGTAATATCAATTTTTTCTTCGGCTGGCTGAATATTCGGTGTAAATGTAACTAGTGACTCATCTTGGGTAATCCGTTGATTAGTACCAGCAATAATATCTGGCAGCGTCTTTAAAAGTAGATCACGCCCCACTTGACTTAGTTTATCAAACAAACTACCAGCAGTATCAGTAGCGCTAATGGCTACTTCTTGTTGACTAATAATATCGCCAGCATCCATTTTTTTTGCCATATACATAATAGTAATACCGGTAGTCTGATCCCCATTCATTATCGCCCTTTGCACAGGAGCGCCGCCACGATTGCGCGGCAACAAGGAGCCATGTACATTGATCGCAGCAATTTTAGCAGAAGCTAATAATTTAGTTGGCAAAAATTGTCCAAAAGCTGCAGTAATAATCAAATCAGCTTGTAAGCTGATTAATTGCTCTAATTCCGCGCTGTGTCCTAATTTTTCCGGTTGATAAATAGATAAGTCATGCTGTAGTGCATATTGTTTAACTGGCGAAAAACTAATTTTTTGTTTGCGGCCTACAGCACGATCAGGTTGGGTAACTACTGCGACAATTTCATAATTTTGCTGCAGCAGTCCCTCTAAAATGGGGACCGAAAATGCCGGTGTACCCATAAAAATAACTTTTGTCATCATTATCACTCCATTTGTTGAGGCTCATTATCAATAGCAACTAAAAAGCCTCGTTTTTTGT
>NZ_SCHP01000118.1 GCF_013607485.1 Bombilactobacillus bombi
AAATATTTAACAGTGATCGCAACGTCCGAAACAATTATACAATTGCCAAAAAAGCAGCTACTCGTTTAAATACTAAGATGAAAATTGTACCTGTTAAAACTCTTGATGATGCTTGTAATTATTTAAAAACACACCGGTAAAATGGTGTTTTTTTTTTGTAATTATAAATGGGTGATAATAATTGGAAAATATAATTGCATGGGTTAAAGAACATTTGAAAATTGTAGGGTTAGTAATTTTAACAGTAATTATCTTAGTATGGCAGTTTTGGCCTCAACCATCTGTCCAGAATAATAACGCTGTAAATTTTGAGGAACCTAAAAAAAAGCACAAGTCTCTAGAGTCCACTTCAAGTACTTCCAAGTGGATTATGGTTGATGTCCAAGGCGCTGTCAATAAGCCTGGCGTTTATCGGCTTTTAACAACTGCACGTGTTTATGATGCGATTCAACATGCTGGTGGGGTAACTGATAAAGCTGACTTACATACTATTAATCAGGCACAAAAGCTTCATGATCAAGCACAAATTTATGTCAATGAAAAAGGAGAAGCAGCTACTACTAATAATGTTTCTACTAGCAATAATCAAAAATCTAATGGCAGTATAAATCCAGGTACTCAACAAATAAATTTAAATACAGCAGACGCCACACAACTACAAAATTTAACTGGAATTGGACCTAAAAAAGCTGAGTTGATTGTTCAATATCGCCAAGAACATGGAAATTTTAATAAAATTGAAGATCTTGCTCAAGTTCAAGGTATTGGAGATAAAACTGTTGAAAAGCTTAAATCTCAACTCACAGTTTGATAATCGCGGTTGGTATATTTATTGGGCTTTAGTTCTGCAATTAGCAATTGTTATTGCAAATAAATCCCTTATTTGGCTATGGTCTTTACTTATATTATTATTATTTATTACTGCTTATAAAAATCAACGCTATTTTCTTCTTGTGGAGATGATAATTTTATTTATTTTAGGATTCTTTTTAGGGCAGCCGACAAAGGCCCAAATCCCAACTGCAACTCAAATTATTGCTAATCCGGATCAAATTAAAATTAATAATGATTGGATTTCAGGTACAGGAAAATTATTAGATGGCTCAAAAGTTAGTTTTAGTGGCTCTATTCCAGCTCATAGTGTTATTCCAGATCAGAAGGTATTGATCAAAGGTGATTTTCAATGGCAGAAAATAACTGCAGCCACAAATATTGGTGAGTTCGATTTTCAAAAGTATTACCGTTACCAAAAGATTTATTATCGCGGAGTAGCCAAAAATATCCAGTTGAACGCAATTACTAAAAAAAGCAATATTCTAGACTATCTTCATATTATCCGATTTCGATGGCTGAACTCTTTAAAAAAATTACCACATTGGTTAAGGGTGAATGCGAGTAGCTTATTGCTAGGTGATTTTGATGCTAATGAAGCTGATTTACGGCAGGGATTAACTAATTTAGGAATTATTCATATTTTTAGTATTTCAGGACTACATGTTTATATGTTAGTGGATTTTATTATCAAAATAACTTCTTGGGCTCGTTGTCCGCGGGAGCGTATTGATATCTTGTTGCTCTTTTTTTTGCCACTATTTGCAATTATTGCTGGAAGTGGTGTCGGAGTCTGGCGGGCTTGTGG
>NZ_SCHP01000119.1 GCF_013607485.1 Bombilactobacillus bombi
CTACCCACAAAGCCCGCAAAACATTGGCATTCCAATCAAAGTGATCCGCCAAACCTCCTAAGACACCAGCAATTACATAATTAGTTCCTGAACGTTTAATAGGTATATGCATATTAGTACCTCCTCTTCCCCTAGTATACCTTGTTATTTTAACTTCGACCAAATTATTCCTAAATATAAGTTGCTTTTTAAAATTAAATCCTTTATTATTAATTCTAAGATATTTATAAGGAGTTTTTAATAATGACTAATCTTGAAAACTTACAGTTAAATATTAGTTATTACTTTGGATATTTTTAGAAAAGCAATCTGAAAAGTCCAAAGGTTTCTTTGTGAAATTTTTTGACCACACAGATTGCTTCAGTGACTGTGTGGTATAAAGATAAGATTACCTATCTTTTCCCTCACAGTGCTGCTGTGAGGGATTTTTATTTTGATGGGGGAAAATCTTATGCAACAAAATGGCAAACAAATATTAATGAATACCTTAAATGGATTATCTACCGGAATTATTGTGGCTTTAGTTCCAGGCGCATTACTCAACAATTTAATTAAGGTCTTATTGCCTACTTGGCCTAGTTTAAATGTGATTTTAACAATGACTAGTTTGGCCGCTATCATGCTACCAGTAGTCAGTGCAGCCTGTGTAGGGATGCTTGGAAAATTATCACCAATTCAGACGTCTTCTTTAGCGCTAGCTGCTGTTTGTGGAGCAGGTAATTTTCATATTGGCAAAAATGGCTTTAATGCGGCGGGTTCTGGTGATGTAATTAATATTGCGCTGACTATTATAGTGGGTTATTTACTAATCGAGATGTTGGGAGCCAAATTTAAAGCATATACAGTTTTATTATTACCAACTTTGGTTTTAATTATTGCTGGCGGAGTAGGTCTTTTAACTTTTAAACCTGTTCAGCAAATCACTACTTTAATCGGCTTAATAATCGCACAACTAACCAATTTACAGCCGATATTAACTGGAGCTTTAATGGGTATAGCCTTCGCTTTACTAATTGTTTCTCCTATTTCTTCTGTGGGCATTGCTACCGCAGTTGGTATCCACGGTGTAGCCTCGGGATCAGCTAACTTAGGTATTACGGCTGCTAGTTTTGCACTAGCTATTTATGGTTGGAAAGCTAATTCTTGGGGAACTTCATTAGCTCATTTTTTGGGCTCTCCCAAAATGCAGATGGCAAATTTAATGACGCAGCCCAAATTGTTACTTCCAATAATAGTTAATGCGGCTTTAATGGGCGGGTGCGGAGCTATTTTTCAAGTTGGGGGCACAGCCACTAGTGCAGGATTTGGCTTTTCTGGTTTAATTGGACCACTGGCTGCTTTAAATAGCTGGGGACAAAGTAGTTGGGGTAATATTGTTTTAGTTACTATTTTGTTCTTTATCGCTCCTATTTTACTTGGCTTACTGAGTAACTATGTTTTTAACAACAAACTGAATTATTTTTCTGCACAAGATTTTGCTTTAAATTATGAATAAAATTAAGAAGCGACTATTTAAATTGGTGCTTAGAAATAAGGAATGCTTAAAAAATTAAAAATAAAA
>NZ_SCHP01000011.1 GCF_013607485.1 Bombilactobacillus bombi
TCCTGATGATTTGTTTTTAATAGATGTAAGAAATGCACCTAATCATCTTAAAAAAGAGAAGATCATTAATGCAATATTAATACCATTAAATGAATTAGAAAATAGACTTAATGAAATTCCAAAAAATAAAAAAATCATCGTATATTGTTGGGATGTTTGGTGCAACATGGGAGCAAAAGCTGCCTTGATTCTATTAGATAATAACTATAATGTAAAAGAATTGTCTGGTGGAATAGCCGCATGGAATAAACTGAATATGCAAACGGTTTCTTTAACTTAGAAAGTTACTTGAGGGTAAAAGGATGAAAATAAGCATAATTTTTGGTTCTGTTACTGGAAACACAAAAAAAGTAGCAGAGTGTATTAAAAATGAATTATTATCACATATTTATTTAATATAGATGATAAAGTAGACATTATAGATTGCAGTGACTTAATAGGCATAACATGTTTAGATGAATACGAAGCACTTTTTATAGGATGCTCATCATATGATAATGGTGATTTTCCCGAAGAATTTTCTTGTTTTTGCGAAGACATCACATCTTTTAATAATAAAAATGTAGCCACATTTGGATCTGGAGACAGATTTTATGGAGGGAATTTTTGCAAAGGGGTTGATAAATTAAATGAACTAGTTGTTCAGCGTGATGGACTTTTATATAAGAAATCTTTGAAAGTAGAATTATCACCAAAAAAAAGAAGATTTAAGGCAAATAGAATTATTTGCTCAAAATTTTTTTAATAATTTAATTGAATAGTAATTATAAATATTCAATTAAAATGATGCTCTGTAGTTATTAGGTAATGAACCTAATGGTTACGGGGCATTTTATTAAAAATATCCATTTTTAACAAAGAATTTTCTAACTAATTATTACCGATTAAGTACTCAAAAAATTTATGACTAATTAATAATTGAGCTTATAAATATCTGTTATTGTCGAACTTCTAGTAATTTTAGATCTGTTCGCTTATAAAGTTTATTATATAACACGCGTGGTGCTAGTTAATAATTCTTAAATAAAAAAGCCTGAATAGGCTACACTTTAGTCATCTACTACTAAAGAAGTGAAACCTATGTCAGACAGAATTAGGTATCACTAATCAACGCCGCTACTATCGCTTTTTTAATCAGTCTGCACTGCTTAGACTTGCCTGAACGTTCGCGATTTAATCGACTTAGTAACCATGGCTGGCAATTATTGCAGTTAATGCGCACCGGCTTGATAAAACAAGTTGCTAAAAACACCCGCTATACGATTATTGACAGTCTGCCACTGCCGGTTTGCCAACCAGTACGTAATTATAGCGTCCGCAAATTTTGGCGGACCTAGGCTATTTGAGCCAGCCATTAAAACAACAACTAGCGCGGCAGGGAATTAACTTGTGGACGCCAAAACGGAAAAATATGCACCAGGGCCCTAAAGTCAATAACAAATTATTAAAACAGCTGCGCCATCAAATTGAAACAGTATTTTCCAGCTGGAATAATCTTTTTGATATTGAACGTAATCGCGCTCGTTCACTAGCGGGATTTCAAACGCGGTTAGATCAATGTTTGTTTGTAGATACTATCAGAAAAATTAACTAGCACAATGCGTAATAGTATATATTAAACCACTATGCTGCAGCCATTCATCGGCATAAAATTTGGCAGCATAATAATAATTACCCGTACTTAATTCTCGCTGACCATAAGACCATAATTCACGACGATTAGCGCCAATGGCACTTATCATAATAAAGCGTTGGATTGAAGTGACCCTGGCCGCTTCAATGGTTTTTATAGCTCCATCTAAATCCACCATCATCGTTTTGTTTGCGCCAGTTTTACCACCAGAACCAGCAGTAAAGATAACCGCCTCATGCTGTTGCAAAACTGACTGCAAACTATCTAAGTCACCCTCTAAATCAACTAAAGCTGTTTGGTATCCATGAGCTTGATATTCCTGAATTTGTTGAGAGGAGCGTAAAGCAGCTGTAACTTCATGATTACTTTTTTGCAGCTTTTCCATGAGAATTCGACCAATCTGGCCATGAGCACCTATTACAATTACTTTCATTTCGTTAACTTTTCCTTATTAAACTTGGTATTTAGTTTTGATTAAATCATCCAATTTACGCAGTCGGTGATTGATTCCGGATTTAGAAATGGGACCGCTAGGAACCATTTTCCCAAGTTCACTTAAAGACAACTCTGGATGGTCTAAACGTAACTCGGCAATTTCCTTTAATTTTGGCGGCAGATTGTCTAAACCATAATGTTCCTGTAAAAATTCAATGTTGGCAATTTGGCGGCTAGCTGCCTTAATTGTTTTATTAATATTGGCATTTTCACAATTTACTAAACGGTTCACAGAATTACGCATATCGCGCACAATACGGATATCTTCAAATTTCAGCATGGAACTAGTCGCACCAATAATTTGCAAAAATTCAGAGATTTTTTCAGCGCCCTTTAAATAAGTAATGTAGCCATTACGACGTTGTGTGGCCCGCGCATGTAGTTGAAATTGATTCATTAATTGCAAGATACCTTGATTTTGATTTTCATATAAGGCATAAATCTCCAAATGATAGCGTGAAGTCTCAGGACTGTTAACACTACCTCCAGCTAAAAAGGCCCCCCGTAAATAAGAGCGGGCACGTTGACGCGAAGTCAAAATTTCTTCAGGAATATCAGTGCGAATTTGAAAGTTCTGTGCTTCAATAATCCGCAAATCAGCAAGAATTTCTTGAACATGTTGACGTAAACGCACGATATATTGGTTATTCTTTTTTAATTTCATCTTACGCCGAACTACTAAATCAGATTCCACAGTATATAACTGGTGCAAAAGCGAATAAATCCGCCGTGCTATGGCGGGATTTTCAGTGGGAATGTTTAAAATAAAATGATGATCGACCAACGATAAACTGCCACTCATCCGAATAATTGCCGATAATTCTGCTCGAGCATGTTCCGGATGAACTTCTAGACTAGTTAGCTCTTTTTTTACTTCACTAGCATAAGATGCCAATATTATCGCTCCTTATTTTTACGATTTCCCGCTTGAAAAGCTAAATTAATAATTTCTTGGGCCACTTTACGACCATCGTGAAAG
The DNA here is from genome assembly GCF_013607485.1 of Bombilactobacillus bombi. Classification (GTDB taxonomy): domain Bacteria; phylum Bacillota; class Bacilli; order Lactobacillales; family Lactobacillaceae; genus Bombilactobacillus; species Bombilactobacillus bombi_A. The sequence goes on from NZ_SCHP01000011.1 coordinate 3,108, forward strand.
GCGCCCCCATCATGTAATGACAAAAAATCATCAGTGATTACACGACATCCCAGCTTGCGCAGACCAGAAAAATCAGTTTGTACTTGTTTTAAATACTCATTGTAGCGATCATAATCCATATAGTCTTTGGGTACAGGCGTGCTATTGACCAAGACTGTATCAATAAAGGAACCGCCTAGATGTTGATTTAAAATTCTAACATGATCAGCATCGGTAAAATTAACCGTTTCACCCTTTTGCGTCATAATGTTACAAATATAAACAACTTCGGCAGCAGTCTGCTTCACTGCTTCACCTAAATTTTTAATCATTAGATTAGGTAAAATACTGGTAAATAAACTACCTGGGCCTAAAACAATAACATCAGCCTGCATAATAGCCGCTAAAACTGGCAAAACTGCTTCAGGTTCTTCCGAAGGATCATTAGTGTCGGTTACCCACACTCGCTTGATAGTTTTATCAGCATAAGTAATTTCATGTTCACCAGCAAGAGTTGTACCATCGGTGAATTCAGCATTTAACGTGAGTGGTTCATTAGAGGCTGGAAAAACATGGCCTTCAACTGCCATCATGCGCGACAGTTCTTGCACAGCATCAAATATATTATTACCATACATTTCAGATAAAGCCGCAATTACCAAATTTCCAATCGCATGTCCCGCTAAAAATGAGTCATCACTCGCAAAACGATATTGAAATACTTGCAGCTCTAACTTATCTAAATTAGATAAAGACACCAAAACATTGCGAATATCCCCAGGTGGCACTACGTTAATATAATTACGAATTGCCCCTGATGATCCACCATCATCAGCTACTGTGACTACAGCAGTAATATCAGCATTTAAATCTCGTAAACTATTCAAAATCACTGGCAGCCCGGTACCACCGCCAATAACGGTAATTTTAGGGCGTCGGCCTTTTATAACTTTAATAGTTTTTGCTGTATTTATACTCATGAACGATTCACCGTTTCCTTATGTCGATTTATATCACGATGAGAAATGTTGACTGGATAGCCTGTTTTTTGCAGATCTTCTCCTAAACGCTGGGCAATGGCCACAGAGCGATGCTGGCCACCCGTACAGCCGATGGCAATCGTTAAGCTGGTTTTACCCTCTTGTTGATATCCTGGAATAATACTTTGCAACATTTGTAAGTATTGTTGATAGAATTGTTGCGTTGCCTTTTGTTGAAACACATAATCTGCTACTTCAGTTTGTAATCCAGTTTGTGATCGCAATTGAGGCAAATAATAGGGATTAGGCAAAAAGCGCACATCCATGACATCATCTGCATCAATCGGTAATCCGTACTTAAAACCAAAAGACATGACAATAATATGAAAAATATTATCGGACTTTTCTTCAAACTCTTTAAAAATTTTTTCTCTTAACTGACGGGGAGAAAGCTGTGTAGTATCAATTACTAATTCTGCTTTTTCCCGAATTGGCATGAGTAATGCCCGCTCTTTATCAATACCGTCAATTAAACGTCCCCCCATCGCCAAGGGATGAGCCCGCCGCGTCTCTTTATAGCGAGCAACCAATTCAGTATCTGTAGCATCCAAAAACAAGACTCGGGTTCGCATTGATTCAATATCCTCAAAATCCGCAAACACACTGATAGCTTGGTCGTAAAATTCTCGTGAGCGAATATCAATCACTAATGCCACTTTGTCTATTTTTTCAGAATGCTTCAATAATTCGCCAAACTTTTCTAATAAAGACGGCGGCATATTATCAATGCAAAAATAGCCCATATCTTCAAAGGATTGTACGGCAACAGTTTTACCTGCACCACTCATTCCTGAGATAATCACTAAGTCTTTAATATTATTCGTCAATCCTGCCAAAATTGATCACCCCACATTTTCCATACTATCTATAATAACTTTCTTTACCTATTCTGCCAAATAAGAACTAACAAAAATTAACGATTAAATAAATTTATTCATATTTCAAAAACAGCAAGGATACAGACAATTAACGCCTCTTCCTTGCTGTTTTTAACTAACGCTTTTTGTAAAAATTACGGCTTATTATTGCCGCTTAACGTTGGAAAACTTTTCTAAAATAGGCTTAAGATATTGTCCGGTATAAGATTGCTGAACCTGTGTAATCTGTTCCGGTGTGCCCGTAGCCACAACTTGGCCACCCAAGTCTCCTCCTTCGGGACCTAAATCAATTATCCAATCGGCTGACTTAATCACATCCAAATTATGCTCAATAATGACAACAGTATTACCTTGATCTACTAACCGCTGCAAAACATTCAACAGGCGCTTAATATCATCAACATGCAAACCCGTTGTGGGCTCATCTAAAATATAAAAGTTATGGCCATCTGATTTTTTATATAATTCAGATGCTAATTTCATCCTCTGAGCTTCACCACCAGATAAGGTGGTTGCCGATTGCCCTAACTGCACATACCCCAAACCAACATCAGCAATTGTTTGCAATTTACGTTCAATCTTAGGCAAATGTTCAAAAAACTCCAAGGCTTCAGCAACCGTCATTTGCAAGATTTCGGCAATATTTTTACCTTTATAGGTTACCTGCAAAGTTTCTGAATTATATCGTGTACCGTGGCAGACTTCACAAGGTACATAAACATCCGGCAAAAAATTCATTTCAATTTTAATAATTCCATCGCCTTTGCAAGCTTCACAGCGGCCACCTTTAACATTAAAAGAAAAGCGTCCCTTGGTATATCCGCGTACTTTAGCTTCATTAGTTTTGGCAAACAAATCCCGAATATCATCAAAAACTCCTGTATAAGTGGCCGGATTACTGCGCGGTGTACGGCCAATAGGACTTTGGTCAATATTGATAAGCGATTTTAAATCTTCGTAACCGGTAATTTTATCAAAATCTCCTGGCCGATGACTATTGTGATTTAACTTTTGCGCTAAAGCCCGCTGCAAAATCTGATTAACTAAAGAGGACTTACCAGAACCCGAAACGCCTGTCACTACTACCAATTCTCCTAAAGGAAATTCGACATCAATATTTTTTAAATTGTTTTCGCGGGCTCCATAAATTTTGACTGTCTGCCCGTTTCCTAAGCGACGCTGTGGAGGAAGTGGAATATATTTTTTACCGGACAAATATTGCCCTGTTAAAGAATGTGAATTAGCCGCTACTTCTGCTGGTGTGCCTGCCGCTACTACTTGTCCGCCTGCAGCGCCAGCTCCGGGACCCACATCAATTAAATAATCAGCTTGCCTCATCGTATCTTCATCATGTTCCACCACAATGAGCGTATTGCCTAAATCGCGCATTGCTTTTAATGATTTAATTAGGCGATCATTATCACGCTGGTGCAGCCCAATGGAAGGTTCATCTAAAATATACAAAACTCCCGACAAATTAGAACCAATTTGAGTAGCTAGGCGAATACGCTGAGCTTCGCCACCCGATAATGTTCCAGCTGAACGCGATAAAGTCAAATAGTCCAGACCAACATTTTGTAAAAATGTTAAACGATCTAAAACTTCTTTTAAGATCGGTTTTGCAATTACTGCGTTTTGTGGCGATAAATTGATTGATTTAAAAAAGGGCAATGCCTTTTTAATTGGCAATTCTGAAACTTCAGCAATGTTTTTTTGGGCAATCTGAACACTCAAAGCTTTAGGATTCAGACGCGTTCCCTGACAGGTCTGGCAAACTGATTCTGTCATATACTTGCGCATAATATCCCGCATAAAAGCACTTGAAGGCTTGCGATAACGATGAGCAATATTCGGAATAACTCCTTCAAATGTAGTATCTACATCCCGAACACTTCCAAAATCATTATCAAAGTGAAAGTGAAATTGTTGTTCCTTTGAGCCATATAATAAAAAATTTTGCTGTGCTAGCGGTAGTTTATTAAACGGAGTGTCTTGATCAATACCAAATTGTTGTGCCGCTTGCTCCAACAAATGCGGATAATACTGGGAATGTTCCTGGTTCCATGGCACAATGACTCCTTCATTTAAGGATAAATTACGGTCGGGAATCACCAAATCGACATCAACCTCTAATTTCATTCCTAAACCGTCACAATCAGGACAAGCACCAAAAGGCGCATTAAAAGAAAATAAGCGCGGCTCTAATTCGCCAACAGTAAAACCACAAATTGGGCAAGCATAATGTTCAGAAAAAATAAGGGGTTCACCATCAATAATATCAGCAGTCATATAGCCACCTGATAAATGCAAGGCTGACTCGATGGAATCAAATAATCGTGAGCGAATACCATCTTTAATCACAATTCGATCTACAACGACTTGAATGGTATGGTTTTGATTTTTATTTAGTTCAATTTTTTCACTGATGTCATGACGCTGATCGTCTACCAACACCCGTACATAACCTTGCTTAGCAATCTGAGCCAGCACTTTTTTATGCTGGCCTTTTTTACTGCGGATTACTGGTGACAAAATTTGTAATTTAGTCCGTGGAGGTAATTGCAAAAGCCGATCAACCATCTGCTCTACAGATTGGCGACTAATAACAGTACCGTCATTAGGACAGATAGGTGTGCCAACTCGGGCCCATAGTAAACGTAAATAATCATTAATTTCCGTGGCCGTACCTACAGTAGATCGAGGGTTTTTGGAAGTCGTCTTTTGATCAATTGAAATAGCAGGACTTAGCCCATCAATCGAATCAACATCAGGCTTATCCATTTGTCCCAAAAATTGCCGGGCATAAGAAGATAAACTTTCCACATAGCGTCTTTGGCCTTCAGCATATAAGGTATCAAAAGCTAAAGAGCTTTTACCAGAACCAGATAATCCAGTCATCACAACTAATTTATTTCGCGGAATTGTTACATCAATGTTCTTTAAATTATGGGAGCGAGCGCCATGAATGACGATATTATCATTTTTCATTAACTAATCTCAGCTTTCAATTCTAAAATTGTGTCACGTAAGGTGGCTGCCTGTTCAAAATCCAACTCCTTAGCAGCCCGTTCCATCTGAGCGGTTAATTGACTCAATAACTCTTGTTGCTCTTGGTCTGACATATTATCAAAATCAATTTCCGCTGCGGCTGCAGGCTCATTTTCGCCCTCATGATTAACAGTCTTAATAGCCGAAATGGCATCACGAATTGGTTTTTGAATAGTTTGAGGTGTAATATTATGTTCTTCATTATATTGCTCTTGAATTTGTCGCCGCCGCTTAGTTTCACTGATAGCCGCCTTCATTGAATCAGTCATATGATCAGCATACATAATAACGTGCCCATGTTTATTGCGAGCTGCCCGTCCAATAGTTTGAATTAACGGCCGCTCAGAACGCAAAAATCCTTCCTTATCGGCGTCTAAAATTGCTACTAAAGAAACTTCTGGAACATCAATACCCTCTCGAAGTAAGTTAATACCAATTAAGACATCATACTTACCTAACCGAAGATCTCTAATAATTTCCGTGCGCTCCAAAGTTTTGACATCACTATGCAAATAAGCCACTTTAATCCCTAAATCTTTTAAATAGTCAGTTAAATCTTCGGCCATTTTTTTAGTCAACGTTGTCACTAAGGTACGCTCATTTTGCTCAATGCGTTGATTAATTTCAGCTACTAAATTATCAATCTGCCCCATAATTGGCCGCACTTCAATATCCGGATCTAATAAACCAGTAGGACGAATAATTTGTTCTATTACTTCTGGAGTTCGTTCTAATTCATAGGGACCTGGAGTAGCAGAAACATATAATATTTGATGGACATGCTTTTCGAATTCTTTTAAAGTCAATGGCCGATTATCTAAGGCACTGGGTAAGCGAAAACCATAATCTACTAACATTTGCTTGCGGGCTCGATCCCCATTATACATGCCGCGAATTTGCGGCATAGTTACATGGGATTCATCAATCATGATATTAAAATCATCAGGGAAAAAATCCAAAAGTGTATAAGGTGGTTCGCCTTCAGCACGGCCTTCCATATGACGCGAATAATTTTCAATACCAGAGGTATAACCCATTTCACGCATCATTTCGATATCATAATTGGTACGTTGCTCTAAACGCTGAGCTTCTAACAGCTTACCTTGACTTTTTAATTGGGTTAAACGTTGTTTTAATTCCGCACTAATACGTTTTAAAGCAGCTGTCATCTGTTCTTCATTGGTCATAAAATGTGTCGCCGGGAAAATAGATACTTGTTCCCGTTCGCCAAGAATTTCTCCAGTTAAAGGATCCATCTCTAAAATCCGGTCAATTTCATCACCAAAAAATTCAATTCGTAAAGAATTGTCATCACGCGAAGCCGGGAAAATATCTACTACATCGCCCCGCACACGAAAACGCCCCCGCTGAAAATCAATATCATTACGTTCAAATTGATTATCCACTAAATCCTTCAAGAGCTGCTGGCGGCTAACTTCTTGCCCTAATCGTAAAGAAATCACGCTCTTTTGATATTCTTGGGGATCACCTAAACCAAAAATACAAGAAACAGACGCCACTACAATCACATCATTGCGTTCCAACAACGCGGAAGTAGCCGCGTGACGCAACTTATCAATTTCATCATTAATACTAGAATCTTTTTCAATATAGGTATCACTTGAAGGTACATAGGCTTCAGGCTGGTAATAATCATAATAACTAACAAAATATTCGACAGCGTTATGCGGGAAAAACTCCTTAAATTCACCATAAAGCTGCCCTGCTAGGGTTTTATTATGAGATATCACTAAAGTTGGTTTGTTTAAATTTTGAATCACATTAGCCATCGTGAAAGTTTTACCAGTACCAGTTGCACCCTTTAAAATTTGTTCCCGATTGCCAGCACGAAAATCGCGTGTAATTTGATCAATTGCCTGTTGCTGATCACCGGCTGGTTGGTACTTAGATACTAATTCAAATTTATTATTCGTAATTCGTTCTAACACGCACTTGCCTCCTCAGTAAATTAACGTCCATAAAAAGACGGAATTAAGAGTAAAACCGTTAATCTCGAAGCTTTAAAGCCTTAATCCTTCCTCAGATTGACTTTAATTTACAGAATCATTGTCCAACAGGAAAAAGCCAGGACAATCAACCTTGTCCCGCTTCTAGTCACTTCTTACAATTAAATTTCCTTCATTAACATTCGTAAAAAACTTCATAGTTATCATAGCATAGCGAACATACTTTCGCTATTATTTGGACTGCTATTCAGCTAAAATTTTTTTACTAATAGCCGTTAGCTGTTCCCGTGAAGCAAAGTCTTCATTTAATAAATCCGGCAACACAATTTCTAAGAAATATTTCCCACAAGCTAAATCTTCAAATTGTTTGATAGTTGACAGGCTTTCACTAAAAATCTCAATAAAAACATTATCAGGATTTCCTTTTTCAATTTCACCAAAGGATTCATATAAGAGGTCAATCTTATCTGCAATTGCTAAGATATGCCCTTCTAAGGTGTTATCCTTGCCTTCACCTAAACGTCGCCGAAAACGATCTTGCAAATTAGCCGGGATTTCTTTTTGGATAAAGTTTTCAGTCATATCATTATCTACTTGGGCCAACATTTGCCGTAATTGTTTGGTGGCATATTTAACTGGTGTTTTAATATCACCAATAAAGCGCTCAGTATAGTCATGATTCAGCGCTTTTTCATATAAAGACTGCCAATTAACTTGTTGACCCGCCATTTCTTCAATATCACCTAAAATTTGAGCAATCTCAGCTACTTTAAACGAGTGGGCAGCGACGCTATGTTTTTGATATTGAAAATGTCCTGGCGCCCGATCCAAGTTTTCCAAATTGGTTAAACCTTGAATAAATTGATGAATTCCCATTAAAAAACGCCTCCTCATTTACTTAAATTTCTAACATGTTAATCCAAATTAGAAATAAATGCAAACTAGAGACGTCCATTCATTAATACCAACTATTAATTGCTTCTGCGTAGGCCGCTAACTTTTCGTTAGCATCAGCTTCATTAGGGGCCTCAACACCTACATAATTTTTGATTTTAGGTTCAGTGCCTGAAGGCCGAATAGCAATCCAAGTTCCATCAGCCAATAAAAATTTTAAAACATTTGATTTTGGTAAAGCCAATTTTTGCGATGTGCCATCAGCATTAGTCTGCACGCTAGTTTGAAAATCCTGAACACTAACAATCCTTGTACCATTAATCTCAGAAGATTCATTATGGCGAAATTGTGCCATTAAGCGCTCCATTTTCTCCGAGCCATCAACGCCGCTGAAAGTTTTGGAAATAGTTTTTTCTTTGAAATAGCCATAGCGCTGATAAATCTTCTGGAGGCCATCATAAAGGGTCTGGTTTTGACTCTTATAATAAGCTGCTACTTCAGCAAGCAACAAACTAGCTTGAATAGCATCTTTATCGCGAACAAAAGGCTTTACTAAGTAGCCATAACTTTCTTCAAAGCCAAATAAGAATTCGTGGCTGCCAGTATCTTGAAATTCCTGAATTTGTTCGGCAATAAATTTAAAACCTGTCAACACATTAATCATGTCAACACCATAGGACCGAGCAATTTTGGTTGCTAACTCAGTAGAAACAATGGACTTTACTACTGCCCCATTGGCAGGCAAAGAATTGGTCCGTTTTTTAGCACTGAGAATATATTCAAGCAACACACTAGCAATCTGGTTACCAGTCATAAGCTGATATTGTCCATCCGGCTGCTTAACGGCTGCCCCTAAGCGATCGGCATCCGGATCCGTTGCAATTAGGACATCGGCATGAGACTTTTGTCCATCTCGAATGGCTAAATTAAATGTTTCTGCAAATTCCGGATTAGGCACAGCTACTGTTGCAAATTCCGGATCTAAAATTGCTTGCTCAGCTACTAATTGCATTTTGGTAAAACCAGCCTGATTAAAGACCCGTCCTGCGAGCATTTTGCCAGTTCCATGTAAAGGAGTGTATACAAAACTCAAATCCTTGCCCTGCTGTAATAATTGCTGATCAATTGAAACTGATTTAATTTCCTGTAAATAAGCACGATCAACATCTTCACCAATTAACTGCAACAATTTTTGTTTCCGCAAATTATGAATATCTGCGACAGCAATTGCAAACAAATCATCCGCTTGACGCACATAAGTAGTAATCTGATCCGATTCCTGTGGGGGCATTTGGCCACCATCAGGACCATAAATTTTAAATCCATTGTATTTAGCTGGATTATGACTGGCGGTAATCATAATTCCCGCATAAGTATGCAAATGGCGGACGGCAAAAGATAATTCTGGAGTCGGACGCAAACTATCAAATAAATATACGGGAATTTGATGCTGTCCTAAAACCCGCGCTGATTCTTCCGCAAATAGTGGTGAATTATAACGAGAATCAAAACTAATAGCTACCCCACGCTGTTTGTCAGCAGCTGCAAGAGTATCCATAAAGCGGGCTAAGCCTTCAGCAGCTTGGCGAACAGTGTAAATATTCATCCGATTAATTCCTGGACCTAAAATTCCGCGCATCCCCGCCGTTCCAAATTCCATCGGTGCATAAAAGGCATCTTCCAATTGTTCAGCATCATCTTTTAAAAGCGTTAACTGCCGCTTTAAAGTTAAATCTAATTGTTCATAATTAGACCATACTTGATAATTATCTTGCCAGCTCATCACTAACCTCCAAATAAATATTAACTGGTTTCAATTATAACGTTTTCGATAAAAAAAGACTAACAATTTTGTTAGTCTACATCATTTAAAGTTTGTAAATAATTAAAAACTCCTTGGCCAGCAAGGCCACCTTCACCCACAGCTGTGGTAATTTGCCGTAAATCTTTTTTACGGACATCACCCACAGCAAAAATTCCAGGTACACTAGTTTCGGTTAGCTCATTGGTAGTAATCCAACGATTTTCATCCAAAATATTTAAATTATCTAAACCTTCAGTGTTCGGCTTAATACCTACGTAAATAAAGACACCTGCAGTCTTAATTATCTTTTCTTGACCAGATTCTTTATCCCGATAACGCACAGCCGTGACTTTTTTATCATCACCTTGAATTTCTTCAACCGCAGCATTCCAAATAAATTTGATTTTATCATTAGCAAAAGCCCGTTTTTGCAAAATCTGCTGAGCCCGCAGTTGATCGCGACGATGAATAATCGTAACTGACTTAGCTAATTGGGTCAAATAAATGCCCTCTTCCACAGCAGAATCGCCACCGCCAATGACAACGACATCTTCATTTTTAAAAAAGGCACCATCACAAACGGCACAATAAGAAACACCCTTACCAGAATATTCATCTTCACCTGGAATACCAATTTTTTTATATTCTGATCCTGTCGCAATTACTAAAGCTGGCGCCCGAAACTCTTCGTCCGTAGTTTTAACTATCTTATCATGACCATCTAAAGCCACTGTTTCGACAGTGCCATATTGATAATCTACTCCAAATTGTGTCGCTGATTGATACATTTGTTCGCCTAATTCAGGTCCCATAATCGATTTAAAACCTGGATAGTTTTCAATGGCAGCCGTATTATTCATTTGGCCGCCGTAAATTCCCCGATCTAACATTAAGACCTTGAGATTAGAGCGTGAAGCATATAAAGCAGCCGTCATTCCTGCAGGACCAGCTCCAATAATAATCACATCATATATTTTTTCTGGCATAAACTTATCCTCCCATTTTTTACCCACAGCCTATCATAAAGTGTCCCTTAATTTAATGCCAACAATTTGCTTTTAGCGCTGATAAGGATACTTTAAACCACTGCCGGCTAAATAATCCGGTAAAGATTCTTGGCGCCGACGATAAATTATAATTATTACAGCCCCAATAAATAAAATTACCGACAAAACTTGAGAAACCCGCAATGGCCACCAATATAAGCTATCAGTACGCATTCCTTCCACAAAAAAGCGGCCTAATGAATACCATAAAACATAGCTTAAAAAGACTTCACCTTGCTTAAATAAATGTGGCTGCTGTCTAAGAAACAATAAAATAATTAAACCAATTAAATTCCAAAGAGATTCATACAAAAAAGTCGGCTGGCGAAAATGGCCATTAATCAACATTTGATTAATAATAAAGCTTGGTAAATGTAAACTCTCTAAAAAATGGGCGGAAGTAATTGCGCCATATGCTTCTTGATTCATAAAATTGCCCCAGCGCCCCACTATTTGTCCTACCAATAAACTAGGAGCAGCAATATCTAAAATCAGCCAGATAGGTAAGTGACGCCGATGAGTAAAGACTAAAGTTACCAAAAAGGCCCCAATTAAGCCGCCATAAATAGCAATTCCTCCATGCCAGATTTTAATAATTTCGCTGGGATATTGAGCATAAAAGGGCCACTCAAAAACCACATAATAAGTGCGCGCGCCAATCAAGGCAAAGGGCACACCCCATAAAACTAAATCAATAATATCATCAGCCATGATCTTTCGCTTTTGTGCTTCTCTCATTGCCATCCAAACACCGATAATTGCACCCGCTGCAATCAAAACCCCGTACCAGCGAATTGCAAACGGACCTAATTGGAAGAAAATGGGATTTAATACTAGTAAACTCATTTAGTCGCATCACTTTTCGAATTTTTTTCTATAAGACCAGTTAAGTTGGCTTCAAAACGAGCCGCCGCATCATAACCCATCTTTTTAGCGCGATAATCCATGGCTGCTACTTCAATAATATTTGCTAAGTTTCGGCCGACTTTAACTGGAATTGTCATTGAGGGCACTATTACATCAAAAATCTGTTCAGATTGGCTATCGGTTCCAATGCGCTCATAATGTTCATTAGGAGACCAATTTTTTAAATTCATAATCAAAGAAATTTCCATAGAAGTCCGAACCGCGCTGGCACCAAAAAGATTCATCACATCAATAATTCCAATGCCCCGAACTTCCATCATATTTTTTAAAATTTCTGGAGCTTCCCCGACTAAGGTATGTTCATTTTGTTGGAACACATCTACACGATCATCAGCAACTAATCGATGTCCATTTTTAATCAATTCTAAGGCTGTTTCACTCTTACCAATACCAGAATCACCTTTAATTAACACTCCCAAACCATAAACATCTACCAAAACTCCGTGAATACTTTGGCGAGGTGATAAAACTTTTTCTAAATACTGGGTGATAATATTTGATACTCGCGTGGTGGTTAAACTTGATCCTAAAATAGGAATTTGATATTTATCAGCTGCCCGACGCATTTCAATCGAAGGTTGAATTCCTCGTGAAAATACAAAGGCTGGAGTTTTTTCGGTGCACATCTTCTGCAGGACATGATAGCGGTTATCAGCAGTCATAGCCCGAGCATAGGATGTCTCTGTTTGTCCAAATAATTGAACTCGCGCATAAGGATAGTAGTCAAAATAACCAGTCAACTCTAGCCCGGGACGTGAGATTTCAGTTTCGCTAATTACTCTCTTAGACATGTATTGTTGACCATAATAGACTTCAATATTGGTATTATCGATAAGATCTTGTACGGTTACTGTATTTTGTTCCATAATTATCTTCTCCTCGGAGCATTTTTCTTAAAATCGCCTTTGAAAAGCATGATATCCAATAAAAGAATTTGCAATTGACATAATCAAAGCTATCAACACAGCTGCGCTAAAACTGCGCAAGATAAAGCCATTAATCAGCCAGGAAACTAATTCTAAAGTTAAACCATTTATTACTAAAGAAAATAAACCAAAAGTTATTAAAGTAATAGGAAAAGAAACAATGTGTAAAATAGGTTTAATAGTGATGTTTAATAAAACCAAGACTAAACCAGCAATAAGAGCTGTGACAAAATTATCTATAAAAATTAAACCAGGAAAAACTTGGGCTAGTGCCATAAATAAAAGCGTATTAATTAGAGTTTGATAGACAATCTTCAAAACTAAACTCACTTTCTTCAAAATAATTATGCTTTAGCATTTAAGTCCGCCAATTTGCCTTGCTTTAAATAAACCACCCATTCACAAAGATTTGTTACGTAATCCCCCATCCGTTCCAAATAATTGGTCACTAACATATATGCGGTCCCATTTTCCACTGTTTGGGCATTGGTCTTCATATTTTGGATACATAAATTATTAACTTGTCGAGTCAACTGATCAATATTATCATCAGCTTGAGCAATGGCAATAGCTTGCTGGTCATCTTCCTGCAAATAAGCTTCAATTGCTTGAGCAAACATACTTTCTACTTGTTGCGAAATTTGGCTAATCAGCTGTTCGACTTCCGGAAGCGTTTTTTGCGATTCCAGTTTTAAGTCAGCACGCGCAATACTAACTGCATGATCGCCCATTCGTTCCAAATCTGAGCTTGCTTTTAAAACCGTGACAATCATCCGTAAGTCACTAGTTACAGGTTGCTGTAAGGCTATCATTTCAAAAGATTTTTTTTCTAGATCAATTTCTCGATTATTAATTTGCTGATCAGCAGCCAGCACTTGTTGGGCTAATTGTTGGTCATGGTTAATAAAAGCCGTCACTGCCTTTTGAATAGCCTCATTAACCATCATAGCCATTTCTGAAAAACGAATATGCAAATTATTCAGTTCAGTTGCAAAATCATTACGCACCCTCATCACCTCAATTAATTTATTAAAAAGTTAATGACAAACTCGGTCTTAACTTCATACTGCTTAGCCAAAACGGCCACTGATATAATCTTCTGTTTTTTGTTCTCGGGGATTTAAAAAAATTTGCTTAGTTTGATCCATTTCGATTAGTTCACCTTGATAAAAAAAGGCCGTTTGATCAGAAATCCGCGATGCTTGGTGCATACTATGGGTCACAATCACAATTGTATAATGTTGACGTAATTCTAACAACATATTCTCAATTTTAGTAGCTGAAATCGGATCTAAAGCTGAAGTCGGTTCATCTAAAAGAATAACTTCCGGCTGGACGGCTAGTACGCGGGCAATACAAATCCGCTGCTGCTGACCGCCTGAAAGGGCCAGGGCACTTTGATCTAACTTATCTTTTACATCATCCCAAATAGCCGCTTGCCGTAGACTGGTTTCTACTGCTTCATCTAAACGTTCCCGCTGGTTAATACCGGCAATTCTTAAACCATAGACAACATTTTCATAAATCGAAAACGGGAACGGATTCGGCTGTTGAAACACCATTCCGACACGTTTACGTAATTGCACAGTATCCATTTCAGAACCATAAATATTTTGACCTTCTAAGTCAATTTCACCTGTGATTTTAACATTACTAATTAAATCATTCATGCGGTTTAAACTACGCAAAAAAGTGGACTTGCCACACCCCGATGGTCCAATCATAGCGGTAATTTCTCCACGCTTAATCTGCATAGTAATTCCCTTTAAAGCTTCTTTTTTACCGTAATATAAATGAACATCTTGGGCTGTAATAATTGCCGTTGTCATCTTTACACTCCTAACCAAAATGCCCCGATACATAATCTTCAGTTAATTGAACTTGCGGCCGTGTAAAAATCCGGCGTGTTTGATCATATTCAATTAATTTACCCTGATGAAAAAAGGCTGTATAGTCGCTTACCCGGGCTGCCTGCTGCATATTATGTGTCACAATAATTATTGTATAATGTTGTTTCAATTCTTGCATAGCCTGTTCAATATTAGCTGTTGAAATAGGATCCAAAGCCGAAGTTGGTTCATCCATTAATAAAATATCAGGTTCTAAAGCTAAGGCTCGGGCAATACAAAGACGTTGCTGCTGGCCTCCCGAAAGTGCCAAAGCACTCTTATTTAAATCATCTTTAACCTGTTCCCATAAAGATGCCTGTTTCAAAGTCGTTTCAACAATTTGTTCTAACTTCTTAGAATCATGGAGACCACGTCTTTGCAAAGCAAATGTGATATTTTCCCGGATAGACTTAGAAAAAGGATTAGGTCGCTGAAACACCATACCAATATGTCTACGCACCTCATAAACATCAACTTGAGCCGAATTAATATCCAAGTTGCGGTACATAATCTGGCCGCTGACTTGCGCTGAGCCTACAGTATCATTCATCCGATTTAAACTTCTTAAATACGTTGATTTTCCAGAGCCAGAGGCGCCAATTAACGCCGTAATTTTATAACGCTCAAATTGCAGACTAACACCATGTAAAGCTTCATAATCGCCATAATTCACTCGTAAATTATTCGTAGATAAGGCTATTTCGTATTTATTTTCATCTAAAACACGTGTAAAAGTAGTTCTTTTTGCCATTACTTATTCCCCTGTCAAACGCCGATATAATTTGTTGCCCAAATAACGGGCTGCTAAATTAAAAATCAAAACAACTGCCACTAACACTAACGAAGAACCCGAAGAAACTGCGTTGGCATCGGGAATTAAGCCTTCAGAATTCACCTTCCAAATATGAACAGCCAAAGTTTCTGCTGGACGCATAAAATTTAACGGAGAAGACAAACTAAAAATATTCCAATTACTAAAGTCTAATGGCGGTGCGCTTTGACCGGCAGTATAAATCAAAGCTGCCGCTTCACCAAAAACACGTCCAGCAGCTAAAATAATACCCGTCATAATACCAGGTAAACATTCAGGTATTATGACGTGGACCACCGTTTCCCAGCGCGATAACCCTAAAGCTAAACCGGCTTCTCGTTGGCTCAAAGCTACCGTTTGCAATGCATCACTTATACTGCGCACCAACAAAGGTAAATTAAAAATAGTTCACGTTAAGGCACCTGAGAGGATAGAAAAGCTTAAATGGAAATGCACCACACAAATTAAAAATCCAAATAATCCCACTACAATAGAAGGTAAAGAACTCAAAACCTCAACAGCTGAGCTAATCAAGGCACTCAGTCTTTGATTTTTGGCATATTCCGATAAATAAATCGCAATGCCCAAGGCCAATGGCAAAGATATCAACATCGACAAAATCAATAAATATAACGAATTAAATAGTTGTGTGCCAATACCGCCACCCGCTTCAAAACTCTTGGCAGCACTAGTGAGAAAATGCCAACTAATATGGGTAATGCCCGCTCCAAATATATAAATCAATAAAGCCGCCAAAATTATTACAATCAACGCGGACATGAAGTAAATTACGGCCGTCATCAATCGATCAGTAAACTTTGCTTTCACCGTAATGCACTCCTTTTACCCAAGTATTTAATTACAATATTAAAGATTAAAGACATTAATAACAACAATAATGCTAAAGTCCATAAAGCGTTATTAGCAGTAGTACCCATAACGGTATTGCCCATATTCATTGTTAAGACACTGGTTAAAGTAGTCGCTGGCGAAGCTAAATTGCTAGGCATTAAAATTGCATTACCAATTACCATTTGCACAGCTAAAGCCTCCCCAAAAGCTCGTGACATACCAAAAATAATAGCTGTCATTAATCCAGGAGCTGCCGCGCGTAAAACAACCTTATAAATGGTCTGCCAACGCGTTGCCCCTAAAGCCAAAGAAGCCTCCCGATAATGGCGAGGAACCGCCTTTAAAGCATCAACAGCCATTGAAGTAATTGTCGGCAAAATCATTACGAACAAAACCAAGGTGCCAGCTAAAATACCAAAGCCGCTACCACCAGCAACTTTTTGAACAGCTGGGACAATTACTGCTAAACCAACAAATCCATAAACAACCGACGGAATACCCACTAATAATTCTATTACTGGCTGCAAAATTTTATTGCCTCTCTGGGGTGAGATTTCTGACATAAAAATTGCAGCTGCCAAAGCAAAGGGGGTCGCTAACAAAACGGCCAAGAAAGTTACAGCAAACGATCCTACAATCATCGGTAAGGCCCCAATTAAAGGACGCTGATGTAAGTCAGTTTGATCCGGCGACCAAGTAGTCTTAGTAAAAAAATCCCACAAACTACCATGGTCTTGAATAAAAACAGCAACTCCTTTAGTCGCAATAAAGCCAAAAATTGCTAGCACTAAGAGCACAATTAACAGTGTACAAATTTGAGTTAATAACCGGCCCCGTGTCTCAATTTTGGCAGACAGTGAACGTTTTTTTAAACTTTTAGCGATGGGATCCATTTTGTTTATTCACCTTAATTCTTGTTATTTTGCCCGTATAATCTTGCTGATAGTGCATTTTTTGTATTGGTACATAACGCATTTTTAAAACCTCTTGCTGCTGAAATTGCTCACTTAAAATAAAACTTAGTAAACTTTTAGTAGCAGCATTGGGATGTTTAGCCGTATACATATGTTCATAAGACCAAATAGGCCAACGATTATGGGCAACATTATCGACTGATAAACTAACACCATTAACTTTTAAGGCAGGAGTTTGCTTAGTCAAATACGGCCAAGCCACATAGCTAATAGCTCCAGGAGTATTCTGAACAATTTGTCGAACCATACCACTAGAATCTTGTTCAGAAGCCTTCTTAGTTGGTCGTCCCTGCATGACTTGCTGTTCAAAAATCGTTCGGGTCCCACTGCCCTGAGCCCGATTTACAACAGTAATAGCCAAATTAGGTCCACCTAAACTCTGCCAATTGGTAATCTTACCCATAAAAATGGCTTGTAATTGCGTTAAAGTCAAATTACGAATATTAACTTGTCGATTCACAATTGGGACCACCGCTACTACACAGACACGATGATCTTGTAGTTGTTGAGAATTTATACCCTTTTTTTGTTCCGCAAAAACATCAGAATTACCAATTTGCACCGCTTGCTGCTGCACTTGTGATAAGCCCGTGCCACTACCTCCGCCTTGAACATTTATATAAGCTTGTGAATCTTGGTGCATCAATTGTTCACTAGCAGTTTCCACCAGTGGCTGTAGAGCGGAAGAGCCTACTGCCGTAACAGTTTGTTGTTTAGTTGGCATACATCCAGTTAAAAACATCAATATTATTCCGCAGAATAATACTTTGAAACATCTCATAATGTTGTCCTCCACGATAAGACAAGATGTCAGTCTTTTTGACACATGTTAGTGAATTTTTCTAGTTGCAAAGTAATCTTGAACATCAGCAATCATTTTTAAGGCCATTTGATATTGCTGCCGCTCATGAACATTTTGCGACTGGTGCAATAATTGGATTGCAGTAGTAAACACTAAAAAATTACGGGTAATCAAAAGTGGCGCTAATTGACTGCCTTTTTGTTGATATCCTAATAAGAAAGATTTAATTAAATTTTCCTGTAACTGAAAATCCTGATAAAACAACTTAACAAAGTCCTGATAAGCTAATCCTTGACAAACATGTTCAAAATCTACTAGTAATAACTGATCTTGTTGCTGTTTAAACTTATCTTGAGATATATTTCCGTGTAAAGTAATTGTGGTCCCATGATCCAAATCACGTTCCAGGTAACTATGATAACGCTGAAATAATTCTTCTAACTTCAATAACTGCTGTTGCAAGTCCGCAGCTGTCACTTTCTTAATTAAATATATGTTTCTTTGAAAAGAATGCTGCTGAGGAGCTTGTTTAAAATCGAGTAATTTTTGGTGTAATTCATTGACACTGACGCCCATTTTATAAGCTGTTGTTACAGTTAGTGGTGTACTTAAGGTAACTAAATTGGTATCTGGTTGTACTAAAATATAAATATTTTTTTCAGTAACTACTTTTTGGGCTAATAAAATTGGCCGCTGTAGATGTTCTAATACAGCCTTCTCTAAGGCATACTGGTCATAGAACTCTTCGGCAAAAATCTTAACAATCACTGGAGCGTTAAAGCGTAAGCTATACCCCTTTAACATTTGTGTGACTGAATTTTTTTCCAGTGGTATTAAGTCCGCATCTAATATTTGTCGTAATTTTGCAGTCAACTGTCTTTCACCACCTATTCTATAAAGGTATATGAACTTTTACACTAGTCCCCTGATTGAGTTGACTGGTTAATTTTATTGTACCATTTAAAGTTTGTACAGCCGCCTGCACAATTGCTAGACCCAGTCCCGAACCAGATTTTTTTTGTGGATTAACTTGGTAAAAGCGTTCAAAAATCTGTTTTTGCTCAGCTTTGGCAATACCAATTCCACTATCTTGAACAGTCAGGTTTAAATAATTTTCCACTTCATTGTGCTCACTTAGCACGAGTATTTGACCGTGTTCTTTATTATATTTGACTGCATTGCTGATTAAATTTTGAATTATCTCTTGCAACTCTTGTGGATAAGAACTAATCCACTTATTACCCTTAATCTTTACTTCTACTTGTAATTGCCGTTTTTTAAGAGCTGAATCTTGCTTTGTTAAAATTTGCTGAATTAACTCCTCAATATTAAAACGTTGCGGTAGAGTATTATCTTGCTGACTATAATGATTTAAAGCGATCGTATCCGTTAATAGTTCATTTAAGTTTTGTACTTGCTCTTGCAGCTGTTCTACTAACTGGATGTCAAACTGCTTAGTCGACAACAATTGCGCAATCTCTGTGGTCATCTGCTGGACTGAAGGCTGAAGTTTTTGGCTGACCTTATCCAAGAAATCGACTCGTTGTTGCTCTAATTGATGAATTGGGGTCAAATCATACAAAATAACAATAACCTGTTGTTCCAAGTCTTCCGTACTATGTGCAATACGAATAACGTTAGCATCCACAAAGCGATCTGAATCACCATATAATTGAATTTGCCGGTGATGATTACGATTTTTACGTAAGGTATGCTCAATCATTCGACTCAAGGCATAGGTTTGAATGTCTTCTACAAAGGGATGCTGATTAGTAGCAATTTGTTTACCCAAAATAACAGCTAACATTTGATTATGCAATAAAACATTTCCCTGATTATCTAATAACATAATTCCGACAGGTAAGTGACCCATTAAACTTTGAAATCTTCTTTTTAATAAAGAATTAGCTTCAACTTGATGTTGATTGTGTTTATCTAAAGCATTTACTGCGTGAATCAAAGATGTGTAAGGAGTATTTTCCTTAGTTATTAATGATTCTGTTTGCTCATTAGCTTTAATTTGTTGCAGTTTTTGCACAACCGCCTGTAAATAACGTCGCTGCTGCCGATAGGTTAAATATTGAGCCAATAGGATAATCAGCCAAAATATCATATAAATAAAAGAAAAGATGCCGACCAAATTTGAATGCTGCCAAACTGTTTGATACTTTTTAACCATCACTTGCACATGATTATTATCAGTAGTATCTAATAAATATAATAAATAGCGCTGACCGCGAAAATGCTGCAAATGATAAGGATTGGCACTATCTAATTGATTTTGCTGGAGCGCATCATGTACTTGCTTTTGGCGTAAAGTCTGGGGCTGATTCACATCACTGACAATAGTCAATTGGTGATCATTAGCCCACGCCTTTAACAAACGTTGCCGCTGCTCCTTTTTAATAAGCTGGTAATCATTTCTTAAAGCTGCTAAATGGTTAATTTGATCCTGTTGTACAAATTGACTTAAGATAAACAAACAAAAACTATAAATTAATATTCCTACCAAAGCAGTCATAATCATCGTTCGACGCTGCCGGCGCATACAAGTTCCTCTTTTCTAACTCTAATGAGTCTGTTTTTGACTTAATTCCCATTGCAAATATGAATAAATAAATGCATCTAAATCCCCATCCATCACAGCTTGACCATTACCGGTCTCATAATTAGTACGATGATCTTTAACCATAGTATAAGGATGAAAAACATAAGAACGAATTTGTGAACCCCAGCCGATAACCGCTTGTTCACCCTTAATCTGAGCTTCTCGCTGCTTTTGCGCCTCTAATTCACGTTGATAAAGTTTTGCTCGCAGCATATTCATCGCCGTTTGCCGATTTTGTAGTTGTGAACGTTGTGCCTGTGAACTGACAACAATTCCGGTCGGCTGATGGGTAATCCGTACCGCTGAAGAGGTTTTATTAATGTGCTGTCCCCCTGCGCCACTAGAACGAAAAACATCAATCCGTAAATCATCTGGATTAACTTCAATATCAATACTCTCATCTAATTCTGGCATTACCTCAACAGAAGCAAAGGAAGTATGTCGCCGGCCCGCAGCATCAAACGGTGAAATTCTCACTAACCGATGCACACCGTGTTCAGAACGCAACAATCCATAAGCATTATGTCCTTTGATCATCAACGAAACGCTTTTTAAACCAGCTTCTTCTCCTGCTTGATAATCTTCTATTTCCACTTGAAAATCATGTTGTTCGCCCCAGCGTTCATACATTCTTAAGAGCATAGAGCCCCAATCTTGGGATTCAGTACCACCGGCTCCGGGATGAATTTCCAAAAGTGCATTATTGTGGTCGTAGGGACCATCTAATAATAAATTCAATTCATACTGGTGCAAATGCTGTTGCAAATCCTGCAAAGTATTCGTTAATTCTTGGGCTAACTGGTGATCAGTAGGCTCTGCTTGCAGCAACTCTAAAGCTACTTCAGCGTTTTCTTGTTGTTCATTTAACTGCATAAAAGTATTATATTGCTCTTTCAATTGATTAGTCTGAGCAATAATTTTTTGGGCGGTTTGTGTTTGCTGCCAAAAATCAGGCTGAAGCATTTTTTGTTCATTAATGGCAATAGACTCTTTGAGGTTATCTAAGTCAAAGAGACCTCCTAAATTGTTGAATTTTGGCAGCTGTTTGTGTTAATTGATTTTTAAACTCGGCAATTTCCATATTCTTCTCCCTTTAAAAAAAGCTTTGAAGATGAGCTTTCTAGCTCATTTCAAAGCTCACATTAAATTATTTATCTTTGAACATTTTGACGTATTTCAGCTTTCATAAATAGACGAGTCACATCATATTCTATGTCAGCAATCATTTGCTCAAACATCCGAAAACCTTCTTCTTGATACTCAACCAAAGGATTCATCTGTCCGTAACCCCGCAAACCAATAGACTGCCGCAATTGATCCATTTCATCAATATGATTAGTCCAATGCTCGTCCACAACCCGCAAAATAACTACTTTTTCAAATTCCAACATTTGCTCATCATTTTGCAATTGCTGACGTTTTTGCTGATAATTAGCTAACGCAAAGTTCTCCAGCAATTGGTAAATTTCAGTTTGGGACTTTCCATCCAACTCACTACGTTGAAGCTGTTTAGGGCTAATCATCGCAGTGATAGCAAAGTCATAAATGCCATCAAGATCCCAATTCTTAGGATCACCGTTAGTTCGGGAATCAACTTGACTTTTAATTGTCCGCTTAATCATGTCTAACAAAATTTTCTCTAAACTTTGTTTTTCTGTGATAACTTGCATCCGTTGCTTATAGATAACTTCACGTTGTTCACGCATAACGTCATCATACTGTAAGGTGTTTTTACGAGTATCATAGTTGTTACCTTCAACCCGCTTTTGAGCTGATTCTACTTGCCGACTTAACATGCGACTTTGAATGACTGTATCTTCATCATAAGCTTTGGTGTTTTGCAGCCACTTTTTAGCCCGTTCAGAACCAAAGCGCTTCATTAAATCGTCCTCTAGAGACATATAAAATATTGTCTCTCCTGGATCACCTTGCCGTCCAGAACGTCCCCGCAACTGGTTATCAATCCGCCGCGATTCATGCCGCTCGGTACCGATAACACAAAGGCCTCCAAGTTCTTTAACTCCCGGTCCTAATTTAATATCAGTTCCACGACCAGCCATGTTGGTGGCAATGGTAACAGCCCCGCGTTGACCCGCCTTAGCGATGATTTCCGCTTCCTTAGCATGATTTTTAGCATTTAAAACTGCATGCGGAATATGCTCTGCATCCAAACGTTTAGACAAGTATTCTGAAGTTTCTACGGCTACCGTACCAACTAGTATTGGTTGCCCCTTAGCGTGACGGCGTTTGATATCTTCCACAACAGCATTGAATTTACTCTTTAAGGTCAAATAAAGCATATCAGGATGGTCTATCCGGGCAATAGGCTTGTTAGTCGGGATGGTAATAACTTCCATGTTATAAATTTCTCGAAATTCTTCTTCTTCAGTTTTAGCAGTACCCGTCATTCCAGAGAGTTTATCATACATTCTGAAAAAGTTTTGATAGGTGATATTAGCCATGGTCTTAGTTTCATCTTGAATAGGAACGCCTTCTTTGGCTTCAATAGCTTGATGTAAACCATCAGAAAAGCGCCGACCTTCCATGACCCGTCCCGTAAAGGAATCGACAATCATGATTTTTTTATCGGCAACCACATAATCTTTATCTTTGTCCATAATGTAGTTAGCTCTTAAAGCTTGGTCAATGTGGTGATTTAAAAGAGTATTATCAATGTCATATAAGTTATTTAAACCAAAAGTCTTTTCACCTTTACGAATTCCACTTTCGGTTAAACCAATCGTCTTAGTCGGCCAGTCGATTTTATAGTCATCAGGCACTAAGCTTTTAACAAAATGATCAGCACGTAAATATAAAGCAGTTGATTGCTCTGCCTGTCCAGAAATAATCAACGGTGTCCGCGCCTCATCAATTAAAATTGAATCGACCTCATCCACAATTGCATAATTTAACGGACGTTGAACCATTTGTTCTTGATAAACTACCATGTTATCCCGCAAATAATCGAAACCTAATTCACTGTTAGTTGAATAGGTAATATCGCAATTGTAGGCTTGTCTTTTTTCATCTGGCGATTTAGAATTCAAGTTTAGTCCAACTGATAAGCCTAACCAATTATATAAGCGTCCCATTTCGGTGGCATCACGTTGGGACAAATATTCGTTAACCGTAACTACATGAACGCCTTTGCCTGTCAAAGCATTCAAATAAACCGGTAAAGTAGCGGTTAAAGTTTTTCCTTCACCAGTTTTCATCTCAGCAATATTACCTTCATGTAAAGTAATACCACCAATAATCTGCACATAAAAAGGATATAAGCCTAAGACTCGCTTAGCGCCCTCTCGTGCTGCAGCAAAGGCTTCTGGCAAAATATCATCTAGCTTTTCGCCATTTTGAATGCGTGCTTTAAATTCAGGTGTTTTTGCTTGTAGGTCAGTATCTGAAAGATGGGCGTATTCATCCGCATGCGCGATTACTTTATCAGCAATCTTGCTCATCCGTTTGACTTCACGCTTATCACTTTCAACCCATTTTTTAATTGGATTTACCATTTATTTAAATCTCTCCTGTACTTTTACATATCTACAATATCTTATCATTTTAACACTAATAATTAAACTACTATTACTTATTAAGGCAAAAAAATGGCTGGAACTTTACTTAAACTGTCCCAACCAACATAATTTAAATATTATTCACCAGTTTCAATTAAGCCATAACGGCCGTCGTTACGCTTATAGACAATGCTGGTTCCATTAGTTTCTGCATCTTCAAAAACAAAGAAGTTATGTCCTAACATATCCATTTGTAAAACTGCTTCTTGTGCATCCATTGGTTTTAAAGACACATGCTTGGTTCTGACAATGGATAAGTCATCACTTTCTTCAGCTTCAGTATCACTAGGACCGGTTAGGTCAAAATCTTTAAGTCCTTTTTCACGTGATTTGCGATTAATTTTAGTTTTGTATTTACGAATTTGACGTTCAATTTTTTCAAAAACAGCATCAATTCCTTTGTACATGTCAGGATC
Organism: Bombilactobacillus bombi; assembly: GCF_013607485.1. Lineage (GTDB taxonomy): Bacteria > Bacillota > Bacilli > Lactobacillales > Lactobacillaceae > Bombilactobacillus > Bombilactobacillus bombi_A. The sequence continues at coordinate 27,544 of NZ_SCHP01000011.1, forward strand.
AACTTTTTCTGCCCGTAAAATTAAATATGATAAAGGGATGGTAACTTCAACTTTAGTATTTTTAGTGCCACAAACTTTTAAGTTAACATGGGCAATTGGATTCTCAGTATCCTTAAAATATTTATTTAAATTATTAAGACGCTTTTCCACATAACTTTTAATGGCGTCTGTTACTTCAATATTTTCTCCGCGAATATTGATTTTTAACATCAGAAACGCTCCTTTGAGTTTATTTGGTTATTAAATAATAACCACCTTTAATTATATTATAATTTTTTTCGTAAGAAACAACAACTAAAAAACAATTATCGAACTAAAGAAAATGACTGAATCTGACCGCGATAACCAGTCTGTCGGAGACAATCGATCGCATGAAAAATTGTCCGCCCCGTAGTATAAATATCGTCTAAGATAGTTATCCTAGGAGCCTGCAAAATTGTTTGAAATTGCGGATTAAAGTTAAAAAACTGCGGTGTCTGTAAGCGTTCTTGACGATTTTTTTGGGCTTGCGAACGATCAGTTGCTAATTTAATAAGTGCCGGAGTTAATGGTACAATCCCTTCAAAGAGCCCCATAACTGGATCAAATAAGCGCCTTTGCCAATGATTTTGTGAACTAGGGACAAAGATAAATGGCGGCTCCAATTTTCGCAATTTCTGCTTTAGGTAGGGCTGAAAAGCTAAACGTAAACGATAATCGCCATAACGCTTATAACGTTTAAAATAATCATGCATGGCAGGATTATAAGTGAATAAAGCTTGATGATAAAAACCTCGATAACCTTGAGCCTGCCAATATTGACAATCTTGACACTGTTGAAAACTACCTAGACGTCCACAGGTAGGACAATAAGGCTGGTTAATAGCTTGAAATTCTTGAAAACAGCGTGGGCATAAATATTCCTGGTCAATCTGTTTTCCAATAAAAATTTCCCAAGGGCGAAACTCATGAATGATTAATTGTTGACATAAAACACATTTAGACGTCATGATTTAACCGCTCGATTTGTTTAATCGCCTGATCAATAGCTGAATTATATTGCTGACCAAAAAAGATAACTTGGTTATCACTATGGTCAGCACTACGTCCAGCCCGTCCCGCAATCTGAATTAACGTCTGCACATTAAAACGCTGAGAGTCAGCCTGCCAAACTAATACATCAATATTATAAAAAGTAACACCCCGTTCGAGAATAGTCGTAGTTACCAAAGCCTGCCAATGATTATCGCGAAACTCTTGCACCTTTTGACCACGCAGAGGATCCTTAGCATGAACAAAAGTCTGTTTTAATTGAGGAAAGTGATGTTTAATTAATTGTGATAGTAGTTCAGCTTGACGAATACTATCGACAAATAATAAAAATCTTTGTTGCTGTTGAATTAAGAATTGAATTTGCCTTTGTAACTGATAATTCAGATGTCCAAAATTATGTTTCCAAACCAGGCAAAACTGGGGCTTGGGTAGATCATGGCCATGAAAACGGCGGTTTAATAAACTATAATTTAATTGTCCCGCCTGGATGCGAGTTAAATATTCCGGACTCGGCGTAGCTGATAAATAAATCAAACAATGACGTGGTTTAACTGCCTGCAAAACTGCTTGATGCAGTAAAGGATTGTTTATATACGGATAAGAATCACACTCATCTAAAACCAATAAATCAAAGGCTGCGCGAAATTTTAATAATTGATGAACAGTACAGATTAAAATTTGAGAATATTGATATGTACTAGCCCCCTGCCCATGCAACAAGCTAACACTAACTTGGTTAAAAGCAGCCTGGATGCGTGGATATAACTCATTGCAAACATCGACACGCGGTGCTGCTAAAGCAATTCGCTCTCCTTGACTCACAGCCTGCGCGATCATAGCAAATAACATCTCAGTTTTACCACTGCCAGTAACTGCCCAGACGAGATGTTCTTGTTTAGCCAGCTGAACTTGACAGAGCTTTTGTGAAATTTGCTGCTGCTTTGGCGTTAAAGTGCCACGCCAAGATAAGGGATACAAAGGTATCTTAAAGTTATTTTGCTCCGGATAGGCTAATAAGTAATCTTGATTAGTTAAGCGCCCCAAAACTAAGCAATCTGGGCAATAAAACACATCTGCTGTAAGACTATACAAGCTTTTTTGATTAACCATCTGACAGCGTTGACACTTAAATTGTTCCTTCGATAAACTAATTAAAGCAGGAAATTTTTCCAAATGCTGATCTAAGGCTGTTGTTACAACTAAACGACCAGATAAATTATCTGATTCCACCATATCACCCATTATTTAATTACCCAATAAAGGAGGGTTTTATTTATCAAAACTTATATTACAATCAAAAAAAATCACCAACATGAACTGGTAATTAAAAAATCACGTTTTATTACGCAGCTGGCACGTGTTAATAGCCCCGCCGAGGCTCAAGATTTTATCGACCAAATTAAAAAACAGGAAGCTAAAGCTAATCATAATTGCCATGCGTATATTATTGGTGATCACAATCAATTTCAACATACTAGTGATGATGGTGAACCCACTGGAACTGCCGGTGTTCCCATGTTAGAAACTTTACAGCAAATGCAAATACAAAATGTTGTGGCCGTTGTCACCCGATATTTTGGTGGGATTAAACTCGGTGCTGGCGGACTAATTCGGGCTTATCGCCAAAGTGTCAGCCAGGCAATTAATGAAGTTGGCCGTGTTCAAGGCATAGAACAACAAGAGCTCTTAATTAAGGTTGATTATAAGCAATTTGAACGCTTAAGCTATTGGCTTAAGCAACAGCAGATAAATATTAGCCAGGTCAACTATACTCAACAAGTAACTCTCAGCATTTACGTGAATCAAAATCATATTTCCAAATTCACCCAAGCGCTCAAAGAATTTTTAAATGCTCAAGTACAAATAGATTTAGGTAAAGTTCAATTTAATGAAGTTGATCTATCGCACGATCACTTAGAAACTAATCACTAATAATATTAACGGCACTAAATATTAACTTAAAAAAAGACGAGGACAACAATTTGTCCTCGTCTTCGTATTGATTAAATTAATAATTAATTTTAACACAGGGAAACAGACCAAAGTTTATGTTTAAGCAACTTTGACATCCATATTAATGCTTTTCCAAGCGTTTTACTAAGTGTTCAATTATATGCAGCAATGGCTGGCGATTTTCTCCTACCAAACCAATAGATTCAACAAAAAGCTCTAATCCCAATAATAAAGCGATGGTTAATAAAATTCCACCCCAAAAAGAGGATACAGGATAAAGTAAAGCAATAAAGGAAAAAACTAATGATAGTCCATAAATAACTAAGACAGTTTGCCGATGTGTCAAGCCTAATTGCATTAACCGATGATGCAAATGGTGCCGGTCAGCTTGAGAAATAGGCTTATTATTTAAGAATCTCCGTAACATCGCATAGATGGTATCCGTAATCGGCACTCCGAGAATAACAATGGGAATCACCAAAGAGACAAAGGTGACATTTTTTAAACCCTTCAAAGAAAAAACTGAAATCATAAAGCCAATAAATAAAGCCCCGGTATCACCTAAGAAAATTTTTGCAGGATGAAAATTGTGTGGCAAAAAGCCTAATAAAGAAGCCACCATTGCAAATATCCAAATAGATACGTAGGTATCAGTTGTAGTCAAAAAGAAATAACCAATGACCCCCATTGTAAAAAGGGCAATTATTGAAACGCCGGTTGCCAAACCATCTAAACCATCAATTAAGTTTACTGCATTTGTAATTGCCAAAATCCAAAAAATAGTTACCGGTAAACTCAGCCAGCCTAATTGGAAAGAACCCAAAAATGGAATGACTATATAAGTCATTTTAATGCCAGCTAAAAAGTAAATCACCAATGCAGAAACAAAAATCCCTAACATTTTTTGAGATGGTTTTAGTTCCCGAATATCATCAATTAATCCGGTCAAAATAATAATACACTCGGCTAAAAAAACGCTAAATAACTCATGCGTAGGAAATTGCGGCCGCAGCAAAACAAAAGTCGAAAAAGTAAATGACAAAAAAATAGCCAGCCCACCAACCGTAGGCATCGGCTTTTTATTAACCCGACGAGCGTTAGGCTTGTCCACAGCTCCTAAGACAAAAGCTAATTTGCGTACAAAAGGAGTTATTACTGCTGCAATAATCATAGTAAGAAATAATTTAACGATAATATTAAACATTGTGTAGCAAGCCCCTTTCACATATTATGAATTATAATATTTAGCAGAGATTTATACAACTTTTACTTGCTCAATCAACAAAAAAAGGTGGTAAAAAAGCTTATGCCTTATTTGGCATAAGCTATTTTTCTAGTTTCTCTAATTACTGTTACTTTGATATGTCCCGGATATTCTAGCTCTTTTTCGATCTGATTTTTAATCTTACGAGCCAAAATCGTCGATTGATTATCCGAAATCTTTTCAGGCTTGACCATAATTCTAATCTCACGGCCAGCTTGAATTGCATAGCAATGATCAACGCCATCATGGCTATTAGCAATTTCTTCTAACTTTTCTAACCGATGAATATAATTTTCCATCGATTCCGACCTTGCTCCCGGACGAGCAGCTGAGATCGCATCAGCTGCTGCCACTAAAGTAGCAATCATCGATGTTGGAGCTACATCCCCATGACTAGACGCAATAGTATTAATTACCACTTTAGGTTCTTTGTATTTAGTAGTAATATCCACACCTATCTCGACATGAGAACCTTCAATTTCATGATCTAAGGCCTTTCCGATATCGTGTAACAGTCCCGCGCGTTTCGCTAAAGTTTCATCTTCACCTAGTTCTGCAGCCATAGTACCTGCAATTTTAGCAACTTCAATTGAATGACTCAAAATATTCTGCCCATAACTGGTCCGAAAGTTAAGGCGGCCAACAATTTTAATCAAATCAGGATTCATATTATGAATTCCCAAATCATAGATGGTTTGTTCACCTAATTCCCGAATTCTTGTGTCCATTTCCTTACGAGACTTGTCAACCATTTCTTCAATGCGTCCGGGATGAATCCGTCCATCAGCAATCAATTTTTCTAGGGTTAAACGAGCAATTTCTCGTCTAATCGGATCAAAACCACTTAAAGCCACAGCCTGCGGCGTATCATCAATAATGATATCAATTCCCGTCAAAGACTCGATTGTACGAATATTTCGGCCTTCACGGCCAATAATTCTGCCCTTCATTTCTTCATTTGGTAAGGCAACAGTTGTCACTGTGGATTCGGAAACCGTATCTGCAGCTGACTGCTGAATGGCTTCGATAATTAATTGTTTGGCTTTCTTTTCAGCATCTTGTTGGGCAGCTTGTTCACTAGCGCGAATCATCTGCGCCTTTTCCTGAACTAACTCATCATTCAATTGTTCTAAAAGATAATCACGCGCTTGATCATGACTCATACCCGCAATTTCTTCTAGTTTTTCTTGTTGCTTGTCTAAGGTTGAAGTTACTTCTTTTTGTTGATTCTCTAACTTTTGCTCTGTACTATCAATTTTTTCCTCGCGCTTTTCAAGAGAATGTTCACGTTGATCCAGCGAATTATCCTTACGATCTAAGGAATCCTCACGCTGCAACATTCTGTTTTCTTGTCGCTGAAGCTCTTTACGTCGTTCACGTAAGTCATCTTCTTGTTGCTGACGATACTTATGACTTTCTTCGCGAGCTTCCACCAACGCTTCTTTTTTAGCCGCCACAGCATCTTTTTTAGCTGATGCAATAATACTTTCAGCCGTTTTACCTGCTTGCTTGAGGCTATTTTCATAAGCAATCTTTCGCACAAAAAAACCGATTACAGCACCAATTATTAGCATCAAAATTGCGACCGCGAGGATAGCGAGATTAAATGACATTTGCTTACCTCCAAGTCACATTGTACTAGTTTGGTTTTAAAAATTTCAGGTACATAATAATATTATGGTTTCTGAGCCCAACTGTCAACGATGTTTATTCAATAAAAAAAAGAATCTCTTAAGATTCTTCCGTTATTTTAGCTTTTTCTTTAGTTTTTGCGGTTTTAGAATTCTTTTCAGCCGGTGTATTTTTCTTATCTTTGTCAGCTTCCATACCATAAGCCACCCGGACTTGTTGTTTAATTTCAGCTTTCATTTCTGGATGCTCGTCAAGATATTTTTTCGCATTTTCACGGCCTTGACCAATTCGTTCATCATGATAGGAATACCAAGCACCACTTTTATCGACAATATCTTTTTCAACAGCCATATCGACAATTTCACCTGTCTGGGAAATGCCATGTCCATACATCATATCAACAATTGCAACTTTAAAAGGCGGTGCTACTTTATTTTTAACAACTTTAATTTTTACACGATTTCCAATGATATCAGAGCCATCTTTAATTTGTTCCGAGCGTCGAACTTCTAAGCGGATAGTGGAATAAAATTTTAAAGCACGGCCACCAGGAGTAGTTTCAGGATTACCAAAGACTATTCCCACTTTTTCCCGAATTTGGTTGATAAATAAGGCAATGGTTTTAGTCTTATTTAAAGTACCAGACAGTTTACGTAAGGCCTGCGACATCAAACGGGCTTGTAACCCCACATGGGCATCACCCATTTCACCATCTATTTCAGCACGCGGTACTAAGGCAGCCACTGAGTCAATAACTAAAATATCAACTGCACCACTAGAAACTAACGCGTCGGCAATCTGCAACCCTTGCTCTCCTGTATCTGGCTGTGAAAGCAAAAGGTCGTCAATATTAACGCCTAAAGCAGTCGCATAGGCTGGATCCATTGCATTTTCTGCATCAATATAAGCGGCTGTACCACCATTTTTTTGTACCTCAGCTACAGCATGCAATGCAACCGTAGTCTTACCAGAACTTTCAGGACCATAAATTTCCACAATCCGACCACGAGGAAAACCGCCCACACCTAAAGCATTATCAAGTGCTAATGAACCTGAGGAAACTGTTGAAATTTGCGTTTGAACATTTTCTCCCATGCGCATAACTGCACCCTTACCAAAATCTTTTTCAATTTTTTTCAGAGCAATATCTAAAGCTGCTTGTCGTTCATCTTTTGCCACAAAAATACCTCCTCATCGAACATACGTTCCCTGAATGACTATTATAACTGATTTGCAATCATAAAGAAAGCAGCAACTACACTTTTTTGACGAATATCAGCGCGTTGACCAGCAAACTTAAACTGTTGGGCTGTAACTTGATTAGCGGGATTCTTAACAGCAATCCATACTGTTCCTGCAGGTTGATCTTCTAAAGCTGCCGGACCGGCAACCCCCGTTAGACCAACTCCCCAGTCAGTATCAATAATTTTTGCACTTTGAACAGACATTTGTTTTGCAGTCCAAGAACTAACTACACCATGTTCCTGCAGCTTATTAAATGGTATTTCTAACAATTGAGACTTCATCGCCATGGAATAAGTCACAAAACCACCCGTAAAGACATTTGATGCTCCTGGAATAGTAGCTAAAGTTGCCTGGAATAAACCTGCCGTGAGGCTTTCAGAGGCCGTAATTGTCTGTTGCTTTTGATGCAAAATTTTTACTACTTCAGCAAATAACTCCTGATAACTGGCTAAAGTAAAGGCAACAGTATCTGCTTGGGCAGTTTGAAATTGTTGACGTAGTTTTTGCATAATATCACCTTCCATTTTTAATTACAATTTTTCTGCCAAATATTTTTAAATAAAAAAAGACCCAGACGTTTTAAACGCCAAGCGTCTTTTTATTATTACTTAAAATCAGCATAGTATTGTTTATTTTGAATCAAATAATCATAAGCAGAATAAACCGTAAAAATCAAACAAATATACAACATAATAGTTCCAAATGGTAAATGCCAATAACTAAAGATAGGATCATTTAACAATAAGAAGACAATTGCTAACATCTGTGTCGTCGTCTTAATTTTTCCAGGCATTTGCGCTGCCATGACTTGTCCACCCTGTTCAACAATCAATAGCCGCAAAGTAGTAATCAATAATTCTCGACAAGCGATAATCGCTACAACCCAAGCTGGAGCTTGATGATGAGCTGCCAAATAGACAAAGGCAGTTAAAACTAACATTTTATCCGCTAAAGGATCCATGAATTTACCAAAGTTAGTAACTAAATGACGACTACGAGCAATTTTGCCATCAGCTAAATCTGTTAATGAGGCTACTACAAAAATAATCGCCGCAATTAAATACTCTGCCGAAACTTTGGTTCCTAAAAATTGTAATTATCCCAAATGAAAATTTAACGACATAAAAACCATAAAAAGCGGAATTAAAATAATTCGCACTACGGTTAACTTATTGGGTAAATTCATTTTCTTACTCCTTAATTA
>NZ_SCHP01000120.1 GCF_013607485.1 Bombilactobacillus bombi
TAATTCTAATTATTTGGCAGATAATTATGATTGTTAATTTGACTACATACGTAGGATGGGATCCACAACAAACATTACTTTCAGTAATTGCTAGACCACAGATGCAAGGCTGGCTGCATGATTATTTGTCCTATGATCCCAATAATTTATCATTATATTATTTATTTGTATTCGTTAAAAATTTCTGCTCTTTTGTTCATTTACCGTTTTCGATGTTAGTAATTAATTATTTTAATATGATAATTATAGATATTGCTTTTTTATTTTTGATTATTGCTATTAAAATTTTAACTAATAGCAAAACAGCTCCCTTATTTGGATTAATAACAATTTCTACTTTATTAGGTTTTTCGCCTTGGATAATAGTGACATATACTGATACCATCTGCTTATTACCTGTAAGCTTAGGAATTTTATCATTAGCACTTTTAATTAAGAAAAGTAATTACTATGCTGCTGTAATTCTAGGTATTGCAGGAAGCTGCAGTTTTTTTGTTAAACCCTCTAGTTGTATTTATTATATAGCTGCAGTTATTATCTTAATTACTTTTCAAATTATTTATAAAACATGGAAAAATATTCCGATTATCTTAACTACTATCTTAGCTACCTTTTTAGTTACCTCAGGTTTACACTTTTTTAATACTCATCAAACTATGTATCCTATTGATCCGAGCTTGGCTACCTCACCTACTCAATATTTAATGATGGGTGCCCAAGGAAACGGTGGTTATAATCTACAAGATGTGTTATCAAACATTAATGATCCAGATAAAGAAAATTTACCACAAAAAAATTTAAATGAATACTTTAATAGAGTACAAAAGATGGGAATTATTGGATATCCTAAATTTCTAATAAATAAATTTTACTGGACAAACCATGACGGATCTTTTGGATGGGGAACTGAAGGGGGACCAGATTTTATTAATCAAACTACGCGCCCTTATTCTTCCAATTTTGGTGGTTTGTTACGGCGTTTTTATTGGCCTTTAGGCGATTTATCCTGGGCTTTTTACACATTAGCACAATTGATATGGATTACAGCAACAATTTTATTAGTCTTATCTTTTCAGTCAATTGAAGAATTGTCCCTAATAACTAAAAATTGGCTTTATCTCTCTATAATTGGAGCAAATGTTTTTCTATTACTTTTTGAGGCAGGCAGGAGTCGTTTCTTAATTCAATTTTTGCCAGTTTTAATAATTGTCATTGCTAACGCATTAGATTTTTTAGTATCTAAATCTAGTGATGAATAGAAAAATTAATATTAACAGTATTTTATAAAAAAGCACCTACGTTATTGTTATGATAATGTAGGTGCTTTTTTGTCGTAAAACCATATTGCTTCAAATATTTTTCTCGGCTTCATTATTACAGCAATTACTTTTTTAGTCAGCGAAAAGTATAATTATTGTCTAACAAAAATATACCTTTAACAGACAATAATTTTTGCGGTACTTTTAGGATTAAAAGTGTCTGATAAAGGTGTCTGAAAAGGCATGTTATTTTGAAGGTTGAATATGAACGCCTATCTTCCTGTCTCT
>NZ_SCHP01000121.1 GCF_013607485.1 Bombilactobacillus bombi
AATTATTATTGAACTAAAAATGCTAATAAAATATAAAATGATCGTACTTAAAAATAAGGTAATCCATTTACTAATTAAAATTTGATTATAGGAATATTTACGATACAACAAAGTTTTCAAAGTTCCATATTGAATCTCATTAGTAATAGCAGTACTACCTAAAGAAATCAAAAAAATAGCTATTAACAAAGGAGCATAAAAATTATCTGTTAAAGCATCTTTAGGAGCAATATTTTGCGGATAATTACGGGTGTAAAAACCAACAATTGCTTGAAAAACCAGCATAAATACTATAAATATTTTTGTACTGGGACGCTTTAATAATTTATAACTTTCCTGCTTAATTAATGTAATCATGATTTAACCTACTTTCTAATATGAGTTTTGTCATTGCCATTAAGAACTTTTAAGAGCGATTCTTCCAAGTCTCCTTCTTGTTGTTGAATATCAATAATTTCAAGATTATGTTCAAATAATATTCTTAATAACTTTCCAATTTTGAATTGAGAAGTTTTAAGGACTTGCAAGCTTTCTTTAGTTTGAGAAATCTGATAACCTACTGTGTCCAATAATTGAAGTGCTAGCTGATCATTATCAGTTTTTAGTAAAATATAGTGCTGATTGGCTGCCAGCAGCTGTGACATAGTAGTATTTTTGATAATTTGACCGTGATCAATTATGACGACGTCATCTGCTAATTTTTGTAGCTCGCTGAGAATATGACTAGAAATTAAAAAAGATACACCATGATTTTTTTCAGCGATAATTAAATCCCGTAATTCTTTCGTAGCTTGAGGATCCAAACCATTCATCGGCTCATCCAAAATCACCATCGGGGGCTGATTTACTAAGGCTAAGGCCACGCCTAGCTTTTGCTTCATGCCTAAGGAATAATCTTTTGTTTTAATATCTGCGAAGGAACTTATATTTAACTTTTGAATAATGGACTCAACCTTTTGCTGTTTCTTACCAGTAGCAAATAATTGTAACTGCTCTCTACCTGTTAAAAAAGGGTAGAGTCCTGGATATTCAATTAGAGCGCCTACATTTTGTAAAGGTAGATGTTGGTTAACAGTTATTAATGATTGTTTAAATCTAATTTCACCGCTAAAATTAGTAATCCCTAAAATAGATTTCATGATAGTGGTTTTGCCCGCGCCATTAGCTCCAATTAGACCAGTAATATGTCCTTGTGTAATTGAAAAAGATACTTGGTGTAAAACCTGCTTTTGACCGAAATATTTATTCAAATTTTTAATTTCGAGAATGTTTTCCGACATAGTCTTCCCCTTTTTATTGATAAGCTCAACATAAAGTGTTACTCATCATTTATGTACTACTACACTATAACAATAAATATAAAAATTGACAAGACACTAAAAGACTCACTTGTTTTATCTTTCTTCAGATAATATAAGTGAGTCTTAATAGCAGTGGTATTTACCATAATCAGCTTGAAAGTTAAATTGTTCATAACAAGACACTCATTTTACAGTTAACAGTTGCTTTGATGGTCGTATTTATTCTGTTACTCTAATTAAAT
>NZ_SCHP01000122.1 GCF_013607485.1 Bombilactobacillus bombi
TACTAATACTGCTCCGTAAATATAACTAGACACTTCACTTGCCAAAAACAATGTCGCCTGGGCAATTTCTTGAGGCTGAGCATAACGTCCAATAAGCGTTTGAGCAGCCACTTTGTGGGCAATTTGTCCACTTTCTGCAAAATCAGCTGCCGTCATCGCTGTCGCAACGGCTCCAGGAGCCAAACAATTAGCCCGAATTTGTTTTTTACCATAATCAAAATTTAATTGTTTCGTATAACCAACAATTGCATGCTTGCTCGCCGTGTACGCGGCACCTCCGCCACTAGCCATAAAACTAGCAATGGAGGCCATATTGACAATAGTTAAAGGCAGCTTTTGCTGGAGGCTTTTAGTAATAAAAGTATTACATACCAAATATAGACTTTTTAAGTTAGTATCAAGCACGCGCTGCCACAATTGCTCAGTAGTTGCTAGCGAAGGTTGATAATCATCTAAGATCCCTGCAGTATTACAGACAATATCCATCACTGGCAGTTGCTTTAAAGTGTCATTTACTACTGCAGCTTTAGTCAAGTCTAACTGCAAAAAATAAAAGTGGGAGTCAGTTAATGAAGATTCTTGATAATCTAGACCATAAACTTCACAGCCTTGTTCCAAAAATAACTGGCACTGGCTTCGACCAATACCACTGGCACAGCCAGTAACCAAAACCCTTTTGCCCTTTAAATCTTGATATAGAGCTTTCACGGTACTAGCTGCCAATCAGTAGCCAATATATCACAAGAGGTCGGCTGAAATACTGAGAAAGCTGGCTTTTCGTTAGTTTTAATTAAAAAGTAAGGATTAACAGCCTCACCATGGTATGTGGCATCAGTAATTTCAACAATATATTCTTCGCCACTTGACCAACTTTGGCGTACAACTTTTTTGCCCTGCTGTAATTGTAATAAAGCCTCAGTGAACGGCATGTTTAATAATCTCTCCTTTAGTAAAATCAATCTTGCGGCTGATAATATCAATAATCACAGCACCTACAATCATGGATAACATTTCGCCAATTGCAACAGTTACCCAAGTCCACATTAAAGGCACTTTAGTAAAAATATGCAATTCTAATGCGACCAAAAAAGTTCCCGGTAATTGGCTAACAGTCGCGATTACATATTTCTTCCATTTAACATTAGTCCGATGGCCAAAATACCAAGCCAAGCCTGTGCCGATTATTGTACCCGCAGTACCAAAAATTAAATCAGGCATCCCTAATGGTGAAAATAAGTTAGTAATAAAACACCCCAAAGTTACTGCCACAATGTACTTCTTATTAAAAGTTGCTAAATGATTAAACAGCTCCGAAAAGCGAATCTGAATCGCATTAAAGCTCAGAGGAGCAAATAATAAAGAAATTGCAACATATAGAGCAGCAACAATTGCAGGCAAAGCCCAATTTTTAGTTTTTTGCATAATAAATTACTTCCTTAGTTTTTTTAGATGGGATTTTGCGAACCATCTCTAGTAAAT
>NZ_SCHP01000123.1 GCF_013607485.1 Bombilactobacillus bombi
ATTAAAAATTCTTTTATCATCAATTGGTAGAATATCTACTTCAATATTTAATCTATAAAGTGAATCGTAATAAGACCTTAAAACATCATTATACTGATGATCTCCGTGTTTTTTTAATGAATCATTAATTTTTCTATAAGGGAACCAATCAATAGCAGTTAAACTTTGATTGCTAACAATTATAGCTACTTTATTATTTTTTTTAGTTTCTAAAAATAAATTTCCATAATTATTCAGTTCACTTCCTATTTTTACAGATTCGTCATATATAGGATTTTTCTGAAAATCATGTCCTAATAGCCCCTTCCAATAGGTCTCATATCCATTATGAATAGATGCCCAAGGCCAATAACTAATAACACTGGCTCCCGATGCTATATGACTATATGCTTGTAAGCGTAATTGACCAGGATAAGGTACCCATTCTTTAAACCCCTGGGATTGTGTCTCCATAACAATATAATTATTATTTTTTATAGAACGAGCAATATCACCAAATAATGATATTTCAACCCCATCTAAATTATCTTGACTAGGATGATAAATATCCACAGCAACTATATCAAAATTTTTAGATATTTTAAAATGATTTGCGTAGGGATTCAGGCCATACGAATTATGTCTCCAATCAAAATCAAAATTACTAGTAATGAATTGATTATCTTTTTTATAATCTTTAATAATGTTAGTCTGCCATTTCAAATAATTAGTTACAAGATTCCTTTGAAATTTTTCAAATGATGCTCCTAAACTTCCATTAATAGTAGAATTAATAGGTGGAAAATCTTCCCATGAATTAATCCTATTACTCCAATAATCAAGGCCATAATCATAATTTAATTGTTCTATATTGCCATTATATTTCTCTTTTAAATATTTTTGAAAAGCTATATAAATGTTACTACTACTAGTATTAAAATGTTTGGTTTCATTATCGGCCTGATAACCAATAACATTATCAAATACTGAGGTAATAGTGATAATTTTTTTAATAATTCTCTCAGCAAAAAATAAAAATGTAGGATTAGTTATATCAATTAATTGTCTAGCACCATATTTTCGCTTTCCGGTTTGATCTGTTAACATAACTTCAGGATATTTTTTACTCATCCAAGTGGGTATTGCATATGTTGGTGTACCCACTATTACTTTAATATTTGCTTTATTCATTGACTTAATAACTTTAATTAATTTGTTAAAATCAAATATACCCTCTTGTGGCTCATAAGTGCTCCAAGTGCTTTCACCAATACGAACTAAATTAATATGTGCAGCTTTCATCATTTTAATATCTTTTTCTAAACGCTCATATGGTAGATATTCATAATAATATGCCGCTCCATATAAAAATTTTCCAAAATTCATAATATTATATTTTCAACCTCTTTGATTATAAAAAATGTCTGAATAGATTATTAAAGTTTTTATAAA
>NZ_SCHP01000124.1 GCF_013607485.1 Bombilactobacillus bombi
CACTAGTGTTGTAGTTAAAAATATAACTAGTTCAATGAAAATACGAAGAGTTAAAGAGACCCTTTTAGGTGATGTAGGAGCTCCAAAGATGGACCATACTACAATAAATAAGATTGGCATACCTATACCAATTAATAAATTAAGTGGCATTTTAAATTTACTAAGACCAGTAAATATTAATATTAGTATTGAGGATGTTTCAACCAAAAACCTCAATATTGAATTTATCATAAAAAATTGTGACATTATTTTTCTCCTAACATTTGTTCAACTATAATAACACCATTATCGAATCCATTTTCTTCATGCATTTTAGTAGAAAGTTTAGTTAAATTATTATAAAAGACAGATTACAAGTTTAATCCAAACAAGATCTAAAAACTTCAAAGGATGAAAAATAAGCAATTAAGCCATAACGCTGTTTTAAACTTTGATATTGGGCAAATTCTTTACAACGATATCCATTGCCAAAATGCTGCATAAAGCTCGCAAAAACTTGTTTTAAAGATTGTGCAGTTCGATCTGGTGCTTTAATAGCCCAAAATGCGATTGCTTGATTCGACAAACGCTTTACTTTGCCCACGAATGGAAAAAACCGTATAGATTTCCCAATTACCAAACTCTGACCTTTGATTGACAGTTATTGGCAGGCGCTCAATACTGGTGCCAGCTCACGCTTTTCTTGGCAGCGCTGACTACGATCGGGCAAGGCCCTGAAGATTAAAAGCCAGTTTACCTTGATTCAGCTAATTATGATTGAAGCCATTGCTAGCTGAAATTTAGCGGCAGTCGTTTCTGGAGACAAGTTAAGTGTAAATGTTTTTCGATCAGTTGCTTAAGGGGCTAATCTAAAAGCGTTTTACAACCAATGTACCCTCTTTTTTGCTCGGATACTGGGCTAAGAGTGGCGCATAAGATAAAATCCGTTGTAATTCTGCACAAATGGTGAACTTAGCTACGCCAACTACCATGGTTTGTGTCGTAACTACCCTTGTAAAGGTAGTAAAGAAATTACTTTAGTTTTTTAGATTAAGGCTGTTCGAATTACACTTGTAATCTTCCTTGAACTTACTTTTTATTTCATGAAGTTTATTCATGTAGCTTATCAGAAAACGACTTTTTTATACCGCGTAACTCTGCCCTAGCATTGGCTAGAGTTCAAGCACCATGTGTATTTATATAATCAATATTATTAATAATTACTAAATCTTTTATTTATATTTCTTTTTTAATATTCTACTTTTTACACGCCTACCAGGAAATGGCTTATTACAATAGGCATATGTTAAATCACTCTTATATAAAAAAATAGGCACTTTAGAATTAAACTCATGTATTTCATTAACCCCCCTGATCAATATGACCATTGGCTAATAAAACACCTTTTATATTACAGAG
>NZ_SCHP01000125.1 GCF_013607485.1 Bombilactobacillus bombi
TACTATTTTGGTACACATAGGAGATGTAAAATATGGATTCGATATATAAAATAAATCATGTTTTTCAGAAATATAAAAAAAATACTCAATTTTCAAATGAAGATATTAACTTAGATATACCATCTGGAAAAGTTATAGGTTTTTTTGGAGAAAATGGTGCTGGTAAATCTACTTTGGTAGAAGCAATGATTGGTTATAGAAAAGTAGAACGAGGAGAAATTTTATTTCAAGGAGTTGAAGTGGAAAAACAACCAGATAAGATTAGGCAAACAATTTCTTATTCTACTCAAGCACCATTACCACTTGGATTCATGACTGTACACAAGATACTTTTGACAACTGCAATGTTAAGAGGAAAAAATAAAATAGATGCACAAGAACAAGTTAATGAGTGGATGCAAAAATTAGATCTTACAGACTTTAAGAACAAGAATCTTTCATCATTATCTGGCGGTCAGAGACGAATAGTTGGATTTGCAACAGCAATAGTTGGTAATTATAATGTACTAATTTTAGATGAGCCAACGAATGAACTAGATCCAGAAAAAAGAAAATTAGTTTGGAACAGTATAAAAGAAATTAATAAAAGAAATTCTGTAACTATAATTGTTGTAACGCATGATGTTAATGAAAGCGAAAAATATATTGATGAGGCAGTATTATTTTCAAAAGGCCGAGTTATTGCTACTGGTGAACCAAGCTATTTTAAAAATATTTCTCAAAATAAGTATAAATTGATTTTGAAGTTAAATTCAAGGAATATTTCAATTACTCAAAATAAATTGAATCAATTAGGATATGGCTTTGAGATGTTGAAAGAAAATAGGCTCCAGATATCAATAGAAAAAAGAGATCTATTGAAAACCTTGGATGAAATAATTAATCAAGCTTCAAATTTGGATTTTGAGGAGTATACAGTTTCAGCTCCTACTTTAAACGATTCATTCGATTTTTTTAGAGAGAAGGCTTAATTAATGAAGCAATTTAAACTTTTAATGGGTATAGAAATTAGCTCTTGGAAAGATTCTTGGATTTGGTCAGTTATAATGGTTTCTCTTTTTCCAATAATCGCATTAAGCTTCATAAGCTTTATTGTTCCACAAACAACCACATTATATGCAGAAAAAGTGACTACCGGTGCAATGGTATTTCCAATAATTCTAATGGGAATGAACACATATGCAATAAATATATCTGCATCTAAAGAAAACGGTGAATTTTCTTATTATGCAAATTTACCAATTTCTAAGACTGTTTTTTTAGCTACAAAACTAACCAGTGGTTTTTTTATGACTTTACCA
>NZ_SCHP01000126.1 GCF_013607485.1 Bombilactobacillus bombi
AGTTAATACTGCACAATATGTTAAAGGAGTTAAAAAGATACTATATAAAAGGGCCGCCAGGCGTGCTGCAGGTTCAGTGGTAATCTTTTGGGCGATTTGATAAATTAATACTGTAATTCCTGCAATAGTTATTACATTAAAAAAACGTAAAAAATTAGACGAATTAACTAATCGCAATAGCCAGGACTCGTAAATTGATAATCCCAACTGATAAGGCCAACGTTCAAAGTAAGAGTTATTTTGAAAAATAAAATTACCATTTTTTAAAGCTTTGGCTGCAAGATATTGGACATTAAAATCCGATTCAATGGGTGTTTTTAATAACCAAATGGTAATTATTCCTAAGAATAAAGTAAAAAGAAAAATAAAAAGACTAAAATGAGGTAAAGTATTAATCTTGCTACCAGCAACAGCTAAAATTGTTAGTGCAATAAAAATTACTATACCAAAAAGAATATATTGCTTTTTGACAATTAAGACAGAAATTATTGTAAATAAAGTTAAAAATAAAAATAAGCATTTAAAAACCATTATTAAAATGGTTCCTAGTTTAGTTAGTTTATTATTATTATTTGATGTTACCACCGCGATTCCCCCTAGCTTTTTGTATAATGTTTAATTTTTATAAATATTAATTTAAAATATAATACCTTCAGTGTTTGGAGTCATTTTTGACTAAATAAATAAAGCGGGGCAAGTTTTTAAAACGTTTCAGGCGCGAAGGGTGACTTAAAAAGCGATAAAGCCATTCTAAATTAAGTTTTTGAAAAATTTGCGGCGCACGTTTAACACTTCCCGACAATACATCAAAACTGCCGCCGACGCCAATCCAAATTGCGGGACATATATGACGATTACGAGCAATAAATTCTTCTTGTTTAGGGTAACCTAAGGCTACAGCAACAATGTCGGGCTGTAAGGCCTGAATTTCCGCAGCAATTGGCTGTTCTTCCTTAAAATAGCCATCATGAGCTCCTACTAACTGTAAGTGGGGATAACGCTTTTGAATATTAGCCACTGTTTGTTTAATAATAGCCGGTTTTGCTCCTAACAAATAAACTTTAAGTTTTCTATCGTTGGCAATTTCTAGTAAACTAGTAAGTGTATCGAATCCAGTAATTCTTTGCTCAAGGGGCTGTTTAATCATCTGACTAGCTTTGATCACACCAATACCATCTGGAGTTATGAAATCTGCTTGTTTTATCAGATGTTTAAATTGTGGGTGGTCATATGCATAAACGACGATTTCGGGATTAGCAGTTACAATGAAGG
>NZ_SCHP01000127.1 GCF_013607485.1 Bombilactobacillus bombi
GTTCTGCTACAGATTCTACCATCATATCGCGGTCAAACTGTGTTAAAGTAGTAGTGCTCAAAGTAATCCTTCTTTCATGGTTTGTGTAGTAACTACCATTGTAAAGGAATTACTTTGGGTTTTTTAGATTAAGGCTGTTCGGATTAATTATAGAATCTGCGATTTATAATAGATTGCACCTAATATACCAGATCATTTTGATGTGCAAAAAGACAAATCTTATCATAATGTTGAGATTTGTCTTTTTATATATTACTTATTTTTAACAATTCTGCTGGTAACGTTTCTACAAAATATTTTACAACGATTATAATACAATATATTATACTTCCTACTTAAACTTACCTGAACGTTCTTTGTTTAATCGCTTGAGTAACCACGGTTTGCAATTAATGCAAACAGGTTTGGTGAAACAGGTATTTCAAATCACGTGTTATTACGTTATTAATAGTATGCTACTGCTGTTTTATCAACCAGTACGTAATTATCGCATTCGAATTTTTTTGGATAAGTCGAAGTGGATATAATATTACGAAACGTCAACGCTACTGATAAAGTCTTAGTGGCCGTTTATACCATTACGAACACTTCGATCCATAATTCCAAAATAATGATAACAACTTTAATTAACTAGGCAAGTTACCCGCAAATCTTGGCGGATCTAGAATATTTGGGTAAGCTATCGTTGCAGAAAATTAACTTATTAAAGCCAAAACAAAAAATATATTGCCAGATTATAAATTCAATAATAGCTTATTAAAACTGCTTGCCACCAAATTGGGACAATTTTTTTCAGCTGGAACAACATTGTAATATTGGACGTAATCGCGATCATTTGTTAGTTGAGTTTCAAACGAGGTTAGAGCTGTGACATACAATCTAAAAAGTTAACTGGCACCACGCATAAATTAACATAAAAAATGGTCATACAGTTAATTATCCCTAATTAAATAATCATTGATTATAAAGTATAAATATTCCGCCCCCATTTCTTTTATTTCTATATTTTCTTGTTTGCTGTTTTGACCATAAAGAATTTCGTCTACTAAAGCAGTGATAAAATCGAATAAAACAATAGAAATAATTTGAACCTTTTTAATGTCTATATCCTTATTTACATAATACAAGATACATTCCTTAGTTAAATTTTGCATTTTTTTTCTTTGGGTATTTAAAGATGATTTAACTTCCGGTATTGAATATTTTAACGCCTCTATTTGGGAATGAAACCCTGTGTTTTCTTTTTTAACTAGTATATCTAATAATC
>NZ_SCHP01000128.1 GCF_013607485.1 Bombilactobacillus bombi
AGCATCAACCATTATAAATACATATGTATTCAAAATACATAAAAACGTATCATTATTAAATTAAGTAAAAAATAAAAATTAAATACTTTTTTTATTTTTTTTTAAATAATAGTACAATCATGTGATATGGAATTAGTTTTAATATTTGTGAATACCAAATATTATACGTAAATAAACCTGAACGTTTTAAGTGCTATTCTAAAGAGGATCTTTTTGTCGCTAATAGTACACAGACCAATATAACTGGAATATTTTCTCTTCATCAACTTAACAATTTATCAACTAAGATCTAAATAATTATTTTATAACCCAGATTCCATAATTAACCCAAATATCACTAAACTAAAAAACCCAAATTAATTCCTTAACGATGATAGTTACAACACAGGAATTAATTTGAGCACTACTACTTTGTTCAGGTTTGATCGAGATAGGATAGAACTTTTACCAAAACAATGCAAAACACCACAACAAATTGCTGAAGCATTTGGCAGAGCCAAGTCCACTATTTATATGTAATTGTAATGAATGCACCCAATAGAAGCGTAGACAATATCAAACTTGCACTAGTATTGAACAACGAACTGCAACGATCAATCAAAGTAAAAAGTTTGGTCATTGAGTACATAAATACGTTTTTATCCAGTAGTGGGCAGAGCAAGGAATTTTAGTAACCTTGGTGAAACGTTATAGTCGCTTATTTGCAACTATGAAAGCCTCAGATCGGACTACACAATATAAAAACTTATAATGGCGCTAGGATTTAACTACTTATTTCTGTCATCCTTATTTACCTTAAGAACTAGACAGCAAAGAGTATTTTGAACGTAAACTGCGCTGATATTTCCCAAGAAAACTAGCTTTATCCAGGTGACTATCGATAAAGTTCTGGACGCTATCGAACTAATTAATAATCTGCTATTAAAGTTATACAATTATCGTGTACCTTTGAAGCTTTTAAATCTTATTCGGATTAAACTTGTAATCTTTCAATTCTAAATAAAATTTACTAAAAAATATCACATTAATTATCTTGCTCTTGTAAATATTTAGCGATGGATAAAGCTTTGGCGCCATAAACTGTTGATGGACCGCCACCCATTAAAATTGCAACATTTACAACTTCAGCTAATTCTTCCATTGTCACGCCGTTTTGTAAATTACTCTTAACATGTGA
>NZ_SCHP01000129.1 GCF_013607485.1 Bombilactobacillus bombi
CACGTGAAGGCGTTCAACGGGATAGTTTGCCAATTGTCGAGGGTTCCAGTGTTAATACAAAATATGGAACTGTAAAAACTGATCATATTTTGTTTATTGGTTCCGGAGCTTTTGCTGAAAGTAAACCTAGTGATCTAATTGCGGAATTGCAAGGACGTTTCCCAATTAGAGTAGAATTAAATGACTTAACTGAGACTGATTTTATTCGGATTTTAACAGCTCCAGATAATGCTTTAGTTAAGCAATACATTGCTTTAGTGGGTAGTGACGGCATTCATTTGACCTTTACTAAAGAGTCCATCGAAGAAATCGCGCGATTGGCATATAAAGTCAACCATGAAAGCCAAAATATAGGGGCGCGGCGTTTAGCTACTGTTTTGGAAAAAGTCTTAGAAGATATCATGTATGAAGCTCCAGATATGCAGATGGGTGATATTACCATTACTCAAGAATACGTAGACCAAAAAGTTGGTAAAATTGCTGGTGATAGTGATTTAACTAAATATATTTTGTAAGAGGATATTAATGGATTTAATTACTTTAAAAAATGACCAGTTGGAAATTAAAATTGCTACCTTAGGTGCGGAATTGCAGAGTATTAAAGATAACACTGGTAAAGAATATTTGTGGCAGGGGCAAGCCGATATTTGGCCACGAAGGGCTCCAGTTTTGTTTCCAATTGTCGGCCGGCTTCAGCATAATCAATATGCTTTAGGTAATCAAGTTTATTCGATGACTCAACACGGTTTTGCCCGGGATCGAGAATTTGATGTTTTGGACAAAAATCATCAGGTTGTTACTTTTGGCTTAACTGCTAATCAAGAAACTTTTGAAGTTTATCCGTTTGATTTTGTTTTAAAAATCTGTTTTACCCTGCAAAATAAAAGCTTATTAGTAACATATAGCGTCCAAAATCGGAGCCAACAAGTGATGCCCTTTGCTATTGGTGGACATCCAGGGTTTGCAATCAATTATCAGCAAGATGCAACTATTTTAAAAATTGCTAATCCGCAAATTATTCGACAATTAGAATTTACACGTGACAATTTAATTAACCAATATCATTCCCGATCAATAGCTGCCCGCCTGCCTTTAAAGGCTGATAGTTTTGCTCACGATGCTTGGGTTTTACAGTCCCAAGGTTTTAATAGTTATAGTAT
>NZ_SCHP01000012.1 GCF_013607485.1 Bombilactobacillus bombi
GTCTTTTCTTTATTGTTTCTCATTGACAGGTTCTTTTGAACCCTGCACTTTTGCGTTTAGAAACTTTATTCAGTTTTCAAAGTTCACCTCGCTGCCATGTAGCAGCTGTTTTATTATATCAGCTACTTGGAAGCTTGTCAAGAACTTTTTTTATTGACTTTTTTGTCGCTTGTTTGTTCTTAACTTCTCCTCCGTGACAACAGAAAATATCTTACCAAGTTTTACAGCCTATGTCAACACTTTTTCTTTGGTTTTTTTGAACTTTTTGCTTTTGTTTTCTGTAACCTTGTTATTATAGCCTTTCTACCGGTATTTAGTTTCAAAAAAATACCCCATTATTGTTATTTAAATAACAATTAATGAGGTATTGAAATTAACGACAATTTTCTGGAGTTAGTTTTTCGATTCCATTAAGATATGGAATCAACGCTTGAGGAATATCGACCGTACCATCGGCATTTTGATAATTTTCTAAAATTGCCGCAACTGTCCGTCCGACAGCTAGTCCTGATCCATTAAGGGTATGAACAAAGTTCAGTTTACCATTTTCGTCACGATAACGGATTTGAGAACGTCGAGCTTGAAAATCTGTGCAATTAGAACAACTAGAGATCTCGCGGTAGGTATTCTGCTGTGGCATCCAAACCTCTAAATCGTAAGTTTTAGCCGAACTAAAGCTTGCATCACCGGTTGCTAAAGTAATAACGTGATAAGGCAAATTGAGCTTTTGAAGGATATTTTCAGCGTTAGCGGTGAGTTTCTCCAACTCGTTCCAAGAATCTTCTGGTTTACAATATTTAACCATTTCCACTTTATTAAATTGATGCATCCGAATTAAGCCACGGGTGTCACGACCGGCCGAACCAGCCTCAGACCGAAAACAAGGCGTTAAAGCTGTTAAATAAGTTGGCAACTGGTCATCATTAAGTATTTCACCACGATAATAATTAGTTAATGGTACTTCTGCTGTTGGAATTAGTGTTAAAGGACGATCTTCATCAATAACCGTATACACATCTTCGGTAAACTTTGGAAATTGACTCGTACCGAACATAGAATCAGCATTGACCATATAAGGCGGGATAACTTCGGTATAGCCATCTTTTTGATGTTCATCAAGCATGAAGTTATAGATGGCACGTTCAAGCTTAGCACCCATGCCCATGTAATATACAAAACGACTGCCTGATACCTTGGCTGCTCTTTCAAAGTCTAAAATTCCCAAGTTTTCGCCAATCTCCCAATGTGCCTTAGGTGTGAAATCAAAGTGACGTGGCTGTTCCCATTTACGCACTTCAACATTATAGGATTCATCTGGTCCTACCGGTACAGAATCGTCAGGAAAATTAGGTAAACGTACTAAAATGTACTCGGTGGAATTTTCCACTTTTTCTAGTTGTTCATCTAAATTTTTGATTTGTTCACCAACTTGCTTCATAGCAGCAATTTGCTCATCAGCATTACCATGTTCCCGTTTAATCTGAGCGATTTGCTGGGAAACAGCATTACGCTTAGCCTTCAAGTCCTCAGTCTGAGTTAATAATTTGCGGCGTTGTTCATCCAGTTCCAATAAATCATCAATTTGTTCGGGGCCAACATTACGAGTGGCTAATTTTTTCTTAGCCCATTCAGGATCTTTTCTAATTATTTTAATATCTAACATAAATAAACCTCCTAAATAAAATAAAAAATCGATTTATCCCACAGAGGGACGAATCGATTTATTCGCGGTACCACCCAAATTCAGTGTCAAAAACACTGCACTTTCAGACTGATAACGGGGTTTACCGTATAACTTCAATTGCTATCCGCTTTTAAAATACTGGAAGATGAGTTAATCAAGCTCTCAGCTAATGCTTGATTCTCTGTCGTAACTCTAAAGGTATTTAAGCATTAATATTATTACATTATTCTAAGTAATTGCTGCTGTACTTAAAGTCCAAGTAATTTTAGCATTATAGTCACCAGGAATTTGGCTTGTACGATCAACAGGAAATAGCTGTACATCGCCCTTAGTAATAAAGGACAAACCCCAAACATTTTTCCCCTGAACAGGCTGTCCATTATTGCCATTTTTAGCCGACCAAATAACTGCCTCATTATTATTGTTACTAAAATCCGGACTGCTTGGTGGGTAAATAGGAATTTCAACACCATCACCTAAATTATTATTAGGGGTTGATGATGAAATATTACTAACAGGCTCAAAATTAAATTTACTATTTAAAATAGCATCATCATTTATTGGAGTATAAAATTTCCCCTCCATTAAAGTTGCATGATGAAACAGCATTGATCTTACAGGCTCAACTTCATTTGAATGACTTTTAAAATCAGTGACCGAAACACTTAATGTCCAACCATTGCCGGTCTGATGAGAGCGAAAATCGCCAACAGCAATACTGTTTGTTTTAACTGCATTGGTATTTTTTTGCTCAACATTGCCACTGCTATTTGCCCCACTAGGAAGCAAATCCCAAGTTAAATCAGCTGACCAAAGGTGAGTCCCAAAATAAAAGTTAGGGCTTCCGTACAAGTAGAGTGAGCCATCTTTAAAACCAATGCCCGCTAAGGATTGTCCACTAGCACTTCCATCGTCGTTCAAATCAGGTGTAGCTGCAGAATTTATAATATTACTAGGGTCGATACCACTTAAAGCAGCACTAGTGTCAGCATGCACCGGAGATACGGACATAATCGCAGAATATGCCACCGTTCCCAGTGCAACTGCCTGTGCAAACTTACGCATCCTAAACATCTCCCCCCTTTGTTACTTCGAATTCTTTGGCGCTTGATTTTGCCCCTTCTTATAGAACCAATAGAATAATAAGGCAATTAATAATAGTATAATTATGACAATTAACAAAATTAAAGGCCAATAATTCTTCCGATAATTGGGATTAGCTCGATTTACACGATTCGCATCGGCTGGAGAAATGGTGAAGTTCTTCTTAAAATACCAGCTACGTTCAGGTGTACGAACGCGCACTCGTGCTTGATAATTGCCTGCTTGCATGCGCTTATCGCCCCAACTCACTGGAAAATCAAAATTAGAATTAGGAGCAAAACTCATCTTTGTCTGCTTATTTTGAACCACTAACTTATTACTTTTAGCTGGATAAATGCGAGCATGCACTTGCATTTTTTGATTGCTAATATATTTAGGTTTAAAATTTTGCAAATTCAAATAAACCGCTGGATCTACTTTGAACAAACCAACCTTAATAGTCCGTAATCTCAAATCGGGCTGAACCTGATCAATATCACCAACATTCATTACTGAACCTACTGAATAAGCATAAAGATTAGTTAAAGCCATTTTGTTTTTTTTCTTAGAAGCATCTTTTTTCAGTTTATTATTGACAGTTGGAGAATACACATAAAGGCTACCTAGCATTACTCCATTAAACTTGTCTTGCGGTAGTGTAATATTTTCAGTTACCACTTGACTTTGTTTAGGCAGTAATGTGATATTTTGCTTAGTAGGACCCATCTTAGTCCAATCATATTTTAAACTTGAATCACGTTTATTAGTAACAGCATTATAATTAATCTGACCATTAGTCGTGACAGCAACAGTTGGTATTACTACAACCTTAATCTTTCTATTAAGGTTATTCGTTACTTTAAGCCGCAAAGCTGAACTTTGACCAGGCTGTAAATTTAGACTATAAAAATCTGTCTTTTCAGCATCACTATCATTAACCGGCTCTACAGAAAAACCGGCAGCACCACTAATAGCGGCCTGTGCCGGTACTGCCAGTGTAAACCAAGTAAAAATACCAACTAGTATTAAGAAAACAAAACTTATACGTTTACGCACACGCCATTTCTCCTATCATACAATTTTCTTATGCAACATTAAGGAAGCAATGGTGAAGTGCTTAGAGTCCAAGTAATATTAGAAACATAATTATGTTTAGGTACAATTTTGGTCAATGCACTTTGAGTCAAAAGTACATTAGCACTATCTACATCTTTAAAATCAACAGCATAAGGACCAGGAGTCTTCCCATCGCTCAAAGTTTTTGCCACTACAGCCTCACCAGCAGAAATGTTTGCACCCTTCTTAACATCTACACCTGTTGCGGAACCAGATTTTTTATAAACTTTGTAAATATTTGGCTTGGAAGCTAAATTTTGTGTTTCAGCCTTATAAACTTCTGCCAATTTACCCTTATTATCTGTATCACTTAAAATAATTTGAGCATCATGATTAGCACCAACACCAATTAAGTCAGCTCCCCTGCCAGTAGTTGCTTGATCTTTAAAATCAGTTGCGTTAGCAGATAAAGACCAATTATATTTCAAAGTTTTACCAGCAGTATTAGCAGCATCAACCTCAGCTTGTGTATAACGGTTATCAACTATAACAGCCATTCTATTACTAGAAGCATCATCTTTTGCTGCAATAAGATTAATTACACCATTAGAAGCCATAGCATTACCCATACCAAAATCAAAGTTAGGTACTTGATAAAGAATCAAATCACCAGAATCAAACCCAATACCTGCAAAGGATTTACCGCTTGCCATCCCACTTCTGTTAGCGTCAGCTGAAGCTGATGAATTAATGATCTGGGATCCAGAATAATCTTGAACACCAGCTACACCACTCAAAGCTCCAGATCTATCAGCAGCATTGGCTGTTTGAACAACTAAAGGTGCAGCAACGCTAAACAATGCCAAAGCGCTTGCTGCAATACTAATTTCTTTAATACGCATATCAAAATCCCCCTCAAAATTATCTATTTAAGATATCATAGTCATTATAAGGCATTTCCAAGAATAAATAAAGCAAAATTTAAACTCTGGCTAGCTGCGGCTAGCAGCGCCCTTGTTTTTGGCATACCAAAAGACTAACCATAAGAATAAGCCAATTGCCAATATAATGATCACAGTAATTAATACTATCATCGGAAAGTTATCCCGTTTTAAATCAGGATTATGCTGATTTAACTGTAAAGCTAGCTGATTTTTGATAGTAAAACGCCGCTGAAAATGCCAAACTCGATTTCCATCATTCAATCGCACACGCAGGATGTAATCTCCGGCTTGAATGGGATTATTACCCCAATCTATATTCAAAGGCAAAATTGCATTAGCTGCCAGAGATGCTTGTGGAAGATGGACAGTGCTGATTTTTTGATTTTGATGATTGTAAATGGTTCCTTGACAGTCAATGGAACCATTACCATAATAAATTGGTTTTTGATTGTGAATTTCCGCTATCAAAAGCGATCGTCCACCTTGGGACGTAACTTGAACTTTGCCGAGATTAAATTTTGCTGTAAGCTGATCATAGTTACCAACATTTAATAAGACCCCATAAGCTTGTTGAATTTGATTAGGAAATTGGGATTTCTTCTTTATTTTCGTTACAGGCCGCACAATAATAGAACCAGAAATAGATCCTTGATAATTAGGTATCAGTAAAGAAAAAGGAACACTTTTAGTAGAATGAGATTTTACTGTTACGGTTTTAGGAACTAATCCCAAATCTTGCAAGCGATAGCGCCAAGAATTATCCAACAGCTGACGGCTCGAATCTCCTAAAAATATTGCTCCGCTCGAATTAGTCTTAGCAATTGATGGTGCAATTTGAATTGTAGCATTATCAGCAGTGGGATTGTGTAGGATAACCGCAAAGTCAACTTTTTGCTGTGGCTTTACATCTAAATTAATAACGCTATCGGATTTATTATGGGCTGGCAATTGTAATTGTACGGTAACCGGCATACCGGCGGCATGAACTAAACTACAATTAAAAAAAATACACCAACCAAAACCAAGGATTAGTGTAATTAAAAATCGCGATGCTTTCATAAAAGAACCTCGCTCAAGATTTTATTAAGCTGTGACTGATAATGTCCAAGTAATTGGTGCAACAAATTTATCAGCAACAACTGGTTGTTTTGTATTATTATAATTAAATGTTACCGAATCAGGAGCATTAAAATCCAAAACTGCCGTTAGCGGACTTGCCATTGCTGGCGTTGGTGACTTTATGCCTGTATATCCGAACACAGTTTGACTAGAATTATTTGATAAAGTAAAACTTGGATTAGACAAATTGCTATTAGGACTGGAACCCAAAGTGGAGGTTATTTTACTGCCATCCCAGTCGGTGTCTGGAGATGAACCAGATTTAATCACAGGCTTATTTGTGGTATTAGAAACTATGCTAACATCATTGTTGTTAATTAGAGTCGGTGTCTTGATATTCGCACCTAAAGCAGCTGTTACATTCCAATCAAGGGTGCCGTTTTTGTCAACTACCACTAAATAGCGTTTGGTTGCCCCGTCTATTAAAGAAAAAGAATCCTTAGTTTCAGTTTTCTTGTGATAACCAAAATCAAAGTTCGGCACCGCTGCTAAAGTTATCGGATTAGTGATTAATTGATCACTATACCCCACACCAACATAAGAAATACCAGCAGAAGCCGAAGTAGCAGGTGATTGATAGCCATCTTCTTGTCCTGGGGTTACATATGGATATCCACTAAGTGCATGATCACTAACCGCAGCAGTGCTTTGTGCCACCACTGTAACAGCAGGAATTAATGCTAATAGAGCTGCGCTAGATAATAAAGTCAATTTATTTCGTATTTGCAATCTTCATTCCCCCATTGCTACTCTTAAGAATATTTTAAGCCAATTAAGATTAAAAGTAAAACTTATTTTATACGGGCTTGATGGCGCCCAAAATGATAGACCAAAAAAGTCAATAAAATCAATAAAGCAATAGCTATAATGATAATAACAGTAATCATAATCAAGTAATTAGGTTTTTCTTTTGGCAAAAACTTGTTCAATTGTTCTACTTGCTTTGGCGTTAAAATCAAAGTGCGGTGAAAGACATAATGCATTCGCGGATTCGTAAATGTGTAGGTCAATTGATACTTTCCCGCCAATAATGGCCCCCTTTGCCAAGGAATCTGCCAAGCGGTTTTAGAATTAGCAGCAATACTAATATTATTGACAACTTCAGTAAAATTTAAATTATGATTTTTTTGATTAGTGACCCGCAGATGAAGCTTTCCTTTGACAAAGGGATAAGCAGTCACATTTTGCAGCGGTGTCGTCAAAGCAACTTGTTGATTTTGTAAATTTAATTGGGGGGCTCCTAATTTTAATTTCACGTTGAGCGGCTGCATTTTCTGCTGTAAATACACACTATAACTAATTGCGGCTACTGATAAAAAGTTGGAATTTCTTTGTTGGGAATGCTGATTTTTTAATGACTGCAATTGCTGTTGCAAAGCAGTTTGTGAACGAAATAAAAGTCCCCCCATTACCATTCCTCGAATACCGGCCGCGGGGATATGGACATTAATCGTCTCTGTCACAACTTGCTGCGGGCCTAAAGTATACGTCTGACTTGGAACTAATTTACGAAAGTCATACTGTGCCTGCGGCCCTGGCGCTGCTTGGGGAGTATCTAAAGCTAACTGCAGTTGAGAATTGGTCTGGACAACCACTGGCTGCACTTCGATGACATTCCTTGACTTAGTAACATTACCTAATTGAAATGTTAAGTGATAATCAGTATCAGGCTGCACGTGAAGATACCAACCCTGATTGGGGGGGCCAATCTGAGTAGCTGACTTCTGGGGTACAACTGTAAAAGTACTCCCAGCTGCTGATACTACTTGGGGCAGCCGCCATATCCAAAACAGTAAACTAATTAATAAGATAGTTAAAAAACGCCCGTACTTCATAAAAAACTCCTGCATGTTTTTATCTAAAGATAAAGCCGAGATAACTCATCTCGGCTAGTAGCACTAAAATATACTAAAAATAATACAGCAAAATCATTAAACATAATTATGGCGTAGGAGATGAGGGGGTAATGGTAGCAGTCCATTGAAGTGGAAATATCAAATTCAAGTGTTTATACGTAGTGCTTGGAGAAGTTTTTGCAGCAGGCCGAGTATCAAAATAATCTTTCAATGGATCTAAAACCTTCTTATTAATTTGCAATGTAGCACTTGGATCAGTGTTAGGAACAATAGGTGGTCCAGGTATCTGATAAAAACTAACTCCAAATCTTCCCATACCATCTGCATCTGAGACACTCAATACTATTTGACCATCAGAGGATGGACCTGTCCCCAAGTTTAAAGGAACCACAGCCTGCTGATGATGAGCTGGGTTATTTTGAGGGGTTTGAGATATGTTAAGTTTGTGAGGATTCAATGTTAAAGTGGCCGTTTCCGTTTTTTTACCAGTACTATCTTTTGCCGCATCTAATAATGCTTGTGTAACCGGTACTTGTACTTTCTGCTCAGGATCCCACAAAATCCCATCTCCACCTTGCTTTACTGTGACAGTAAAGGGCACCGCCGCATCTGGTGAGGTAACTTTTAAAGAGCGGGCTGCAGCACCCAAATTATCTTTTAATAAATCAATAGCATCACTTGAGAGCAAACTTCTCCCTGTACCAAAATCAAAGTTGGGCATTGCATTTATATAAACATTAGCTTGAGTAAACTCAACAGTCACATTGGTAACCCCAGAAGTACTTCCAGATGTAGTATTGGTAACCCCAGAAGTACTTCCAGATGTAGTACCGGCTGCCAGCACTGGTTGAACAGACTGAGCGGCTAAAAGTGTTGTACATAAAGCTGCACCACAGCATGTTAAAATTGTCTTCTTAATATTCTTCACAACACACACCTCGCTACTCAATTATAACAATTAATTCACTAACCGTCTATTATTTTTTAGCGTGTTTGCGACCTTGCAGATAAACCCATAAGAGATAGCCAATAACCAAGATTACTCCCAGAATAATAATCAAAATAATCCAAGTCATGATTGGCCAATTACGCTGAGAATTTTGTCCCTTATTAAGACGGTTTTCATCTTGTTCGGTAATTGTGAACTTACGTGTAAACTCTTTTTCATAATTGCCCTTAGCTTGAACACGTAAATGTAAGGTATAAGAGCCGGCTTTTAAATTCTTATAAGGAACAAAGGCCTGCCAAGTAGAGTTAGGCGCTATTTGGGCGTTATTAATGTTGCGATTAGGTAATTTATGAGTGGAAGAAGTTAGCTGCACATTCAACTTAACTTGGCTTAAATTAATCGGTTGCGGGTTACGCAATTCAAAAGTAATTCCGGATTGTAAATTTCGTGCTTGAGCACCCACGCGCGGACCTAAAGTGAGGTGGGGAGTTACCGCTGCAGATTGGGAATGAAGAACTATTCCTGTTACATAGCGGATGCGATTTTGAATAGTAAGGTTATTACTATCTGAACTCCCTACTCCCGCTGAAGCTGTAATTCCGCCGAGAATAATGCCCTTAAATTCTTTTTCCGGTGCTTGATAAGTAAATTTCACAATTTTAGAATGTTGGGGCTGCAAAGTAAGTTTTTTATAGCGGCTTCCCTGCACTAAGTCCGCTAAAGCTGGCTGCTTAGGCTGATAAAGACGCACATAAGGCTTATCATAACTAATCACTCCATTTTGGGAAGTATAAGCATTGTTAATCCGCACCGTAATGGTTAATTTTTTGGTACCTAGATTAGTTACTAACAGTCTTAAAGTTTGCTTTTGTTGGGGTTTAACCTTTAAATCATAGTAAGTAAGCTGCTTATTGACTTGATTTTTCGGCAAGAGTGCCTTAACCGTGAATGAGCGTGCTGGCTGCTGATTTTGGCTAGCTGCTAAAATAACTGAACTGCTGCTTGCCAGCACAAACCAGCTTGTAACTATTAAAATAATACTCTTCAATAGCTTAGTTATTTTCATTAAAAAATCTCCTTAAATTAACGTTGCTTACGAGGTGATGAGGTATTTTGCTGCTGGTTCAATTTTTTGCTGCGGCGGCTTTGTGACCAAAGTCCCCAAATAACAAAAATAATTAACATGAATAAAGCAATAACAATCATTAAATACATAACTGTCTTATCAGGCACTAGATTGTGACAGGAATTGTTGATTCGATCAGCTTCTTTTTGCGTGATGCGATAACTGCCAGAAAACTTCCATTTGGTTTTACCGCTGCGGGCAGTACCAGTAGCTTGATAAATTCCCGGCTTAATCGGCAAGGACTGCTGATCAAAAGCCACTGGCACATTGGAGTTAGGAGCAATCTGTTTATAAACCTGATCAGCATTCACAGGTTTGAAGCCCAGATTAAAC
The DNA here is from genome assembly GCF_013607485.1 of Bombilactobacillus bombi. Taxonomy (GTDB): domain Bacteria; phylum Bacillota; class Bacilli; order Lactobacillales; family Lactobacillaceae; genus Bombilactobacillus; species Bombilactobacillus bombi_A. Next base: position 10,151 of record NZ_SCHP01000012.1, read on the forward strand.
AACTCTAAAAGTCCCTTCCGCCTTAAAGTCATATGCACAGTGACATCTTTCATCAAACCAGGCTGGTTATTCGTCAGATTAACATTGATGAATGGACTATGATTTACTGCTTGTGGAGATATACTATCTAAGATTAAAACTCCGCCTACAGCTTTGTTCGTTTCAGTGATCCAAACTGGTACCTTCAAGCCCACAGCATTGGGCTGATTAACATCATAGATATAAAATCCGCCCATAATAAAGCCAGGCAACTTTTCAGGCGGTGTTTTGATGTCAAACTTAACTTCCTTGGTTTGATTAGCATTCAAGGTCACAACCTGAGCAGCTGTCATATCTTGAAATGCAACTTTTAACCCATTGTCACCAGTTTTAACAATATCAGAATAAACAATTTGACCAGTAGAACTAGTAGTAGCATTAGTCGGTCGAATCCGAAGTTTCACTTCACCACCACCAAAATTAGTCACAGATATTTTAACCGGATATATATGATTGGGTTGAGCAATTATTTGGAAGCGATCAGTAACATCCGAATCATTGATAATTGGTGTTACAGTGATATCTTGTATATCCGCCCGAGCCACATGTAAAGAATAGTAGCAGCCCAATAACATGCCCAAAAAGGCAACAATAGATGTTAACAGCTTTTTTATCATAATTAAATTTAAATTCCTTTACTTAATACTTAAGATGATATCATATTATCACAAAAAAATGCAGGCACTCAAACAAGTGTCTGCAAGATTTCATTAAATGGTCTTTAATTATTCATATTATTTTTATTCTGATTACGACGGCCAAAGTAAATACCTAAACCAAGTACTAACAATAATGCCAAGATAGCAATTAGGATCCAAAGCCACATGTAATTAGGCTTGATACCAGATAATTTATTGTATTTTGCGGCATCCGCATCTGAGATAGTAAAGTTCTTGTCAACTGTCCAAGACTTTGTCTTGTCGTTTGTAGTATATACCATATGCAGATGATAATTACCAGCTTGTAAAGGATTTTTGCCCCAATCAATCGCAAAATTATAATTAGAATTAGGAGCAACATCTTGTGACTCGGCCTTAGCTGTCACCTTGAACTTATGATCATCAGGACGACGAGTAACAGTAGCTTTAGCATTTAAATCACCAACATACCCGTCAACATAATTTTGCACATTGGCATTTACGCCACGAGATTTCATAGTGCTATTAGCAGTAGCTGATACAGTACGTACTCTAAACTTTGGTTCTTTCTTGTTGTCACGTGCCTGACGAACTTTAATAGGAATACCCTGAGAATACTTGTTTTTGATCAAAGTACCATTAGAAGTTAAAGAAGTCTGAGCTTTTTGGTGATATGGCGCTACGGTTACACCACCCATTACGTATCCCGTAAACTTTTGAGTAGGAATAGTAATATTAAAATTAGCTGTTTGGACACTGTTAGCCTTTACCACAATTACTTGATGAGCTGGGCTAACAAACTTTCTAAGATTAATTTTCATAGTAGGATCAATTGCTGTTCCCTTTTTAAAGGTATAAACACCATTGCCAGAAGTAGTCGCAGGATAAATATCAACCTCTAATTTTAGATCCTTATCACTTTGATTAGCTATTGTAACTCCAGACTTTATAGTCTGTCCTGAATTACCAAAGACATCAATTTGACCATTTTGTGCAATCTGATTACTACCATAAGCTGGTTTCAAAGCATAACCAGTTTCCGTTGCCTTTGTAATAGCCGCGCTTGTAAAACAAAAAAAGCCTAATAACATTATCCAAATAAAATAACTGGATTTTTGCATATTACCTAGTTTCATCAATATAAACTCCTTATTAATATTATGTAACTCATAAATAAAAAATAAAACCACTACTGATTGTAGTGGTTTTATTAAAATTAGTCAATACTTTTTTATTATTGTGCGTTAGCGTCCAATGTCCAATTAATAGTAGCATTGTATTCACCAGCAGCAATATCTGGAACAGCTAATTTAACGGCGTCATCATGAGCAGGAAGAGTCCATGTATGATTACCCCAAGTCTTTCCAACCTTAGATTTAGAAGCATCTACCACTGTACGAGTAGATGTACCATCTGATGGCAAAGAAACTGGTTCAGACTTTAAAGAAGTCATAGGATTAGGATTTTCATTAAGAGCAGCCATATTTAACATAAAGCCCTTTTGATCCACAGGATTAGAAGGATTCTTAAATGGGCTAACAGTTGCAGTTACTTTAAAGCCCATACCATCTTTGGTATTACTATTACCATTACTATGACGAGAATCAATAACGGTTAATGCACCGTTCTTATTTCCATCTTTACTTGCGCCCTTATAATTAAATAATTGAATCTCTTGACCAGCAACAGTGGCACCAAAATTCATATCAGGAACAGCATTTAAAACCAAAAAGCCATCAATAATTTTAACAGTAGCTTGTGATTCAGCAGTTGCAGTTCCAGTATTAACATTTGCAGATCCACTTGTTGCCATACCAGCATCATGTAATGAGCCAGAACTACGTGTAAGGCCAACACCACTACCAGCAGCACCTGTACTGTAACCTGTAGCAGCATTTGCTACTGCAGCGGGTGCTAAAGTTGTTAATACCATTGCAGAAGCTGCGATTGAACTAAATAATTTATTCATCTTCATGAATATTTCCTCCCCAAAATATATCTTCGGATAATTAAGATATCCTCTCAATAAGAATACCACTAACATGTTAAAATGCCAAGGGTAAATCTGTGAAAATTAACTTAATTATCTGTGACTAAATTTCAAAAACAGTGCAATTAACCTCTTGCGGTAAACAGCAAGTAAACCAAGCAACATCATCAAACCTAACACGATCGAACTGTAACTAACTTCATCACCCGTATTCGGATAATTAGTATTCTCAACCACAGTAACTGCTCCAGGTGTGTTAGTCTTTACAGGAGCATTACTTGTTGGTTTAACATTATCAGCCACTAATACATGTGCATCAGATTGGGCTGTTGCCTGACCTTCAGTGCTATTCTCTCCCTTATTAGCCGCAACAGGAAGAGCCTTGCTGATTTCATTGCCCTGATAATCATAACCGGTACCCGCCCACGTTAAGGTGGTGTGAATACCAATCACAATTCCGACAACAACGAAAAGTGCAACAACTATTCCTGCCACTTTACCAAAAGTGAGTCGCTTGAAATTATTGTTTTTACGATATTTCACTAGACGACCCCTCCCACTAAGTCAGAATTGAAGCAATGCACTAATTACAATATACCACAACTTCACAGAAAAGCCATAATATTTCGTAAAAAATTCACATTTACTTCTTTATTAGTGGCTGCCATAGCTGCCAAATATGCTCTTCATCATAGCCTTTGGCGCTTTGATAAGCACCTTCTGACAGAGATTGCTGCAAATGTTCATCAGTCATAATTTGAATGATTTTAGCAGCAGCAGCAGTTTGGTCGTCTTGCTGAATCAAATAACCATTATATTCATCTTGAATTAAGTCCCGAGGTCCATAACGGCAATCATAGGCCACTAGCGGTACCCCGTGACTAATTGATTCTAGGAAAGTTAAAGGAAAGCCTTCAGTAATAGAGGTTAATAATAATAGACCGGCTTGATCATATTCGGGATTTAAGTCAGGTATTATCCCACGCAATTTAACCGCATGGCGTAGATTATTAGTTCCAATAAGGCTTTTAACCTTATCATATTCTTTAGTCTCAGTCACGCCCCCATAAATATCTAAATGAGCTTCTGGGACTTGGCGGCGGACTTGTTTTAAAATTTCAATGGCCTGAGGTATTTGCTTTTCAGCTGATATCCGAGCTACCATCATTATCTGATAACGATCGCGCTTAGCTAGGGGGACATGGGGATAATCAGTTTGAGCAGCACCGCCGGGAATTGCCGCCAATTTGTCCGCAATATTAAAGCGCTGATTAAGCTCTTGTGCTTCCCACTTGGATGGACAAATTAACCAATCAAATAAATCTGGATGCTCTAAGGCAAAACGATAATTAAAGTTAAGGCCCCCCGTTAAAGGACTTTTACGCGGGTCACCGCCAAATTGATTATGAATGTAAACTGCTTTGCGTGCTATTGTCTGCATATGTGTTAAGGCCTCGGTACACTCATAACGATCAGAGATAAATAGATTATGTTCCCCATAATCACGATTCAAACTATCAAAAAATAGTGCTTGAAAATCTCGTAAATCACGAAAAGTGTATTTTTTACCTCGAAAACGTAATTTATATAAGGCCACATGCTTATCATCCTTAAATACCTGAGTGCAAAAAGTTTCACCATGAGTATTTAAGATTTCTTGTTTTTTTACATGACCATTTTGATCGTAATAATATTTAGCCGACAAAAATCCCCGCCCATCAAAGGCCTCACCATAAACAGGCGTTTGACTGCCAATGGGAGCAAAAGCTATCGAAGATACCTGCAGATTGCTTGCATAAACCCGCACTAAAGCCTGTTGACCATTATTAGTGTATACTAAGTAGCCTAATTCATCTTTATCTTGGCCCAAAAAACGCTGTTGAGTAAAATGACGCCGTTGGCAATAATCGTCAATTGTATTACGCTGGTAAAAATCATTTTCATTTTGACCAAAATAATCGAAAATATTAATAACTTCATCTAATTGAACGCCAAATTTTCCCGGGCCGGCTGCCCAGTTATTACGATAATAAGTCGTAACAATTTTGGCTGGCTGATTGAACTTTTGAAATAAACGCAGGCGTTTAATCTCGGAATGTTCAATTCCCGAGCCTGCATTGGAAAGGTCGACATTTATAAAAAAATTCATCTTGACAACTCCTTTAGTTCACATTATAGCAAACAAAAAAGCATGGTACCATCCTTTAATGCCGTGTTCAGGTATAATAGCAGCGAGGTGATAAATATGAAAATTACGCGTCAAGGAAAAGAATTTGCTACTTTAAAAATGATCCCAGAAATTGGAGCTCAATTCCCTAATTTTACCGTCACTAATCTGACAGGTGCCAAAGTTACGCTAGCTGATTTATTAAACCAGCCCTTATTAATTAGCGTGGTACCAGATATTAATACCCGTGTCTGCAGTCTCCAGACTAAGCATTTTAATGAGGAGGTCGACCAATATTCCGAGATTAACTTTGTTACTATCTCGACGAATACTCCAGAGCAACAGGCTAATTGGTGTGCTGCTCAAAATGTTCAAAGGATGCAGCTGCTTTCAGATATTAACCACAACTTTGGTAAGGCAACTGGTTTATTAATGGGTGATACCGGTTTATTGGCCCGTAGCGTTTGGGTAATTAATCCCGATGGACAAATCACTTACCGGGAAATTGTCGAAGAAATGACTGATGAACCTAATTATGCTCAAGTTCTCGATCAGATTAACCAAAACTAGCCTGTATTAAGCATAATAAAGCGCTGAGACTAAAATTCTTGTCTCAGCGCTTTTTAGTTTGTTGATTAACGACGTCGATGTTTCACAAAAGTCACAAAATGCAGTATTCCTGCCAGCAATACAAAAAAGATTAAGGTGAAACTTACATAATTCCACCAAAAGTTATTCCAAAGTAAAATAGTGTTTAAACCTTGTTGAATTACCATTGTAGCGAATGCCATCACGGCAATCATGGCGAATAACTGCAAATATCGTTTCATCGTTGAATCATCCTTTCGCTGACGCCGAGAAATTTTACGGCCATAAGCGGCACACAGTTGCTGTTTGGCTAAAGGCAGTGCGGTTAAATTCTTAGTATTAGGACAGACAATCTCGCCAACTTTAATAACTCCAGCAGCGCTCATAACCCGATCAATTGTTTTAAAGGTTTCATCTGTGACCCCAGTCAGCCAATTTTCAAATGTGCCTGTGTAACAATTGGTTAAAGTCAAGTAATGCTTATTCTTAAAGGGTCCCGGAATCGTGTCCTCATTAGCCTTAAAATATACCACTTTAGGGCGCAAGCAATCCAACAGCTTTTTCATAATGCCTGATAACCCCCGCCAATAAGTCGGAACTGCAAAAACCCAAACGTCACTTTCAGCAAGTTTATCTACTATTAAATCTAGGTCATTATGCTCTTTAATACCCGCAGGATGAATATGATAATCTTCTAAAAAAATCGTCTCTGTCTCCACATGATCCTCTACGTTGTCCAAAACAGCTGCTAACATTTGACTAGTCAGGCCTTGTGCAGTCTGCGCACCTAAAATACCTAAAATTTTCAAGCTTAGTCCACCTTCTTATAGCGCAAATTATTCCAATAATTCAAGAACGTAATTATAACCATGGCAATTCCAGCAATAATAAATAACACCCGAAAAGAAGAATGGTCAATTACTAGACCGCCAAATAATGGTCCCAAAGCCCGACCCACAGAAGAAAAACCTCCAACCAGACCTTGATTACGCCCTTTGACCGCTGCGGGCGACCAATTATCAATAATTACCGGTACACTAGGTACATAAATAGCTTCGCCAATCGTCAATAAAATCATCCCTAAATAAATAAAAAACACTTGATGACTGATGACAGTGACAAAATAAGAAATAGCCAAGAAAAACAACCCAATATTAACACGATTAAATAAGCTCTTAATTAAGTTAGGATAGCGGGCTAATAATCCCTGAACAATGATAATTACTACGCCGTTGAGCGCCCACAAAATACTATAAACCCGCAATGTAAAACCAATATCAATTAAATATACAGAAAAATTAGATTCCCATTGCGAATACATTGTCCATACAACTACTAAAGATAGAAAAGATAAAAAGAATAATTGCCGCGTTGGCCCCTTTTTTGTAGCACGCTCAATTTCAACACGTTTAACGGAACGCCCAGCATACTTAACTCGTTTACGTGGAAAGAAAAGCAACAAGACGACTAACGATAATGTATAAATTCCAGTAGCAAATAAGAATATGGGCGCAATAGATCCATGAAAAATTTCACTAATAATCATCGTGCCCAAAACTAAACCAACATTTAAGACTAGATAAATTTCATTAAATACTTTTGTCGTCGACTGATTAGGAACTAAAGTGGCATAAACATTGACAGCCGTGGTCAGCCAGCCAGAAGTAAAACCAAAAACTGCTAAAATCACCGGATACGCCGGCCAGCCATCAAGCCAGATTCCTACTGTACAAATTAAGGCACACAATGCCATGCCCAAAATAGTCAAGCCAAATTGATTATACCGATCGTAAAGCTTACCGATAACAATTGAGCCGATGACATTGGCTACTGAAAACCAAAACAGCGCGACTCCTGCAACTGTGAGAGATTTATGTAAGACAGTATTAATATAAATTGTTGCTAAAGGCCACATCATACTGTAGGCTGTTTCATTTAAAAAAGCTACCAGCATTAAAGGCTTTAAGCGTACTTGTTTCATTTTTTCCTCCTGCGCTATAATATCTATGTTAATATCATAACGCAAAACCAGAAAGAAGAACAAAAATGAGCAACCAATATCAGCCTCAAAATACGAAAGATGCCCTACGTTATCTCCAACAATTAGCAAATCAGTATCTAAATGCGCCCCTAACGCCTGCTATTATTGCTTATAATCATCAACAAATTCAATATTTACGCCAACAAGTCATACCGGTAGCAAAAAATCAAGAACATAACTCTCAGCGGTCCCAAGAGGCACAATTAATGGCCCAACAACTAGAGCAGTGGGAACGTCAGCGCTTGGCTGGTCAGCCAGGACCATATAAAATGCGGCATTTTCAGCTGCAAAAACCTCAGACCATTAAATATCAGCATCTACGGCAAAAGTCTAGTCAACCGGGTAATTATCGCACTCAACATCGTTAATTTTTAAAACGCACAAAAGGCTGGAGACGAAATACTTGTCTTCAGCCTTTTGGTATTTTTAAGCTTATATTTTAATGAGCCATATTCATCGCAAATAATAAGAACAAGAAAACGATAAAGCCAATATACATAATAGGGTGAACTTTTTTGGCTTGCCCTTGTGCAACCATAATAATCACATATGACATAATTCCGAAAGCAAAGCCATAAGATATATCATAGAACAGCGGCATTCCTGCTATCGTCACAAAGGCCGGAAAGGCACTTTCAAATTTGCTCCAATCAATATTTCCTAAAGATTTCACCATGTATGAACCAACAATAATCATAATTGGAGCAGTCACTTGTGAGGTTACCACTGCCAGTAAAGGTGAGAAAAACAAACTTGCAGCAAATAATACGGCAACTGTTAAAGAAGTTAAACCGGTACGGCCGCCCACGGCAATTCCCGTAGAAGATTCCACATAAGCAGCCGTAGGTGAACTGCCAAAAATTGACGAACTAATCATCGCTGTGGCATCACTTAACAAGGCCTTCCCTACACGTGGAGAAACTTTTTCACCACGCTGCATTAATCCAGCCTGCTCTAACAACCCCACAACTGTTCCTGTAGTGTCAAAAAATGCCACTAAAAAGAAAATAATAACTACAGTAATCATCTGTGGATTAAAGACATTTTGTAAATGTAAAAATGCCTGCCCAAAAGTAGGACGTAAACTCGGAATAGGAGCGACTAAAGCATGGGGCATTTTGATTAAACCACTAATAATTCCTACAATTGAAGTTACAGCCATACCAATTAACATATTAGCAGGGACCTTTTTAGCAATCAAAATCAAAGTCAAGACAAGACCAAATACGGTTAACCACACAGTTGGATTATGAAAATTAGTAATCGTCAATAATGTCGATTTGTCAGTTTGCACGAGTCCCCCATTTTGCAGTCCGACAAAGGCGACGAAAAGCCCAATTCCTGCTGCAATGGCTGATTTTAAGTCAGCGGGAATATTATTAATAATTTTTTCTCGTACTTTAAAAATTGTCACTAACAAAAACAATATTGAAGCTACAAACACCCCGGCTAAGGCAGTCTGCCAAGGAACTTTCATCCCTAAAACTACCGTATAAGCAAAAAAAGCATTGCTACCTAATGAAGGTGCGATCGCAATGGGATAATTAGCCAAGAAGGCAGTAGCTAAACAGCCTACAATTGCAGCTAAAGCGGTAGCCACAAAAATAGCCCCTTGGTCCATCCCCGTAGCTCCTAAAACGGTGGGATTAACGAATAAAATATAAGACATCGCAACAAAAATCGTTGTACCAGCTACAATCTCTTGACGAACGTTAGTCTTATTAGCTTGTAATTCAAATTGACGCTCTAAAAAATTAGATTTTGCTGTTTTTTGGGAACTATTACCCATGTTAACTCCTCCAATGTTCACATTTCATCAAAAAACATTTTTAATTATACCGTATTTGCTGGTGATGTCTAGTCATTTTATCAATAAATTGCTATTGATATCAATTAATGTTCGGATTTTATTTACATAATAATTAATTCAAAAATCTGACTTTGTGGTAAACTAGAGTCACTAATTAACACAGGAGGCCTCAATATGGCAGATACAATTATGGTTGCTGGCGGTGCTGGCTATATTGGTTCACATATGGTTCATCAACTCATTGAGGAGGGTTATGATGTGGTCATTGTGGATAACCTTTCGACAGGACACCGGCGAGCAGTCAACCCTAAAGCCCGGTTTTACGAAGGTGATACGCGGGATTTAGACTTTTTAAATCAGGTTTTTGAAAGGGAAAATATTCAAGCAGTCATTCATATGGACGCCTTCTCGATTGTACCTGAATCGGTTAAAAATCCTTTGAAATACTTTGATAATAATGTTATCGGTATGGTGAAATTGTTTGAAGCGATGCAGCAACATGCAATTCATTATCTTATCTTCTCTTCCACAGCGGCGACTTTTGGTCAGCCTAAAAAAACTCCTGTAGCAGATTCAGCGCCACAAGAGCCTATTAATCCTTACGGTGAAAGTAAGTTAATGATGGAACAAATGATGAAGTGGGTTGACCAAGCATATGGTATTAAGTCTGTTGCTTTGCGGTATTTTAATGCTGCTGGGGCATTAGAAGATGGCTCTATTGGTGAAGATCATAACCCGGAAACTCATTTAATTCCGATTATTCTGCGGACTGCCATGGGCGAACAGGACACCCTCAAAATTTATGGTAATGATTACAATACACCAGATGGAACTAATGTACGTGATTACGTGCATATCATTGATTTAGCCCAAGCACATATTTTAGCTTTGAAATATTTACAAGCTGGCAATCCTAGTGATGCCTTTAATCTGGGATCCAGCACTGGTTTTTCGGTTCAAGAAATTGTTGCAGCTGCCCGTGAAGTTACCCAAAAACCAATTCCTGCAGAATTTGCTCCCCGTCGCGGTGGTGATCCAGATACCCTAGTTGCTGACAGCAGCCGCGCCAAAAAAGTCTTGGGCTGGAAGCCTAAATATGATAATATTCATGACATTATTCAAACTGCCTGGACTTGGAAACAAAAACATCCTCAAGGCTACCAAGACAAATAAATACCAATCTTCACAAATTCTTCACACTTTTGAAGCGACAAATTCATAACTGCTCTCTATAATATGTTTTGTAAGTTGATAAGAGGAAAACATCTCTTATCGCCCTCCCCCAAAATAATATTTAAATATTGAATTCCCCCTCAATAATTTAAATCACAAGCATCGCTTATAGGCGATGCTTTTTTAATGGATTGATTTTTAAAATATTCTGCTTACTTATTTTACTCCAATACTCTAAAAGCAAAGATGAGTTTTGTGTTTAGCATAATATATTTATAATATTAACTTTAGATAGCAAAAAGGACTAAGGCTTTGAGACCTTGGTCCTTTTTAATAGTTAAATCTTCGATAATTCACTTTTTTAATTATTTAATCACTGTGACATATTCATCAGGCAGCCATTCATTGGTCGATACCCGATAAAAGGTCATCCCATTAATAGCCGCAATCTGGTCAGTCTTCCATTCAGAATTTGCAGTTACCGAGCGATCATTAATTAATTCCAAATGACGATTATCTGCAGTTTTACGCCACAAGTTAACATAATTATTATTTTTAACTTTAATAACTTTTGCTGTCGCTAAAGTTGTAACTACTACATCGCCAGTTAAGATGCTACTGTTATCAACCAAAATAACTTGAACGGCTTTAACCCATTCATTGGTCGATACTCGATAGAAGGTTACGCCGTCAATTACAGCAACCTGATCAATCTTCCATTCGGAATTATAAGCAAGATTACGATCGCTAATCTTGGTCATATGTTGATTATCCGCAGCTTTGCGCCAGAGACTAATGTAATTAGGAATTACTACCCGCACTACTTTCGGCGTTTGTAATGTAGTAACATTAGTGACATTTTGAAGGCCTTCATAACTATAATCATAGTCAAAGACTACTTGACTATCTTTAATATACTCATCAGTTGATACCCGATAATAAATCTCACCATTAATCTTTAAAATCCGCTTACGATCAGTTTTCCAAGCACTATTCAAAGATAAGACGCGATCATTAATCCGTTCTCCTTGAGCATTATAAAGAGGTGCATAATCTGCTACAACGCGTACAATACCACGAATTTCTTGTTCTTGAACACCATCTTTAGCTGGCTTATTTTCCGGTAGAGTTGGTTGGGCCGGCATTGTAGGTTCAGGCTGTGGTTCTGGTCGACTTGGTGCTGGACTTGGACTTGGTGCTGGTTTATTGGGACTTGGACTTGGGGCAGGTGCTGGTTTATTAGGCACAGTAGGAGCTTTAGAATCCTTCAAGATAACTTTTCTTTCATAGGTATACTCTTTATTTGTTATATTTGCATTTGTATTACCATTAATCTTAAGTTTACTATTATTTATAATATCATCATAATCATTTCCTAATAATGTTTTTAAATCAATCCTAACTTTTACCTTATAATTGCCATTTTTATCTGCCGTTCCCTTATCAAAAGTGAGGCTATTTTTTAGATTTGAATTATATTTACCAGTTATCTCAATGCTCTTTGTAATCAAATCCTTGACATCTTCATAAGTTTTATTTTTGGCGTTAATTAAATTAATATCACTGTCTGGTGCATTAATTTGAACTTCACCAATGTTTGGGGTTGAAGTTGTTATTTTACATTTAAAAGTATAATTTCCATTATTATCCACAGAACTTTCATCTATACCAGATCCATTAATTATAATTTTTTTGTTTTTAATAAAATTATCATACTGACCTTTTAAAATATCTTTCAGCTTGATAGTAACTTCTTCAGTACCATTACCATTTTTATCTATAGACGGCGTGCCAAAGGCAAGACTGTTTTTAATACTATTGCTTTCATAACCACTTGTGTTTTTTATTATTTCATTTGTTATATGATCTTTAATATCATTTTCCGTAGGGACTTTGTTAAAGTTAACATCTTCAGGAATTATAATTGTTAATGGATCATAAAAAGGAGTATAATTTATTTTTCTATTATAGGTATAGTACTTTCCATCTGGAGAAATTGCACCTAATTCAGAAGGGTTCTTTCCATTAACTTTAAAGTTTGTAACATTAAAATCATTGCCAAATAGTTTAGTTAGATCTAATTGGACATCTTGGTTATAATCAGGAGCACTACCATTTATTTTTCCTAGTGTAGTTGCTGTTTGAATATCGCTGCTACTTTTACCATCTGCTGTAATATTTACGCTACTAAGATTATTAAAGTCCTTATATTCCTGAATATTATTAGCTTTTAAATTAATATCTTTATCTGCAATGGTTAAGTTAAATTGATCCTCTTTTTTGTCTGGTTCAATTTGAATTGTACGAATATATGAAAATGTTTTATTTTCAAAATTCATTTTACCATTTAGTATATTAGGGATGCCACTAATGGTAGAAACATTCGTATCATTAATACAAAATTTTACATTATGAATAGCAACTTTAGCATCCTTCCCTAAAAATGGATTAATATAAAGAGTAATCTTTTGATAATAAGTGCCACCAACTTGAATTTTATCATCTGGAACAACAGTGGTGCCACTTTGATCACTTGTAATAGGGCCAAGGGTGTTTTTGTCAAAAAGATTATCCACATTATAAACCCCTTGAGTATATTGAATACCTAAAGATTTAGGATCCTTAATTTCTGACTTTTTGACTTTCATTGTAGTAGTAGGGATTACAATGTTTATAAGAGCACTATCGAATTTCATTTCACCTTTGGACTCGGCTACTACTTTATCATTAATTATTATGTCATATTGTAATGTTACAGTAGCTCCACCATTCTTTGGGTCTTGTATATCAGTATTATTTATATTATTAAAATCACCGTCCTTTTTAAATTCAACACGCTGATTAGTTTTTTTATTATAAAAAAAGAGATGAGAAGTAAAGGTTGCTCCGGCATTTAACAAAGCTAACTGTTCATTTGGATTTAGAATAGGAGTTCCATTGAATTTTTTTTGAAATATATTAGACAACGCTTCCGGATCAACATAAGCATTATTCGATTTAACATATCCATTATTGTCAAGAGCTCCAGGTCCACTACCAAATAATGGCTGCTTTGTTTGTGGTTCAAAATCCAATAATATTCTTTGTAAATCAAGTTCAAAGCCGTCATATTGCACTGTACTATAATTTGAAGTAATAAATAGATTCTGTTTTAATTTGTCTAAAGCTGTCTTTAAATCATCCTTCTCATCCGCCTTAACCTCCTGTACCTGTACCGGATTAAAATGCAGTGGCGGCGCCATAATTGCCGTGCCCAATAACGACGCTGCAATGAGGCTCGAACCAACTAATGTTCTTTTTCTCATAAGTATCTCTCCTCCATCAATTTATCTACTGAAGATATCGTCATCTTATCTTCATCTATTAATGCCAGCAGAATAGTAGAATACGCTTTCATGAGCTTGCTGATGCCTATTATACTGACTAATTCGAGTTTATCATAAAAAAACTAGCTATCAAAGGCAAATTTAAGTCTTGAAACGATTTCTAAAGTTTACAAATCTGCATTAAAAATTGATTATGATAAAGTGTTAATTTTATCTCTGTTAGCGTGAAAAATTAACTTTATTAAGAACTTAATTGTCACAAAAAAGTCAAGACCAAATGTTAGTCTTGACCACTTTAAAATATCAGTATAATTATAGAATGTTTTAGTAGGCTAAAGTCTCGGATACTTGAGTTTGGATATCTGCAATTAATTCTTGAAGACTGGTTATATGATAGCGATCCATAACTGCCGGCAAATCATGAATAATTTGGCGACAAGCGTCCGCTTGATGATAGGTAGCACTACCTACTTGTACGGCATTAGCACCGGCAACTAACATTTCTAAGGCATCAGCAGCCGTGTTCACGCCGCCCACGCCAATAATCGGCAGTGAAGAGACGGTTCTGACTTGGCGAATCATCCTCACTGCCAAGGGGTGCAAAGCACTGCCTGAAAGACCGCCAGTGCCGTGAGCCAAAAGTGGCTTACGAGTATTTAAGTCAAAACCTAATCCAGTGAGCGTATTAATCATGGTGAAGCCAGCGGCACCCCCCTGTTGTGCTGCTAGAGCAACGGGAACAATGTCGGTTACATTGGGAGTTAATTTCATAAAGACGGGCTTCTTGACTACTTGGCAGATTTGTTGAGTTAATTGTTCGACAATTTGCGGATTAGTGCCAAAGGCTAACCCCCCTTGTTCCACGTTCGGGCACGAAATATTAATTTCTAACCAGGAGACATTAGGCGCACTGGCCATTTGCTGAGCTACTTGAACATATTCACTCACACTGGAGCCCGCTACACTGCCGACAATCGGCAAATCAGGATAATTTTGAGCCAGCCACGGCAGCTTTTCTGTTAAGACAGCCTGAATGCCGGGATTTTTAAGACCAATCGCATTCAGCCAGCCTCCGGTCATATGCGCTATTGTGGGACGGGCATTGCCAGAACGTGGTGTCGCTGTGGTCGATTTGATAACCAAAGCACCTAATTCATTTAAGTCAAAATTTTGCGCCATTTCCTGTCCATAAGCAGCAGTTCCACTCGCTGGCATAATGGGATTTTTCAAGGTAATTTGTGGTAATTTAACAGCTAGACGATTCATTTTCTCCTCCTATAAGGCCTGAGTAACAAACGATTGAGCTTCCAAAACCTGCAATATTGCAGCAACCGTATCTAAAGCAGTGAATAAAGGCACTTCATGTGCAATTATTAAGGATCCCAATCACCGATATAGAATTCCATCTTCTAACACCAAATAGCGCTTCATTCTGTTTGCTCCTTTCGATAAGCCCAACGTCCTGCTACCATAGTGGCGGCAACTTCAGCTTCCACTTGCTGTCCAATAAAGGGTGAATTTTGACCGCATGATAACATGGAGTCCGCAGTAATAGTATGTGGCTGATGCAAATTCAGCACTACTAAATCAGCAACTTGACCCACACGCAATTGCCCAGCTGCTGTTAAATTGAAGACTTGGGCAGGTTTGACACTCAGCCAATTAATTAATTGTGCTAAAGAGCAGAGCTGAGGTTTAACGAGGCGTTCATACAACATAACAAAGCTAGTTTCTAAACCGGTAATCCCAAAGGCTGCTGTTAACATGGAGCCAGCTTTATCATTAACAGTATGTGGAGCGTGGTCGGTGGCAATCATGTCGATGGTTCCGTCTAATAAACCAGCTAAACAGGCTTGGCGATCTTGTAAAGTTCGTAAGGGCGGATTCATTTTCAATTGGGGATTATCAGTAGTAATCATTGATTCATCTAATAAGAGATGATGTGGTGTAACTTCAGCACTGACATTGATTCCCCGCTTTTTAGCCACCCGAATTAATTCCACGCTAGCTGCAGTAGAGACGTGACAAGCATGGTAGTGTACGCCGCTAGCCGCTGCTAATTCCAAATCCCGAGCTAATTGTGCCGTTTCTGCTACGGGCTCAATGCCTGGTAAACCTAGTTCTTGAGCTCTCAAACCTGCATTCATCACTCCATGATTAGCCAAACTATCATCTTCAATATGAGCCATAATGGGCAGGTTTGCTTGCTTTGCAGCCAGCATAGCTTGATACATAGTTTGCGCACTTTGTACCCCATTACCATCATTACTAAAACCAAAAGCACCCGCAGCTTTTAAAGCTGCAAAATCTACTAATTGCTCACTGGTACGGTCTTTAGTAATGTTAGCGTACTGTAAAACATGTACTTGCGCTGAGGCTTGATTACGGGCAATTTGAGCTTGCAAGCGCCGGGGTGTATCAATCGATGGCTGGACATTTGGCATTGCAGCTACAGTCGTATATCCGCCGTGAGCGCCCGCTAAAGTCCCGGTTTTAATAGTTTCTTTAGCATTAAAGCCCGGTTCACGTAAGTGAACATGTACATCGACAAATCCAGGCGCAATGACAAGATTATTCATTGCAAGAATTTGAGCATCAGGCGCTGTTAAATGAGGACCCATTTGTTCAATGTATTGTTGGTTAATTAAAATATCTTGGACTTGAAAGCGATTATTTTGAAAAACTTGTGCCCCTTGCAAGAGTATTCTCATTTCACTAGCTCCTTTAATTCTTGAGTTGCAATTAATCCTTGACTGGATAATAAGGTTGATACAATAGCCATCCGAACAAAAACTCCATTATGCATTTGTTGAAAAATCCGAGATTGCGGGCATTCAACTAAATCTGCAGCAATCTCTACGCCACGATTTACCGGCGCAGGATGCATGATAATTGCTTGAGCCGGTAAGCTAGCTAGTCTTTGTGGGGTTAGACCATATTGCTGATAATAATCTTGCGCTTGAAAGCCTTTTTCTTCACTAGAATCAAAGCGCTCATGCTGGACCCGCAACAACATTAAGACATCAACTTGTTCTATTAATTGATCAATTGGACAATAAGTACCATATTGCTGCAGATCTGTGGCGAACCATTCTTGTGGGCCACTGAAATAAACTTGGGCATTTAACTTCGTTAGAATTTCCGCATTGGAACGAGCCACTCGTGAATGGGCTAAATCGCCAACAATTCCAACTTTGAGCCCTTGGAAATGACCAAATTCTTCTTTAATTGTTAATAGATCTAATAAGGATTGTGAGGGGTGCTGACCACTGCCGTCGCCACCATTGGCTATACTTAATTGCAAATGGGCATCTAAAAGAGGTTGATAGTATTGATTTTGTGGATGACGAATAACTGCCAAATTTACGCCAATTGCTTGGATAGTTTTAACTGTATCTAAAAGACTTTCACCTTTTAAAATAGAACTGGCCTGGGGAACAAACTGCAAAACTTGAATTCCTAAGCGCCGTTGTGCCATTTCAAAACTTGTATGGGTCCGGGTACTATTCTCAAAAAACAAATTCATCGCATATACGGGCTGCTGCAGCTTGACTTGCGCGCCTTTTTTAAAGGCTTGGGACAACTTCATAAAATAATTGATGTCGTCCAAAGATAATTGTTGAACACTAACTAAGTCATGCATTATTTTTACCCCTTTTCTGATATACAAAAAACACCTAGTATCTTCGCCAATTATTGCTTGCAAAGACACTAGGTGCACTTTTAGCCTTTAACCCATTTGTTCCTCACGGGAAACAATTAATTGGTTCGGATATTTGAATGTTTTTAAATTGTCATTAGTTTAGAATAAAGTTTTCAGTCTGTCAAGAAGTAATTATTTAATATGCAGGCGCTCGCGCCAACGCTGGGCGTCAATGTTTAAGCTTTGATCTAACAGACGAAGTTTTAAGGTAATATAGCCATAGACTAAAGCCCCAATAAGAACTTCAATTAACATATATCCAGCACTTAAAACTCGGCCAATTTTGGCAGTCAGAGTATAAAATATTATGTCAGCGCCTAAAACCACCGTGGCCATTACTAGACTTGCCAAGAAAACCTTGCTCAAATCTTGAAGAATCAATTTTTTGAGATTAAATGGATATAGGCAATAGATGCGATGCAGCATTAAATAACAAATCAAAATCAGAGCCAAAATCGTGGCGCTCAAGGGCCCATACTCATGAAACAAATATACCAGCGGCCACTGCACAATAATTTTAAAACCAAAACCAATTAATAAATATTTAATGGCCAAGTTATTACGATATAAGGCCTGCAAAATAGCAGCCAATACCATAAAGAAGCCGATTAATAAAGCCACTAAACATGAAAAACGCAACATATTAATACCTAAGCGATCATAACCATAAAAAGCACCCCATAAAGGTCGCGAGACCGCCGCCATTCCTAAGGTAGCCGGCAGCATAAAGAAAGTAAATAAGCGAATGATATTAATAATCTGCTTGGTGATTTTGGGAGTATCCTTACTGGTGTATAAGGAAGCTACTAAGGGGATAGAAGAAGAAACAATTCCGGTCGCCAAAGACACCGCCACCATCATCAGTTTGTTAGCCTGAAAGCCAAAGACAGAGTAATAATAATCTAATTGCTGTTTAGAAATATTCATAAAACTTTGCATCATCGGGTTAAACGTGGACTGGTCAAATAAGTTAAAAATAGTTACTGCCGAATCAATGATAATAAACGGTATTGCCTGCAGAAAAATTTCTTTAGTAAAGTCGCGCGCAGTAAAATTAATTTCATGGCGGCCATTCTCTGCCAAATTCTGGAGGTGATGGCGCTGACGGCCAAAACACGTCAACAAATACAAGACCGAAATGGCTGCCCCAATAAAGGAAGCAAATGTTGATTTAGTAACAGCATCAACATAATTTCCCCTTTGAATTTGCATGATAATATAAGTAATTGCCAGCATATAAGTTACCCGTGCTAGCTGTTCTAACATCATCGAAATCGCTGAAGGCCCCATTTGCCCATAACCTTGAAAATATCCGCGCATAATACTCAAAGTTGGTAAAATTAACACCGCAATGGCTAACGCCTTAATTGCGGGAATACTATGAGGGTCACTATTAGTAAAGAGTGCCGCCACCCAGCCAGCACCAAAATACATCACAGCACCAAAAATCAAGCCAATTACAGCCGTAACTTTTAAGGCCTGCTTAAATAATTGATTACCTGCCGCATATTCACCGAGGGCATTATAGTGCGAAATTTGCTTCGAAATAGCACTGGGCAATCCCGCTGTCGATACGAGCAGAAAAAAATCATAAATATGATAAACCTTACCATATAAGGCATTAGCTGAAGCCACAATGACGGCAGATCCCATCCATATATTCCATGGAATAACATATAAAGCCGATAAGGCACGCGAAACAATGCCACTAGCCGTAATCCAAGCTGAGCCGGTTAATAAAGAATCTTTTCCCGGTGTCTGGTGTTGATTTTTTGCTGACATATTAACCTTCCTTTACTACACTAAAACCATATTATACAAAAAAGACTGAGTTAAAACTATGTTTTTCCTCAGTCAATTTTTAATTTAATTATGGAGTTGCTTTAGGGCAGCAACTAGCTTGTGAGCAATTTTAGGAGAACTAGCGGCATCCGGATGCATTCCGTCAGTATAGGTTAAATCCCAATCGGCAGTTTCTAAAAGCTGAAAACCAGGATATTCAACAGTTTCCTCGCGAATTACTTGTGCGTGCCTTTGGGAAAAAGGAATCATCACTAGCTTCGGTGTTTGCGGATAAAGCAGCTGGACTTTTTGCAAAAACAATTCCCAAGCCGCCCGAAATTCAATTTCATTGGCCTTGCGATCTGGAGTTCCTAGATTAATCACAACATACTCAGAAGGCTGCACGCTCCAAGAATGTTCAGCGTCAATTTTTTCTAAAAATTCACTAGCCGTAGGTACACCGCCGCTACCTGGTTTCACTAAACCGGCCCCTGGATAAGCGATGCGGATATCTTCCATATTTAATTCATTCGCCGTTAATGCTGCAAAGTTACCTTCTGCACAATAATCTTGTCCTGCTGTTTTGCCATGAACCCAAGAACCAGCAGTAATCGAATCCCCAATAAAACTCAAAGCAGGACCAGCCGGTTTAATTGGTGTGAGCTGTGCGTTTGGGGAAACCTTTAAATAATCAAAATATAAGCCGCCATGACGCTTCCAGACATTATCAGCGGGTGTATTGCCGCTGTAAACTACTCGCAAAATATGAGAATTTAAATCTGGCAAAGTAATTGTCAGAGGCATTTGTGCCAAATTAGCCCGCTGAAATTTACCAAAATCCACTTGATAGGCAATAAAGACGCCCTCGACTTGAGCCTTCGTAGAAAAACTTAATTCTACTTGTTGCGCTTGTGTGACTTGAGTGTATAATTGCGCTCCTAAATTAGTAGTATATAAACCATGCTCTGTTTGAGCCCAACGCCCAGAAAAATAAATTCCCGGGATTGAAAAATTAGCTGTTGTTGATTGCACTTTCATTACAAATATTCCCTCCTTGTTGCTCTTAACACTTTTATCATACTATAATAACAGTTAGATAACTCATTAAGGACGGGAAAAATGTATAAAAATGTAATTTTTGATATTGACGGCACCCTCTTAGATACTCACGATGCAGCGTTATTAGGCCTGCAAAAAGCTCTTTGGCAAGACTATCAAATTCAACAATCTCTAGCAGAATTAGAATCTAGCTTTTCAGGAACAGCCCAAGATGTTTTTGACAAATACCAAATCCCTACCGCTAAACAGCAGGACTTTGCTGAAAGCGTCTTAAATTGTGCCTTTGATTTTACTGATGAGATTAAACCCTTCGCAGAAATTACAGAAACTATCCACCAACTTAGCATCCAAGACATTCCTATGGCCGTAGTAACTTCAGAGGATCAAGCTGAAGTGGATGCCGTTTTTAAAAAAACCAGCATTGGTCCTTATTTTCAACAGATTATTACCGCTGATCAAGTGTCAAATCCTAAACCAGCCGCCGATCCTACCTTACTAGCTTTAACAAAGCTCCATGCCCAGGCTAGTCAAACCCTATATATCGGCGATTCTAAAAATGATGTCGGCAGTGCGCATCAAGCCCATGTGGCTTTTGGCTTAGCCCAATGGGGAGCTAATCCTCAGGATCAGTTTTTAGAAGCTGATTATATCTTTTCGCAGCCTCAAGATATTTTGCAAGTAGTAGAAAAATAAAAAAGACCAGGCAATTTTTGTCCTGGTCTTTTCTAATATTATAGTAAATGAGCTTCTTTGAGCAGTTCTCCCAGCCAAGTCTTCTGGGATTTACTTAAGGCCTTCTTGGTAATCCAATTAGGCAAAGGCAAATCTATTTCGTTTAACTTCTTCTTATCATTGAGATAATATATTGATTTTAGTAATTCGCGAATATCATAAATTGAACCAAAGACTTCGGGTACTCCGCGTTCAACTTTTAACAAGGTATAAACAGCTTCCATCGCTGTCCGCACCGAATATTCAGTCGTAAAGACAGTATCACGTGTTGGAGATTCAGCAAAATTGCCGATAAAGGCCAAATTAACCGAATTCTTAGGAACCACAGCTGGCCGATCGCCGGCTACCCGCGGCATAAAGTAACTAGTAATATATGGCATATAAACTGGATTAGTGTTGATTGATTCTTGCTGCGCTAATTTGGGAATCAAACTTTCTGGTACACCTAAATGATACAGCCATTCTTCGGTGATTTCTTCACCACTGCACTTCGTAATTGGCTTTTTAATGTAATTACCCTTAGTATCAGAATATAAACCGTATAACCAAACGACTGTTTCATTTTCTTTTTGAGCCTTAAAATGAGGCTGCCGATGAATCGCAAAACTCAAGAGCCAATTAGAGTCGGTAATGGTAATAATTCCGCCGCTATTTACCTTATGATCATGCAAGTCACGCTTCGTTAGCCGCTCAATATAAGGATCCACAGCAGTGTTTTCAATCGTGGCTGTAGCTGAAATAAACCAGCTGCGTTTAGGTAGATTCTTGTAAAAGACTTGAGGATGACCAAATTCAGATGATTGTTGAGCTAATTTTTCCCACAAGGCCCAACTATTACCAATTTCCTGACTTGGCACTGCTGGGTGATGATGATCGCCATAAGTTGAACTTTCCGTGATTGATCCATTAGTAACAAAGACTAAATCATCTGCTGTTAAGTCAATTTCTTGAGCTACGCCGCCTTGTTGCAGCATGATTTTTTTGGCTACTTTTTGGTCATGACTAGTATCCACCAAAACATTCTTCACGATGGTATCATAACGCAAATCCACATTATGTTGCTGTAAATATTTAATTACAGGCATAACCATAGATTCATATTGATTATAACGATTAAATTTCAGTGCGGTAAAATCAGGCAGGCCATCGATATGGTGAATAAAGCGCATAGCATAACGCCGCATTTCAATTGCGGAATGCCATTTTTCAAAGGCAAACATTGTTGCCCAATACATCCAAAAATTACTTTGAAAGAATTTTGGTGAAAAGAAATCTTCGATAGTTTGCTTACCTAAGCGATTTTCTGGTGTCATAATCAGCTTAATAATCTCTTTAGAGGCACCATCGAGGGTATATTGACCATCACTAGGAAGCCGATCCCCACGATGATAAATTAAACGGCAATTGGATGAATTAGGATCATCTTTATCTAACCAATAGTATTCATCTAAAAAAGAAGCCCCTTCTATTTCTAGAGATGGAATCGAACGATACATATCCCATAAGCATTCAAAGTGATTTTCCATTTCGCGGCCGCCGCGAATGACAAAACCAATATCAGGCCGTTTCGTGCCATCTAAGGAGCCACCGCTTTGCGGTAATTCTTCGAAAATATGAATCCGCTCACCGGACATTTGTGCATCTCGAATTAAGAAAACTGCCGTTGCTAAACCAGCCAACCCTGCTCCGACAATATAGGCCGATTTTTGATCCACTCCCGCTGGTTTTCGTGGCCGGGCAAAAGCTTCATAATTACCTTTTGAATAATACATTGTTCTCCCCCTCACAATTTAAGATTACGCTTTCATTATACAACACTTAAAACTGGGACAACACCCAAGAATTTAAAGTTTTCAACAACTTTTTCTTAAAAACAAAAAACGACCGAAAAAGATTTTTTCAGTCGCTTGCCAAAGATATTTAAGGAAAATTTTTCTAAAAATTTTAATAATAAACTCCCACAATTGTCGCAGTAATAACAGAAGCCAAAGTTGCACCTAGCAAAAGTTTCATAGTGAATCCTGCTACATACTTACCTTGTTGAGCACTAATGGACTTCATTGATCCGGTAATAATTCCAATAGAACCAAAATTAGCAAAAGATACTAAGTAGGTGGAAATAATAGCAATAGATTTAGCACTCAGTCCCTTTAAAGCTTGTAAATCAGCCATAGCGACAAACTCATTAGTTAATAATTTAGTTGCCATCAAACTGCCGACTTGGACAATATCTTTGGTGGGTACTCCCATAATAAAGGCTACTGGGGAAAAGATGTAACCGAGAATTTGAGTAAAGGAAATATGAATGGCAGCTTTTAAAGTACTATTTAAAAAGGCAATTAAGGCCACAAAGCCGATAACCATTGCTCCCACCGTAATAGCAATGTTAAAACCATCCATAATATAGTTGCCGAGCATTTGGAAAAATGGCTCCGACTGCGGATCAGCAGCCGGTTTGATTTCCTGTTCCTCAGCTTTGACATCATAAGGATTAATAATACAAGAAACAATTAAGGCCGATAAAATATTCAAAAATACAGCTACTACAACAAATTTTCCCGGAATCATCTTCATATAAGATGCCAATAAAGAAGCCGAGACGGCACTCATAGCCGAAGCACAAATTGTATATAAACGCTGGCGATTAAGTTGAGCGATTTGATCTTTAATCGTAATAAAAACTTCTGGCATTCCTAAAATAGCCGTAGAAATGGCAAAATAACTTTCCATTTCACCCATACCAACTACCTTATTCAAAGCCCAGCCCACCCATTTAATGATAAAAGGCAGGATTTTAAGATAATTCAGAATACCTATTAACGCCGCAATAAAGACTATCGGCATTAAAACATTGAAGAAAAAGACCGTCTGTCCTGGTTTAATGACAATATTGCCAAAAACAAAGTTCACACCAGCAGCAGCTTGATCCATCAGCCAATTAAAAAAGGCGGAAATATGGGCTAAAGTGCTGACTCCTCCCGAGGTATGCAAACACAAAAAAGAAATCAAAAACTGCAGCGCCAACAAAATTCCAATCCGTTTATACTTGATGTGCTGGCGGTCATAACTAACTAACCAGCCAATTGCAAAAACTAAAGCTAATCCAGCTGCCAAAAAAACAAACCGCATTAAACCACTCCTTATTTTTCATAAATTTACCCTCGATTATCTAACTTAAAGGATTAAACGTGCAATGTCAAAATAAAATTAGTTTTATCAGTAAAAAAGTCTAAATCACAGCTCATGATTAGCTGACAGGTCTTGGTAATTGGCTAAATAAATTCATCAAAAAAGCGTCTCTAATCACAACTCCTGTTTTCACTAAAGACGCCGACTGTAAGATACTGCTCAAAAAGACAATTTGTTT
>NZ_SCHP01000130.1 GCF_013607485.1 Bombilactobacillus bombi
TCTTTCCTGTATAAATTATCGCTTCCGGGCCTATTGTATTAAATTAATATTTTAAATTAAACCTCTTATTTAAGGTTTCTATGCTAATTACCATTGTAGTTAAAAAATCACTTAAAATGTTTTAACACAAGATAGCAAAGAGAAACTATTAATCGGCTGAAACAGTTTTACTAAAAATGCACTCAGCATTTTTACTATAATAACACTAATGTTTGTAAAAAACATCACTATCATACTCATTATTCCACAATTAAAATCTACATATGCTATCTCAAACAATAATGGTTTATAATATTATTATAATATACATCTGGTACTAGTTAATAAGCCTTAAATAAAAAAGCCCGACTATGTAATCCACTATTATTAAAAGCATAAATAGCTATTGCTACTTTATCTTAGTTTGTACCAGCTAATATTTACTGTCAAATTAATATTCATCAAGCCAAATTTTCTGATATTGTACTGCTGACTCTATTATGTTAACGGTTAAAATTACATCTGCCAACGATCTTATTATCGTTTTTATAATACTGTCACTGTTGGAATTTATAAATAGCATTTTCATTTTAATCACTTAAATGATTTTAACTAGAAATTATTATAATATAGGAATGATATGTCACTCGTAAAAACAATTATTTCTGTGAATTATACTTTCTTATTTTCTTATGTTATCCTAGTCGTTTTCCTCTTTTTTCTATGACTGTCAGACTTGATTATACTTCTACTAAACGTTTTGATAGTAAAGTTTCTAAGGGTACTTTTAATATAAGTGCTAGGGGTCTTGAAATCATCATATACGATTGCGATGCTGCTATTCATAATTTTAAAATTATTTCCAATAATTTCATGATCCACATATTTTAGCTAAGTTGCTCTACTTGAATAATAAGCTTTAATACCAGTTAACTCACCAAAAGGTTGAATTTGGATTACCTAAACGTAATACTGACTGTTAAAGGAATATAAACCATATTATAATTAATTAGGCATCCACAAAAATTCAAAACAATTTTTATAAATTGAACACAAGTAGACACTCTAATTATCAGTATTTAAGAATAGGTTATATAATTAAAAATGTTAACCATAATGC
>NZ_SCHP01000131.1 GCF_013607485.1 Bombilactobacillus bombi
TTTATGAAAATAAAAAAAGTAATTGATAATTATTGTAAGCGAGTTATATATCATGAAAGTGAATTTCAAGAAATAAAAAAACAGATTGTGGAATATCAAGACAAGGTTCATGCTTTTGTAAATCGACATGAAATATGGTATGGCTGCTGTATTTTCAATAGAAATAGATACTATATCGAAATCAATAATGCTATATTAAATATAGCTTATTAGGCTTCTGTTTCTAATCTATATTTGTAAATTTAAAATGGGAGGTATAAATGATAATATTCGAATTAATTATTGATATAACCAAAAATGTAGTGGGATTAAACACTTTGAGTAATTTAACAAATATTCCAATATTAACGAATAATAGATTATATAAAAATAGAATAGATAATTATAGAATGTTTATTGGTCAAGGGCTTATTTTATTAGGATTTAGTGAGTTATTTAATATAAGCAAAGAGGTTATATGTGAAAAATTAAAAATAACAAAATATGGCAAACCTTTTTTAAATAATTCAAAAATACATTTCAATATTATCCATAGTGGAAAATATGTTGGTTGCGTATTTAGTTTTGAAAATATTGGCTTTGATATTCAAGAAAATGTTAATTTCGAAGTAAATGATATAGCTAGTGAAGTTTTTTCAATGGAAGAAAATAATTATTTATATAACAGTGACAATTTTGAAGATGATTTTATTAGATTATGGACAAGAAAAGAAGCATTATGTAAATATACAGGTACAGGTTTAAATGAAGATATTTTACAAAGAACAGTTATTAAAGATATTTATGATATTTATAAAATATATAGTTATAAGATGAGTAATACGACTTGGCAATCTATTTGTGCTAATAAAAAAATGAAGGAGTTAAGGTTATATAAAGTAAATACAGAAGATTTGATATATTTGAAATTGCCTAAATCCTTTAAAATATTTAACTGGTAGGATATTCCAAATTGTAATATTACGCGTGGTGCTAGTTAATAATTCTTGAATAAAAAAGCCTGAATAGGCTACACTTTAGTCATCTACTACTAAAGAAGTGAAACCTATGTCAGACCAACTTAAGTGTAAACAATATTTATTACCTTTGCAACC
>NZ_SCHP01000132.1 GCF_013607485.1 Bombilactobacillus bombi
GTTACAATTAGTATGGATGATGAATTGCCTACCCAGCCAATTATTCAGCGTGCCTTACAATTAGGAAAACAAGTTTTTGTTCCCAAAACTTATGCCGATTATTCGATGGAATTTTTTAATTTAGACTCTCAAACTAAAATTCAAAAAACAAAATTTGGGGTATGGGAACCGGCTGCAGTGGATCCTTTATCCAAATCGGGTGCAGACTTAACAATTGTACCGGCTTTGGCGATTGCAGCGGATACCCATCAACGTTTAGGTTTTGGCGCTGGATATTATGATCGATATTTAGCCGCTCATCCAGCCACAACTAGTGTCACCTTAGCTTTGCCAGTTGTGCAGCTGGCAAGTGCTACCTGGCATTATCAACCATGGGATTATGCAATTGATTATATTATCACGGCAGAATAGAGGATAATTATGAAGCAGCTAAGACAACAGCCTTGGGCAACGTATCTCATCTTAGTAATTCAATTTTTAGTATTTATCTTAGAAATTGTACGTGGAGGCAGCCAAAATCTTGCTGCCTTGGTGGCAGTAGGGGCCAAAGTTAACGGCTTAGTCGCTCAAGGGCAATGGTGGCGACTGATTACTCCAATTTTTGTACACATCGGCTGGGAACATATTTTAATTAATTCTTTAACATTATATTTTATGGGTCAGCAATTAGAGTTTATATATGGGCCTTTAAAATTTATTCTTATTTATCTCTTAAGCGGTATTGGTGGCAATTTAATGAGTTTTGCCTTTGGCAGTAGTACATCTTTGTCAGCAGGAGCCAGTACTTCTTTATTCGGTTTGTTTGGTATTTATGTTGCTTTAGGATTAGTTTTCAAGAGTAATCAAGGGATGCGGCAATGGTCGCAGCAATTCTTAGTTTTAATTGTTTTCAATTTAGTTGCAGATATCTTTATGGGCGGAATTGATATTTGGGGACATATTGGCGGCGCAATTGTTGGTTTTCTATTAGGTTTTATAATCAGCATTCTACAAATGAAAAATGCGCAATCTAGATTATGGCGTATAATAAGCATTGTAGGTTTAATTTTATTAAGTGTGGTTTTGTATAGGATCTGTCTCTTTATACACATC
>NZ_SCHP01000133.1 GCF_013607485.1 Bombilactobacillus bombi
AATTTTTTTCGTATATTTTTCTGGTAACATTTTTTCATCTCCTGTCTTTTATAAAATACACTAGACACAAAAAAAATCCCGAAATAAATTCGAGATTTTTAAAATATTTTATTCATCTTCATCAGCAGCGGCTGTGAATACTTCGGAAACATCATCATCATCTTCCAGCTGCTCAATCATATGTTCAAATTGTTCTTTTTTATCTTCCGGTACGGGCACGGTATTTTTAGGTACCATAGTTAGTGACGCATTAGCTAATTTGTAACCCTTAGCTTCTAAAGCATCCCGAACTGAAGCGAATTCTTTAGCATCGGTATAAATTTCATAAGCATCATCCGACGTTTGTAAATCATCGGCGCCAGCTTCCATCAAATCTTCCAACATTTGATCTTCGTCAGCATCTGTAGTTGAGCGATCAATAACTATATATCCCTTACGATCAAAAAGGTAAGAAACCGAACCTGCTGATCCCATACTACCGCCATTACGCGTAATAGCTACTCGAACCGAAGTGGCAGTCCGATTTTTGTTATCCGTTAAAGTATTTACTAGAACTGCCACTCCACCAGGAGCATATCCTTCATAAGTAATCTCTTCATAATTAGCTCCGCCGGCACCCGAAGCTTTATCAATTGCTCGCTTGATATTGTCTTTTGGCATATTAGCAGCACGGGCTTTATCCATCACCAAACGAAGAGCCGCGTTATTCGCCGGGTCAGGATCACCACTCTTTGCTGCCATATAAATTTCACGAGAAAGTTTTTGAAAAATCTTTCCACGTTTTGCGTCTTGGGCATTTTTACGTCCTTGTATGTTGTGCCACTTGGAATGTCCTGACATCCGCTAACTCCTTCTTTCTATAATTAGTGTGAATAACATAAAACCGTATATTATCATACCAGAATATCTTAAACACTTCAATGTTTTCTGGTTACACTTCGATAAATAATCAAAATAATAAACACCACCAAAATACCACAAAAAGCGCCTGTGCTGTCTAACATTACATCTTGAACTAAAGGAGTCCGCCCAGAAGTCAAAGACTCATGAAATTCATCAAATCCTGCTAAGCCGGTCACG
>NZ_SCHP01000134.1 GCF_013607485.1 Bombilactobacillus bombi
GACGCGTGGTGCTAGTTAATAATTCTTGAATAAAAAAGCCTGAATAGGCTACACTTTAGTCATCTGCTACTAAAGAAGTGAAACCTATGTCAGACCAACTTAAGTGTAAACAATATTTATTACCTTTGCAACCGCGAATTCAATTGTGGCAACAAATCATTACGCCGCTTTATGATCAATTTGTGCCTGCTAAAATTCGAAATCGGCGTAACGTCCGCCAAGCTAAGCTCTCAGATATTGAACTCTTAGCGTTGCTCTGTTATCAGACAGAATTAGGTATCACTAATCAACGCCGCTATTATCGCTTTTTAACCAGTCTGCACTGCTTAGACTTGCCTGAACGTTCGCGATTTAATCGACTGAGTAACCGTGGCTGGCAATTATTGCAGTTAATGCGCACCGGCTTGATAAAACAAGTTGCTAAAAACACGCGCTATACGATTATTGACAGTCTGCCGCTGCCGGTTTGTCAACCAGTACGTAATTATCGCGCTCGCATCTTTCGCGAGCAAGCCGATCTGGGCTATAATGCCACGAAACGCCTACGCTACTACGGCTTCAAAGGCAGCTTTGAAGTCACTAATCAAGGTCTAGTAGTTGCTTATACCATTACGAAAGCCTCAATTCACGACTCCAAAATGGTAACCACTTTAATTAATCAGGCGAGTTGTCCGCAAATCTTGGCGGATCTCGGCTATTTGAGCCAGCCATTAAAACAACAACTAGCGCGGCAGGGAATTAACTTGTGGACGCCAAAACGGAAAAATATGCGCCAAGACCCTAAAATCAATAACAAATTATTAAAACGGCTGCGCCATCAAATTGAAACAGTTTTCTCCAGCTGGAACAATCTTTTTGATATTGAACGCAATCGCGCGCGTTCACTAGCGGGATTTCAAACGCGGTTAGAACAATGTTTGTTTGTGGATACTATCAGAAAAATTAACTAGCACCATGCGT
>NZ_SCHP01000135.1 GCF_013607485.1 Bombilactobacillus bombi
AACATAAAGTTCTTGTAAATGTAAAAAAACAGCCTGCAGCCTCTTCATGCCTTGCTGACCTAATTGAATAACTTGATCCAATTGAACATCACAAAACATTAATAACCCTACAACTGCCAAGATACAACTCACAAAAACCGTACCAATTAAAGAAAATAGCGGCTGTGCTACACTAAACAAAAAAGCACCAAGCATTCCCCCACCGACGTCCGTGGCGACTTGACTATTTTTTAAATCAGTTACCAATAAACGCCAAGAAACCCCTAGAATATCATTATTTAAAGCAAGTCTTTGAAAAAGTATCGCCTGCATAATCGCCAAAATGCTTACAATTAATAATAGAAGTCCCAAATTGCGTTTCCAACCAATGCGCGGGATCTTTCCACTAAAAAACATCACTATACCCAAGATAATCAAGACAATGGCCAAAATTTCAAAACCATTGCCTACCAAAATTCGATAAATATTAGCACAAAAGCGCCCTACTAAACCTAATTTTAAGCCCGCAAAAATCGAGACAAAAATTAAAATTAAGCCACTGATATTAATAGTATAATTAGCAGTTTTTTTCTTTTTAGTAGTCTTTTTTCTAGTACGTTTTTTAGCTGCCATTTTACTCTCCTGTAAATAATCCAAACTATATTATTGCATACTCACTCGCTAAAGTACGACTAAAAAGCAATTTTTAAAATTTTTTTAAGACAAAAAAGCAGCTGCTTAAGCTTTTAGTACATAAATTAACGACGACAATTAAGTAACTCGCTTAAAAATCAAAAAAGACCTGAAACAAATATTTGTTTCAGGTCTTTTCTGATTAACGAATACCAAATAGTTGTAAGCCAAAAACTTACACTCTAATAAACTTCGATAATCTCAATTTCATTATTATT
>NZ_SCHP01000136.1 GCF_013607485.1 Bombilactobacillus bombi
CTTTAATAGTGTTTCCAGTTATCGATGTTTTAATTATGGCGATTATTTTTCAAAGTAATTATTTAGTAAACAAAGAATTCGTTTATGAAATAGTTGTTTTATTAAGTATTAACACTTTGGCTTGTTATTATTTGATGAATGAAATTGATAAGGCAGTAGTCAAGAATCATAAAAATGAACAAATCGTTCAACAATTGGCGCAAATACAAGCACAAAATATTCAACTATCCCGCCAGTATAAACTGGCTTTTGATGTTATACACTCGGAAAATAGTTTTTTTACTGATTTATCACAAAAAAAGTTGACCCACTCCGAATTAATGCAGCTGTTTGAACAGCGCTTGACCAAAATCAACAAAATTCTGCTAGAATGGGGTAATCCTGACCAAATAAACAATATTCAAACAGTGTTTGATTATTTTGTTCAGCAAGCCCATGCTAAAAACATCGAAGTAGTTGTCAATGGTCAAGCAGAACCTATTTTTAAGAAAAAAGAAGCTTTTTTAGATATTATGACAATTTTAACTATTATTTTGAGTAATGCAATTGAACATGCTAGTGATTCAAAGGAGCATTTTTTAGGTATTAATTATTTACAAAATTCCCATGGTGCTCTTTACACTGTTACTAACAGTTTTACTCCTAATTTTAAGCTAAAAGATTATAGCTTAGATGCTTTGGTCCAGTCAGGTTTAGATTTGCGCCAGGTACAAAAACTGGTGGAAGAACTTGACGGTGAAGTGACAACTTCTGCAAAGGATAATTTTTTTAAAATAGAAATTCAAATTCCTAATAATTAATTAGCTATGTAAAAATATTTTTAAAACTTTT
>NZ_SCHP01000137.1 GCF_013607485.1 Bombilactobacillus bombi
CTTGTTTAATTTTCTGAACTGCTAAGGATAGAGGCAAAATAGTTACATAATCAGATTGTGCAGCAATTGCCAGTGTTGATTCGCTATAATTAATCTCAACAATTTAAGGCAGTAATACTTTAATTTTATGTAAATTTGAGCAATTCGTTTGTGAATGGTGGCAATATTGGGATACATCAGTAATTTAAATTTTTGTAAATCAGTAGCACTTAGATAACCATGATTTTAGCTTCTATTGTGTATTTATAGTCGTTACTAAAGGTAACGTTTCAGTTTTAGTTTCTTGTCATAATACTTTTTTAGCAATGGTGTTAATCTTATTGGGAGCATTATGTTGGGTTATTTACATTACTGTAAGCACAGATTTTCCTGAATGGAGTATCTTACAGTATTCAGCTTTAACCACAATTTTAGGTGTTTTTCTGTTATAGCTGTATTATAGTAGCAACTGCAATGGGGTGGTTGAAGGTACCAACAATGACGCAAAGTGGTGATGTCAGAAACGCCTTATTATATATGATTAGTCTTGATTATATATGATTAGTCTTGGAGGGGCCATCACAGTTTTTGCTTGTAATTTAGGTCATCGTATTGTTACTCCCATTAATGGAATTCTTTTTATGAATTTAGTGTCAATTATTTCTTTCATTATTTTGAAAGTAGTTTAGTAAAGGCAAAATAATCTAACAAGATCATTATAAATATTGCAATAACCATGAATAATATTTGTATGATAAGCATTAAGTATCTCCGATTATTTATTTTCTAAGTTACAATAATTGTCAG
>NZ_SCHP01000138.1 GCF_013607485.1 Bombilactobacillus bombi
ATGATTACCTCCAAAAAGGTGGCGCCAATAATTTTGTGTAAATGAACCTTTATTTTTAATATTATTTATAAAAGAATTGTATAATACAATTAAATTATATGAGTTGGATTGTTAAGCATCTCGTCATAAATGGAAGGAATAGTATGCCAACAACACATGGTGAACTTATAAAAAAGCTAAGACATGAAAGAGGCTTATCGCAGCAACAGCTAGCCGAAGAAATTTCAACAAGAACTACACTATCATCATTTGAAAATAATAAATCTAGAATATCTGCAGATATTTTGTTTAAATATATTGAAAAAATGAATATTTCTATACAAGAATACTTATTTTACTTTAATGATAGTACAGCTACTGAAAAGGAAGTCGCTACTCAACATTTCTATAATAATGTAGTCAAACAACATGATAGTGAAATCAAAAAAAGAATATTAAATTATCAAAGTAAATATAAAGATTCTCATGACTTTTGGTTTTGCTGTTTAGCAATTGAATTAAAGCTATTTTTGAATAATCGTCATATTGAGCCAGTTTTCGATGTAAAAGAAGATGTGGAGATAATCAAACAATATTTAAATAAGATTCAACAATGGGGACATTTTGAACTATCAATTTTCTCCAATTGTTTGTATATTTTTTCAACTGAATATATAAAAGGTACTTATTTCACACTTGTAAAAAAGGCAAAAATTCTCAGTCAAATAGAGACTTATGAAAATGATCTAGCTATCTTTTTAAATAATTGTATTGTTTTATCTTTTCAAGTGGGAGAATATAAAAAC
>NZ_SCHP01000139.1 GCF_013607485.1 Bombilactobacillus bombi
GAATATAACCAACGGTTAGTAACCGATGGTTATATAAAGGAATGAGAAAATGTTAACCGCAAAAGAAAAAATTATTAATGCAGCAAAAAAATTATTTTCTGAGAATGGAGTCAAAAAAACTTCTATAAGAGATATTGCAAAAGAAGCGGGATATTCACATACTACAATTTATTTATATTTTAAAAGTAAACAAGAATTATTTAATTTGATAGCAATAGAACCTTTAAATATTCTTTATGATGACTTATTGAAAATTTATATGTCAAACAGAACAAATGAAGAAAAATTAAAGATGATATGTGATAGATATATTGAATTTGGTATTGAAAAACGTACTCTTTATCCGTTAATAAGTACTTATGATGGTGAAAAAATTGATAAAGATGAATTTGATCATATAATAAATATTACAAGAATTAAATGCCTAAATATATTACAACAAATCTTAGATAAAGTTTTAAAAGACAAATTTCCAAAAGATGTTAAAACTAATTTACTTAGAGGGGTTTTCTTTCTTTTGCATGGAGTAATTTCTACTTATATATCTTCATCTGAAGAAAATTATATTTTGATTCCTAGAGTTCAAAAAATAGTAGGTGATATTATTGATTTCACAATTTTACAAAACAATATCTAAAGAAAAATAAGTCCTAATATCATGAAAATTGAATTTGATCTTAAATTTCTGATCATTAACTGCTGGATAGTGGAAAATAATAATAATATTTTTATTATTGATTACGGGATAAAAAATATGGGAACTATTT
>NZ_SCHP01000013.1 GCF_013607485.1 Bombilactobacillus bombi
AAAGGTAATAAATATTGTTTACACTTAAGTTGGTCTGACATAGGTTTCACTTCTTTAGTAGCAGATGACTAAAGTGTAGCCTATTCAGGCTTTTTTATTCAAGAATTATTAACTAGCACCACGCGTCTCAGATCTATTTTGCTTAACTTTTTACAATTAGCAAACATGTGGCTCATATTTTGTACATTACTTGTATCTAATGATGCAAGTCCGATGATCTGGTTTAGCTGGCTATGATCCGCAAATAATTTATTGAGATTGCCACTAACACTGACTCCGGTCTGAAAATTTACCGTCTGAATTTCGCCTTTATCTTGATACCATGGCCAATCATATTGTGGATGGGTTATATCTGTATTTGTTAATACTTTGTCTGTATCATAGTTCAATTCATGAAGATAGATAGTGAGTGTTTTACTTTGATAAGACCACCATGGAAAGGCGTCATTGAGACTAATAGTCTGAGTATCTGAAATATTATTATTTTTATCGACAGCTACGACATGTAAATACTTGTTAATATTCGATTGACGACTAATATTTGCTAAAGTTGTACTAGAATCGCTGACTGAATTGGGCAATAAATTAATATTTGTAATATCTCCAGTATTAGAATCTTTATTCACAGTTACCTGTGCTTGAGGATTAGTATCAATTTGATAAATGTACCCTTTAATACCACTTAAAATTGGGACTTTAATTGTATTTGAATACAAGTCTTGACTTGCAGTTTTAGCCTTAACACGATAATAATAATCAGTTGCTTGATCTTGCGCAGTAATTTGGAAATCAGCCTTATCCCCAATATTATCATTAAATTGTGTGAATTTTATTTTTGGCGTATCAGGCTTATTATGATCATCAACTGTACGATCCTGGCCATTAGTTGAGGTATTTAAAGTACTAGTAAAATAAACCATATTGGCTATTACTTTAGCTTCTTGAGGAGTACATTTACCACTAGTATGACCAGTTTGAATCATCGCATAATTCTTGTTGGTAACTAGATACCAATTATTGTCACCTTTGCGATGACCATCATCAGTTAGAACATCATTATCTTGATCATCTAAATAGTGTGTTTGAGTAGTAACAGCATTCGTAGAACCAGTTCTGTGGAAAGGAGGGACGAATTCCATCCATTTTGTACTGCCGCTATCGTATAACTGAAACTGTCCACCGTTATGAGTGGGGCTAATGGTAAAAGTAGCGTCAGTCAACTTCCAGGGATACTTGGATAAAAAGCCATTTTGCATTCCTGGTGAGAATTTAACAATGGTCGATCCTAACCGTAAATCATGGGAGAGATTACCATCTGGATCGTAAGGATCCCTAATCTTATTTCCATTGTTGTCTACAGTCGGAGTAATTTTTATGCCTAAGAAACTGGCAAAAAAGTTAAAACTTTTATTTGGGTCTACTCCATACCTAGGTACTAGAGTGTCATGGCCAAAAATAACGGTTCTGCCAGTTGCACCAAAAGCAAAGATTTGTTTTATGACTTCCGTCCTATCTAGATCTTCATAGTTATTCATATCTGAGGAACCAAAATAAATTCCGTCATATTTATATTCACCTGTTGTGGAATCTTTTAAATAACTATTAGGATCTTTTTTAAAATCAGACAAAGATACCTCATCGACATCAATTAAATTCATTGATATTGGCTTTCCTGTTTGAGGATCAATTTGGTTCATCCATTCCTTTAAGTATTTTCCATTACTAGGGTAAACATTAAGAATTTTAACTTTTTTTCCATAGTTAGTAGGTGGAGTTTCCCAAGATATATTAGGCTTGTTCAATGAGGGATCAGTTGTTCTTTGTACCACATAGCCATCTAATGTTTTAGGAACGCTGTCCCAATTTAAGTTGACATAGTACTGGTTACTATTGTCTATGTCGTAATCTCCATTGAGATTAAAATCACCTGCTTGAACACTATTGGCTTGTGTTCTTGTAAGTAAATTAAGCGGTGATAAATAAGTGGCATTATGTAAAGTTTTGCCTTTTGAAGTAATTTTTAAAGGCTGATTTAATTTTTTAACTTCTTGTTCAAAGGTGGTGTTAATTGCCGAAGAATTTTTAACCTCTCTTGCCGAAGTTAATGTAATTCCCAGAACTATGATAATACCTATTAATAATAGTGCTACAAAAGATAGCCATAGTCGTCCTATTTTTTTATGTAATTTCAAAAATTTTTTGGTATCTGTATGTAGATTTATTTGTTTATGCAACATGTCAAGTACGCCGCCAATTTTATATTAAAACAACCATAATACAATTCTTATAATATCATAAGTTGATTAGTTATTATACATATTTTTAATAGTAATATTTAAAAAATTTAATAACTATTGCTGTTGTTAGGAGCTATTATAAAGCTTAGTTGTTCATTTTTAAAGAAAGTTGATTCACTTAGAAGATGATGATTTTATAATTTAGTCTCTATACTGCTACTATTATTAAAAAAGCTAAGTAGTGCTTTGCATAACATCTACAAATCAATACGACATCTTCAATAATAAAATTTTATACTCATCGAAAAAATTTTCAAAAAAAACTTACGTGCTGACTATTATTTTGTTAAGATAATCGAGTTGCTCAAAAAGCAAAGAATTGAGAGGAGTTTGAAAATGAAAAAGAATCAAGCAAGGGTTGACGTTCAACGACCTTGGTTAGCAATGATGAGTATGATGATTGGGGCTTTTGTTGGGATGTTGTCAGAAACTTCTCTAAATATTGCTTTGCCTCAGTTAATGGGGTCGTTTCATATAAATTCGGGTAGTGTACAATGGCTAGTTACTGGCTATATGTTAGTCATTGGAATTATTTTACCCTTCTCTAGTTTATTAACGAAATGGTTCACTACCCGCCAACTAGTTATTACTGGCTTAATTGATTTTATTATTGGAGCCATAGTTGCTGCTGTGGCACCTAATTTTACTATTTTACTGATTGGACGTATGATTCAGGGGCTGGGTACTGGTTTGATTTTGCCTTTGATGTTTACGGTCGCAATGTTAATTTTTCCCCCACATAAAATGGGAAGTGCCATGGGCGTTTGTGCCTTAGTTATTATGTTGGCGCCTGCCATTGGTCCCACTGTCACCGGGATTATTTTGGGGCAATTGTCATGGAATTGGATTTTTTGGATGTTTGTGCCTTTTTTGGTCATTGCATTAGGTTTTGCTCTGAAGTTTTTACCGAATGTTGGCCGCATTACTAAACCGCATATTGATGTTTTGTCTATCATTGAATCAATTGTTGGTTTTGCAGCTTTAGTTATGGGAGTCAGCTTTGCTTCTGACTATGGCTGGGGCGCACCCATGGTTTTAATCTTGTTAGCGATCGGGATTGTCGTTTTAATCTTGTATGCATATCGGCAATTACACATCAAAGAGCCAGTGATTAATTTAAAAGTCTTTCGTAAGAGTGCCTTTGCTCAAGGGGCTTTGTGTGTCATGTTAGACTTTGCCATTATTTTATCGGCTATGTATTTATTGCCGCAATATTTGCAACGGGGTTTATTGATACCAGTAGCTTTAACTGGAATAATTATGCTGCCGGGAGGCATTATTAATGCGATGGTTTCTGCTTTTGCAGGGCGCTTATTTGACTCTTTAGGTGCTAAAAAACCAGCGATCACTGGTTTCTTGATTGCTATCATTGGGATTGTGATGTTGATTTTCTCTAGCCCTAATTCGGCTATTGCTTATATTATTGGTGCGCATATTATATTGATGATTGGCTGCCCTTTGGCGATGTCACCGGCTCAAACTCATGCCTTGAATGCGTTGCAGGGTCCGGAATCTGCCGACGGCAGTACTATTTTAAATACCATGCAGCAAATTATTGGGGCAGTGGCCACAGCATTAGCGACGAGCTTCTTAAGTTTGGGACAAAGTGCTTATCACGGCGTTAATAAAGCCGCTCAATTTACCAATGGTGTCCACTTTGGTTTGTACTTTACTTTAGTTTTAGCGGTTTTAGGCTTAATCATTGCCTTCTTCTTAAACCCAGAAACTAGTTCACAAGATTTTAATAAATAAAACTTTATCCAAAAAAGCTCAGACAAAAACTTGCCTGGGCTTTTTTGATGTTTAAGTATCAATAACTTTATTCGACGCGATTTTTGGCTTCAGTTTTTTCTTGAATGTTGTCTTTGACTTTTTCGTTGCCTTGCTTAACGTTTTTGCCTAAATGATCTGTGGCGTGGCTAAGCTTGTCTTGAAGGCTGGTAGAATCTTTTTCATGTTCTTCTTTAGTTTTAACATCAGCAACATTGACGTTGACTTCTACTACTTCTAAGCCAGTCATGTTCATAACTTTTTGATAAATTTTGTCTTTAATTTGGTCGTACAATTTAGAAATGTTGGTACCGTATTCAGCTACAATATCAATATCTACGGCCACCTGTTTTTTGCCTACTTCAACATTAATTCCAGATGTTACGTCGTCTGTGTTGACTAACTTGTCTGTCAAGTTGGAGAAGAAGCCACCATCTACTGTTAATAAGCCGTCAATATCTGACAAAGCCATGCCGATGATTTTTTGAACGACTTTTTGGTCGTAAGTTAATTCACCTTTAATTTCAGGTTGCTTTTTATTAGTTTCTTTATTATTCATGTTCCAATCCTCCTAATTTTTTTGTATTAAATGTAATAATTGCGGCCCGTAATGTCCTATTAGTCCACCGATTATCACAAAAAATAAGATAAAAATAGTTTTGACAAAGCCAATGCTGATACAGCCGATAGCTATGAGTAAGCCTATTAAGCTGCCTATCACTTCCCAAGCATAATGTTCCCAAATGTTTTTCATCTTTCCCACTCCCTACTGAAGTTGCCGTTTTTTTTGCTCATTATCTGGATGATAATTGGTTAATTGAATTCGAATTTTTGGCTTTTGCCCAATCCCTAAAAGATTGCGCAAATCATCTTCTAGGTTATGTAAATAATTGTCAAATTTACCTTGAGCATTAGAGCCTGCCAGTAGGTCACCAGATACATTGATTTTGATGTGGCGCTTAGTCAAGCGGGAACTTACTTTGGGATTATGAAGATAGGGCTCAGCTTCCAATGAAGTCTTGACAAAATTATTGATAGCCTTACTGGTAACAGTTAGGCGACCATAATTCTTATTAATTAAATGCAGCTTGTGGCGTGTCGGATAAAAGATGAGGATACACAAGCTGATTAATAAGCCCATGAAAACCACCAAGCTAGCTGCCAACAGATAATAACGTAGATATAGGTTATTTAACTGAATTGGTGGTAATTTCATTTGGACATAGGGCTGCAAGATTTTCCAATTGGCACCAAAAACCAGCGCTGGTAAAGGAAGTAATATCAGCGTGATGATTGCTAAGAGCCATTTCCCACCTCGATTCACATTTTTCACCTCCTAAAATTATCTTAGCACTTTGAGTTTAATATTTACATAAAATTTGCTTAATATCCTCTTTAATGGTTTAAAATCCTTTACAATAATCCTAAAAACAGAAAAGAGATTCGGCAATGAATAAAATGTTGATGCAAGCTAATCAAGTAATTAAAGAAACTAATGTTCTCGCAGTTGCCACCTTAGACAAAATGAATTTTCCCAGTTTAGTAGTTTTAACGCCGCTGCCGATTCAACGCAGCATTAAATCGGTCCTATTTTATACTAGTGAGCATTCTACAACTTTTAAAAATCTTATGAATTCTTCGCAGGCCGCTCTGATTTGTTTTGAGGAAGTGAATCATTCTTCTATCATGTTGAAAGGGAACTTGGCTGTTGTTCCTCAAGCGGTACAAAATCCGCAATTGCAGGCCAGCTTGAATGCCTTTCAAAAGGAACTCCACTATACTAAGCCAGTAATTCTACGTTTTACTACTATGGCTGTCAAAATCCGCCATGATAACCACATTGATTATCAAAAATTGGTGCAGATAAATAACAAATAATATGGTAGAAAAAATTTTATGTAGGAAAAAACGGAGCTGAGGCAATATATGTCTTAACTCCGCTTTTTATTAATATAAATTTAGTAACAGTATGGTCTTGGATCAGATGATGACGTCTAACTATATCATTTACTATTGGCTTGCTTGATCTGCGGCAGCTAAGTGGCAGGTTGTCCATCTTGAGCGTGTTTATTAATTACGGTCTAAAATAATTTCTTTAACTTCTTGGAAATCTAGATGATAAAAATCAATCAATATAAATAAAGTCTTCGCATCAACGGCTTTGCCAGGCTGTTCAATGTAGTTAAGTGTTGATTTAGAAACATAATATCCATATTGCATTTGAATTAATTCTGATAAATTACGAACACTCAAATTATGGTTTTTGCGTGTTGTCTTTAAGAATTCATTGATGCTCATTTTTCTACCTCCACACTTATTATATTGCTATATTTGGCAATTTTTTGCCATAATTATCAAATAGCACTGTTAGAGATTTTCTTTTAAGCAAAGATGTGATATTCTTAAAGTGAGCGTCCTAAAATTAGTACAAAAATGATTTTAAGGAGATAAAATTTGATGAATGATGAAAATAAATTATTAGGCTATCTCAAAGCTAATCATATTAAACAGCAAAAAGTCGCGGAAATTATTGACCGGTCATTGTCGACTACCAACCGCAAAATTAATAATCATAGCGATTTCACCAAGCGAGAAATCCAAAAATTACACGATTCATTGAATATTCCCATTGATATATTGATTTAACAAAATACTTTTGAAGGCGGTGATAAAATGAATTTAAAAAAACTCATTAGAATTACTGCATTACTTGTATTTAGTATTTTGATTACTGCAAACGTTACTAAAGCTGATGATTCTTTTGATAGTTTGTTGGCTAATCGGAATGCTTTATTACGTGCTGGAACACCATCATATTTTGATGGTGATGATTATGATAATAGAACACGCGATCCAGATTATTATCTAAGCAGAAGTAAAGCGTGGCGTGATCTTAATGATCTTGATGACACTCCTGGGCTTTCTCCAGATGATAAATATGCAAAGAGGATTAATACTACTGACAGTAGCGACACCACTTATATTCCTCGTCAATATAATGTTTTAACTTTTAAAGCGCCTGAGAATTTTAATACCTACAATCCTAACAATCCTAGCGATAAAGCTAATATTTATAGACATTTGCATAATTTGACTTATTTAGACCGTTCTTATAGTTGGGTAGCTGCTGTACCTTATCCTAAGGGATTTGTAATAACGGATCATAGTAAACCAGCATCCTTCATTATTAAGAATGTGGCGTATTATGATGGTTCTTGGATTGATATGGTTTATACAATAACTTTAGCAGGAAAGAATGGTCCTGATGGAAGGGATGATTGGACAACTTACAAATTTGATCCTAGTTTACCAATGAATTCTAGCAATGTTTATATAAATATTGGACCGAATATTGAAAATTGGTTGAATGTATCTGTTCATAGTGGTGGGGTTTACCCACGTAATTATCCAACAGCAAGGAATGGTACAATAGAAGCGTCGCGTTGGGTTACAGATATTAGGTTTGTGAGAAGTGGCTCAACGGAAGCTGACCCCGATCCAGATGAAACAGATGAAACTAAATATCCAGCCGTACAGGCATCAGGTACCTATCAGATTTTTAATGATAATTTTAGAAAAATTATAGCGATTGATAAAAAAGATTTATTAAATAATGGAAATAAAGTTTGGAGCATTGACAGCGGATCTACCTTGGCTACTACAACTAATATACGAGGCAGAGTAAATTCGCATAATTCCGATGAAGTTGAATTTTGGAGTACTAATGGGAGTAATGATGCAACTAACACAAATAACGCCTTTTTATATCTTTTTAATAAAGGTAAGGTCCACTTTACTGTTGTTAGATCTAATGCTGTTGACCTATATGGTATATATGTTGGTACCAGTAATAATCCGATAGTGAGAGCAGAAGTGCCTTATGCTGATATGGATACAACCACTAATGATCTGGGGGTAATTAAAGATTCATCGGGTACACCTATTACTGCTAGTGCTACAAGTAATATTATATATACGCCGCAGACAGTTCAGTTTGATGTTTTACAACAATTTCCTGTCCAGCCTCCTTCTAAATCAGTAGCGCCTACTAATTTTGATGTTAAGGGATTTAGAGTTCCTAAATATGCCAGTATTGATTTGGATTCAATTGATGTTAAATCTATAAAGGGTGATTCAATTGACGCTATACTTACTAATCAATATCAATCTTTAACAAAAACAAATGATTCTAAGTACCCTAATGATGATGTATATAATTACTCATTAGATACTTCTTCTCTAGTGGGTAGAGTCTTTAAAGGTATAGAGAATAAATTTATTCGTGCCGGACTAAACTTTAAAATTGATTGGGACGCTAAGGATAGTAATGGTGATTATTTGTGGAAGAGTGGTACGATAACCACCAGCACCAGCAATGGTAAAAGGTATTTAGTAGTACCAGCATCAGTTGATAGTATTGATGTTTATAGAAGAGACGGTAATGGTAATAAGATATATGAAACTAGCACAACTACTGATGCAAATAGT
Source organism: Bombilactobacillus bombi (assembly GCF_013607485.1). Taxonomy (GTDB): domain Bacteria; phylum Bacillota; class Bacilli; order Lactobacillales; family Lactobacillaceae; genus Bombilactobacillus; species Bombilactobacillus bombi_A. Next base: position 8,556 of record NZ_SCHP01000013.1, read on the forward strand.
GGCAATTTAAAGTCGGCCTATTATTCTAAGGTTCAAATTCCTCAAGGAAAGTATGAATTTAATTATCAAACTACTTCTAATGCAACAATTCCTGGCAAAACTACCACTACTGTGGCACATGAAATTGGTCAAAACTATGATATTAGTGATCAAGTAAATAAATATATTACCGATAGCAATCATAAAGATTACGAATTTGACCATGCAGTGGTAGATGGTAAGACAATCAATACCTTTAAGGACTTACAAAAGGAATTGAAGAGCATTCCATATACCTATAACAACAATACTGCTAAAAAAATTGACTTATACTATAATCCAGCTGTTAGCCGGGTAACTTTTCATTATTGGGATTTAAATGACGCAGGAACCAAACCTCCAGTTAAAGTTGATCCAGTTAATTATTATCAGTCGACACCAACGCCTACTAATCTGCCCACCGATATATTTACATTGGCAGCTAGTTCTACCAATGCAAATTATACAATTGGTGAATGGAACAAATCAGTGGAAGAAGAATTGCCAAGTGGTACCAGTATTGTTGACCAGTATAATCCTACTCCTAGCGATAAAGATGCACCTGCTCCAGCGATTAAGGATCATCGCTTTTTAGGATATTATCAATATACTGTGGGAGCGACTACTGCAGATTTTCATCCTTATAATGATAAAGAGAAAGATAAAACCAAAAACAATGCTTGGGCTAATATTAATTACACTCAAGATAATAATCAAGTAATTGTGTTTGTCTATTCTTCTTTAGATTCACGTGTTCTTACAGTCGGCTCCAATATCGATTTTGGAAAGGGAACAACTGTAGATACTAACCGCGTTAATAAAGATGAATTTAACCTTAGTCTAGTTGATAATTTTGCTTATGCAGATCCGACTATGACATGGCCTACTCGTAATTGGGTTTTGAGCGTTTCAGCAGCAAATATAAAAAATGAACGAGGCACTTTTGCTCCGCTAGGATCTACTATTAAATTTGATGATCCGAAAGATTACTATGCCTTCAAGGTTAATGGAAATGCTATTACTTCAGTTAATGATAGTAAAGTTACTAATGCTAAAAAGGATTTTAACAGTTATTACAATACTATAAATTTAGATAATAAGCCTCATACGTTATTAAAGGTGGCTGACCTGCAAGATTCTTCAAATACCGGCTTAACCGGACCTCTTTCTAAGGAAGAATCTTTGACCTTTACTTGGGCTCCTGCTAAGTTACATTTAAAAGTTCCAAGTGACATTAGTGGTGGCCATTATGAAACCACACTTAATTGGACATTGACTAATAGTTTAAATTAAAATATCTCATAAAGAAGTTAGAGAGCATATTAATAGCTTGAGATAGAACTCTTATCTCAAGCTTTTTTGTTGGATTTTATTATATATAAAGCTGCAAGTTTTATATATGTGGGGGTCAAAAAAATTTAGCGAGAAATACTACTAAAAATTAATATTTTCATACTATAAGAATTAATAATTCTACACTGATAGCTTTCTTTGATTTGTCTTTGTTGTATCATCACTAAAAGCACATATTATATATCCGTGGTGCTAGTTAATAAAATTTGAAAAAAAGCCTGACTAGGCTCCACTTTAGTCAACTACTAATAAAGAAGTGAATATTATTGCATCCTTATATCGGCAATTTGCCCCGCAGAAGATTCGTTGTCGACTCAATACTCAACAGGCTAAGCTATCAGATATCGAATTTTTAGCTCTGCTGTGGTTGGCAGGTGGAACTGTGTATGACTAAATCAACTCTGCTATTATAGTTTTTTAACGACTTTAGGCTCTTTTAATCTCCCGGAGCGTTTGCGGTTTAACCGCCTCTGCAATTGGGGTGATCAATTATTGCATTATCTGCGACAAGGCTGAGTTGTCGCCTATACGATTTAATATCGACGCCATCCACGATTTAAAAATGGTGAAAACTCTCTTACAGCAAGCACAAGTTAATGATCTCTTCTTAAGCGGCAGCGGTGAAAATTTAAACTATATTTTCTTGTTGGAATCAGCTCTTTGATATTGAGAGCAATCGCGCTCGGTGCCTGGCCGGTTTTCAAGCAAGTATAGAGCAATATTTATTTGTTGATACTATTAACATAATTTAACTAGCACTATGGTTATTATATATTTAATTTTAGGAAAGTTTGTGATATATTAACTCTATATTTATTAATGTTGGTACTTGTAGGAAAGTATAAAAAATTAAAGTTGCTTAGGAGGAAAAATTAACAAGCACAGTGCTTTCTCTGAACAAGAGTTTCAACAATTACACAAATCTTTAGATATACCGATTGATGTAATCATATAAAAAGTCATTAAGGTGATTTTTGGTTAATATTTGGAGATGAAAAAATGGATAATTTGAAAAGACTGTATCTTAATACAGACTGTACAATGATGCATTCACTAATCGTATTAGGCGGATGTTTTATTTTATTTTTATTTTCGAAATTTAGTGTGATTTTGGCTAGTTCTATGACCAATGTCGACGATATTAATGATTTATTTAGCTTTCAAAAAAATTTAGTAATTAAATCTTCCAATTCCCAATCTGCAAATGCGCTAAACTTACTGCGTGATTCTACCAGTGTTATTACTAGTAATGATATTATTTGGCCAGCTAATAATGATTTTGCTACGAAAGATAATGGAGATGGGACAGTAACTGCCTATGTTCGTAATGCCAAGCAATTTTTGCATGCTGTTTATGGGTATGGAACTGATTATAAAAATATGAATTTAATCAGTGATACTACTGTCCATGGTTATTCAGATATTACAAAAATTGTTTTAGTAGATAATATTAATCTAGTAGACTTATCGCATGATCCAGATATAACGGTTTCTGGTAATACCCTTGATTTTACTAACTTTACTAGTAGAGGTGATATGGCTTATCCAACAACTGATCCTAATGCTGCTAAATTTTGGGGTTCTGACGGGGGAGATTGGGATTTAAATATTGTCCATGCTTCGCGGAATGTTCCGCAGAAACCTGATCCTTCTTCCGACCGTAATATACCTAACAGTTTAACAATTGATGGACAAAAAAAGTATTGGATTAATGCTGGTAATTTTAGTATCCATCTAACATCTAAACGCAATATTAATATTACAATCCAAAATATGAAAATTTTTGGAAGTACTTTTTACGGTATTCTTCGGGGACATTTATCTGGAATTGCAGGGGCTTGGGCTAACGAAACTTATGACAATGTCACTTATTATGGTGCTCAGTTTATGTATAGTGATTCTAATACTACCGTAAATATGTCTGGTCATACGACTGCTTATTCTTTGGTCAGCTATAAGGGACCTGACGGCTATATTTATAGATGTCAGGGCTCTATTGGTGGTAGCAATCAACAAAATATGGAAGCTACAAATGTTAATTTTTCTGATAATTGCGTATTCAATGGTTATACTACTGGAGGACATGTTCTCGCATTACAAGGTAATGCTACTATAGGAGATAATGCTACTGTTAATTTACACCCTCATCGACGTGTGGGAGTTGGCGCCAATGGAGTTAGCGTAAGTTCAGATGCTGAAACTGGAGTTAATGGTAGTTATAACATTGCTACAGGAGCTTATTTATATGGAGCAAATGCTACTCTTAAAATCGGCAAAAATAGTCAGTTAAATATTAACTTAGACCGCTCTCCGATATTCAACACATTACCTGCTGAAGATCAAGGCATAGCCGACGAAACCAACGATACACTAATAAAACGCGGCTATACTGAGTTAGGAACTGGTATTTATATGAGTAACAGTAATAGTAAAATTTTGTATGAGAAAAATTCTAATTCTACTATTAATGTTATTAGCGATGGTCCAATTATGGATCGTAATCTTATCAATCTTCAAGGTGGTACTGCTGATATTGGTGAAGGTTCTATGGTCGTTCTGGCTAAAAATTTAGGCAATAATAATAATAATATGACGGCTAATTTATTAACTATTGGCAGTACTAATGCTAATATCTTCGTTGATCGCAATGGTAGTTTTGATATGAAGGCTCCTGGGGCTACTTGTCCGGTAAACTTGATAAATGGTACCGGAGTATTTAAAGTTAGTGTTTACCAACCAAAAAGTTTGACTTTATCGGTTCCTAAAAATGGTCAATCTAACTTGGTTTGGGGAACTGGTAGTGTAGAAATGCATGGAGTTAAAGCTTCAGCAATGGGTGTTCCCGTAGGACAAAGTACTTCAGAACAGATGCTTAAGGATGTTCCTTTTCAGTATTTGAATTTGCCGTTTAGTTCTAACTATTTAGTTCCTAGTAATGGGTATAGTCCCAACTTAAAGGCTCAGTCTGACCAAAAAAATTTATCTAATTTAGGTAAAATGATTGGTAAACTAAAAGTTTCCTCAACGCAGTTTCGTGAATTTGAAAGTATCGAGGTTCATTCTATTGATGAAGGGCCAGAGCTAAATAATGATAATATTATTATTGATCCTCATAATCGTGACATCAAAGGTACAGTCACGGGCGCACAAACGAATAATCCCATTACTGATGCGAGAATTAGGGTATTAGTACAACAAAGCAATGGACAAAAAGTAGATCTAGGAGATAGTGGCTTAAATCAAGATTTAGATGCAGTAGATCCAGAAAATACAATTTTAAATCCTCAGCCCACGGCTACTCCTGTCCAACCAGATCCTATATCATGGTATAATGACCACCATGATGCCAGTGGAGTTGCTCTGAATGGACTAACAGATGCAGGGACTTTGTTGAGAGCACCACTTAAGCCTTGGCGTTATGTAACTGGTTCTAATTTGATTACTTGGAATAACAATGTTTTTGATATTAATATTGATAAGTTAATACAAGCCTATAATGATACCCATCAGAGTAGTCCCTTTACTTTGATGCCTACTGATAAAATTACTGTAACAGCAGTGCGCAATTTTCAGGCTTCTAGTGTTAGAAGTGTTAAAGTGGGCAGCCTATACTTGGATTTAGATAATGCCAATGCTAAACCTATTTATTTCTTAGGTGACGATGTTCAAGTACCCTTGAATTATCAGGAAACTAATTCTGCTGCTAAAAATCTAACCATGAAAGGTTATCGTAATCCAGCAGCTGGGGCACCCTTAGATCCTTTACATCCCGATACTACTGCTAGTTTTAAGATTGAGACAATACCTGCACACGATCCTCATCATCCAACCTTGCCTAATCCGGAAATAAAGCATGCAGTTTGGACAGTTCCCTCTGCTGAAGCTATGACTACTGCAGGCAGTTATACCTTAAAATTTTATGGTAAGGATGACCAACAGAGTCAAAGTCCTAATTTTAGTTTGGATAGTAATGGTAAAATTAATCCCGCCGATTTATTAAGTTATAGTTATGAAGTAATCAATATTCCGGGATATCAAGGTAATAAAAAATTATATCATCGTCATGATACTACAACGGTTCTTGCTGATAGTGATCCGCAATTTACTAATCCATCAAGACTGCCTATGGGAACTTATGATGAAAAAGATACCTTTACAGCTGAAAGTGTGCATAGTTTTATTGATAATTTTACATTTACTAGAGGTGTAAATTCCCAGCCAGATTCTCCTGATGTTCACATTGACGGTGACGCTAAGTTGAAAATAAGCAACGCGAATGGTACTAAACTAATTCCAATTAAATATGGTCAAAAGTACAATGCTAGTGCGAGCGAATTTAGTGATGTTACTTTGAATGGTAAATTCCCGGAAAATACCAAGTTTGAAATTATGACACCATTAAGATTTGATGCAAATCATCAAGGTATAAATTTGGCATCAGTGCATATGATTACTAACGCTGAATATCAAGGGACCACTAGGGATTTTGATATTGGTCAAAGTGGGGCTATCACAATTGGTAGTGTTTCATTGTTACAGTTAACGGTACCGAATGTGATTGACTTTGGTAGCCATAATATTGGTAAATTTGATGATAAAATTTATGCGATTGTTAATAAGAATGATGTAAAATCTAATTTACACTTAGATTACGCACCTTATATAGGTGATGATATAACTGTTACAATGAATTTAGATGGGCCGATGGTCAATAATGATAATGAAATATGGAATGATCAATTGCTCTATAAAGATTCACAAATAGGCCAACAGGTTATGGGGATTAATAACCCTATTACTATTTTTTCTAAGACTGTCAATGCTGGTGATGGTTCTACAGAAACAAGGGCTGATTTGGCAGATTCTTGGTGGAACAATGCTAACCAACAAATAGCGGGTCTATTCTTGCAAACTCAAAAAACACAGCCTCATTGGGGAAAGTTTTCTACCAAGATTGATTGGACAGTTACTGATAGTATTAATTAAATAACAGCATCTACAAAAAATGGAGTTCTGGAAGTGATCATGCCGAACTCCATTTTTGTATCCTTGGATGATTAGATTCCACTTTCTTAAAAAATTTAATAATTGTTATAGAATAATAAGCAATATTTTGATAATAGCGCTATTTTTTATATTTATTAATCTCATAGTGATTTTAAAATTACAAATCACATTAATTTTATTAAATTAATATTTGTGTTATATTAAAATAAGACAGATTGATTATAACATAACAAGCAATTGTGGAATAAATAATAATTTTACTGTTGCTAAGTCAAGTTTTAAATTATGAAATCCAGCTTTAGGAGTATATCGTATGTAATTGTGTGAACAATGATAATTGTGGCTTGAAGCCACTAGTGGTAATCAAATAATGTCAGATAAAATCAGAATCATCATTCAAATTTTAATCTTAGAGTGGCTTAGTTGGGAATCTATCCCCCAAAAGTGGAAACAAGACCGTTTTGTACCTATTAGCTGGCTGTTGACCCATATTCCTATAACTATCAGTTGCCTTAGATCATTGATTACAAGACTATTACAGAGTTACTACTTGAAGATATTAAAACGATACCAATTATTTAATCGGCGTGCCATTAGCTGTTGTGCCGTTATATGTATAACTGAGGTGGATTTATTCGCTGTTAAATGTGATACCTCCCCTCCGAAATAAGATGATGATAAATCGGATTGTGTAATTACTATGTTGCCAATAATCATGTCTAACATGAGAAATGGGGGAAGCACTATGGAAGAAGAAAACAAGTTGTTGGGTTACCTCAAAGCAAATCATATCAAGCAGCAACAAGTTGCTAAAGTTATTGGTCGCTCTTTATCAGCAACTAATCGCAAAATTAATAATCATACAGACTTTACAAAGCGGGAAATTCAAAATCTTCATGAATATTTAGGTATTCCAATTAGTATCATATTGTGAGAATAAAGCTCAAAAAAACCATAACCAGCTGATAGCGGGTTATGGCTTTTTTAGCCAATAATCTCCTGATATGTTTGACACCGCATACATCTTTTGGTAAACTGGTTTCAGTCTTAAGCAGGTGTTATCTATTGAGCATGACTGCCCGGACATTCATATAAATGATGGGCCGTAATTATGCTAATTCAAAGAATATTAAATAATAATACAGTAATTGCCCAAAAGCCGGAACAACAGATGGTCTTAGTCTTTGGTCCTGGTGTTGGATTTCAAAAAAAGATCGGCCAGTCGGTGGACAAGACTAAGATTGAAAAAATCTTAGAGATTCACGATCCCGATACTTTTAATCGTTTCACAGATTTAGTAATTAATGTTCCCGAAGCAGAGGTGATTGCTGCTGAGAAAATTATTAATTTTGCTAAAATCAAATTGGGTAAAAAGCTCAGTGAAGTAATCTATGTTGATTTAACAGATCATCTTCATTCAACTGTGCAGCGTTATCATGAACACATTATTTTGCGTAATTCTTTAAAATGGGATATTGCCCGCTTATATCCTGATGAATATGCAGTTGGTGAAAAAGCTCTCCAGATCATTAAGCAAAGCCTTGATGTGAAACCGGTTGATGATGAAGCAGCATTTATTGCTCTGCATTTTATCAATGCTGAATCTAACAATGATTTGGCTGATGAAATTGTCCGAATTGTGCGCGAAATTGAGCAAATTGTAAAGGACTATTATCATACGGAATTGGACGAAGATTCGCTCAGCTACTATCGTTTTATTACGCATTTAAAGTTTTTTGCGCAACGTTGTTTATTACGCCAGCATTATGATGATGAGGATGAAGCTTTGTTAGCAATTATTCAAAAGAAGTATTCCAAAGCTTATAGTTGCGCGCAAAAGATTCAGGTATTTATCAGTAATAAGTATCGTTATCGGATTAATAGCACTGAAGTCCTTTATTTAACAGTTCATATTAATCGACTAGTTAAAAATTTAAATTAGGGTGTTATCTACTAAGAGCATGACCTAAACAGAATATTCTGTTTAGGTTTTTTTATATTTAAGGAGGAAATTATGGATTATCAAAAATCAGCGCAAGCAATTTTTCAAGCAGTTGGCGGCAATGAAAATATCAATTCTTTAACGCATTGCATGACGCGCTTGCGTTTTAAGCTTAACGATGAGAGTCGAGTTGATGATGATAAAGTAAAACAAATTCCCGGAGTAGTCGGTATTAATCATCAGTCTGGACAGTACCAAATTATTATTGGCAATGATGTATCAGAATATTATAAGGAATTAACAAAGTTAACCGACTTTACGAAGTCCAATGACTCTTTGACTGCTTCCACCAGCAAAGAAAATTGGTTCAATCGATTTGCTAGTTTTATTTCTTCTTGTATGTCACCATTAATTCCGGCTTTAATCGGTGGTGGGATGATTAAGGTTATTGTAATCTTATTGCCTATGTTGGGTTGGATGAGTGAGAAAAGTTCTACCTATGCATTTTTAACTATTTTTGGAGATGCACCTTTTTACTTTTTGCCGATTATGCTAGCCTTTACAAGTGCTAAGTATTTTAAAGTTTCACCAATGTTAGCAGTAACAATTGCTGGTATCATGCTTCATCCTAACTTTGCGGCTATGGTCAAGGCGGGTAAGGCGGTAACTTTAATGGGATTACCGGTAACATTGGCTACTTACTCCTCGTCAGTTATTCCGATTTTATTAATGGTTTGGTTAATGAAATATATTGAAGCAGGTATTGACAAAATCTGCCCTGCTTCTATGAAGAGTATCCTCAAGCCTTTATTAGTCATCTTTGTGTCGGGTGTTTTAGCATTAGTAGTAGTTGGCCCTTTAGGGACTTTTGCTGGTAAATTATTATCAGATATTATTTTGTTTATTCAAAGTAAGGCTAATTGGTTAGCAATGCCATTGATGGCTGCTTTTATGCCATTAATTGTGATGACCGGAATGCATTGGGCGTTTTCACCGATTTTTTTGGCAGCTTCTATTGCCACGCCCGATTCCTTAATATTGCCAGCCATGTTAGCTGCTAATATTGCTCAAGGAGCTGCTAGTTTAGCTGTTGCCTTTAAGACGAAGAATAAGAACACTCGTCAAGTAGCAACGGCAGCAAGTATTTCTGCTTTAGTAGCTGGTGTTACTGAACCGGCCCTCTATGGTGTGACTCTTAAATACAAGAAGCCTTTATATGCAGCAATGATTTCTGGAGCGATTAATGGTCTTTTTATGGGGTTAGTTAACTTAAAGTCGTTTGCTTTTGCCGTTCCTTCTTTAGTTTCTTTACCGCAATTTGTCAGCAAAACTAATGGCAACAACTTGATTAATGCTGTGATTGTGTTAGTAGCCTCAATAATTATTACTTTTGTTTTAACTTTGATATTAGGTTTTGAAGACGAGCCAGAAACAGCAACGGCAGCAACAGCTACTACGCCAACTCAAGGAACACCAGCAGCGACTACAATTGCGACGGGAACAACTAAAATTTACGCACCTCTAAGCGGTAAAGTTCTAGAATTAAGTGAAGTTAAAGATCAAACTTTTGCCCAAAAAACTTTAGGTGATGGCGTGGCCATTGTCCCTACAGATGGAAAAGTTTATGCACCATTTACTGGTGAAGTTATGACTATTTTCCCTACTAAACATGCTATTGGCTTAAGAAGTAATAGTGGTGTTGAGTTATTAATTCATATTGGTTTAGATACAGTTAACTTAAAAGGAGCACCATTTACTGCTCATGTTGAAACAGGGCAAGCCATCAAAAAAGGCCAGCTATTAATGGAGGTTGACTTAGCAGCTATTCAAGCGGCAGGCTATGATATTACAACGCCTGTAGTAATTACGAATACTTCTGAATTTAGTGAAATTACTATTACTGAGCAAGAAGCAGTGACTCAGGACCAAATTTTAATGTATACTATTAAGTAATTGAGGAGGTAACTATGACAACAAAACAATTTCCTGAAAACTTTTTATGGGGCGGCGCCACAGCTGCTAACCAACTAGAAGGTGCTTACCAAGAAGATGGCAAGGGTTTATCTTTGCCCGATATTTTACCTGGAGGCAAAGAACGTTTTGCGATTGTAAACCAAGATGATTTTGATTTTGCTTTGCATGAAGATAAATATTTTTATCCTAATCATATCGGCATTGACCATTACCATCACTTCAAAGAAGATATTGCACTTTTTGCGGAAATGGGCTTTAAGTGCTATCGCTTTTCTATTGCTTGGTCGCGGATTTTTCCTAATGGTGATGACCAACAGCCTAATGAAGCAGGTTTAAAGTTTTATGATGCCTTAATTGATGAATGCTTAAAGTATCATATTGAACCTGTGATTACAATTTCCCATTATGAATTACCACTGCATTTAATTACTGAGTATGGCGGCTGGAAAAACAAAAAGTTAATTGACTTCTATGAAAAATATGCACAAACTGTTTTAACCCGCTACCATGACAAGGTTAAATATTGGATGACCTTTAATGAAATTAATAGTGCTGTCCATTTTCCAATTATGAGTCAAGGCTTGTCGGATGCTAATGGAGCTAAAGACAAGAAAAATATTTTCCAAGCTTGGCATAATCAATTCGTTGCCAGCGCTAAAGCTGTCAAGATTGGTCATGAGTTGGATTCGCATTTACAAATTGGCTGCATGATTTTATATGCAACAACTTATAGTTACGATGCTAACCCAGTGAACCAAGTGGCCGCTATGAAGACTAATCAAGAAAACAACTTTTTCTGTGCTGATGTTCAAGTTCGAGGACATTATCCTGCTTATACATCCAGCTTATTAGCAAAATATAATTTGCAGCCGTCAGATTTTGATTATACGCAAGCTGAATTAGATTTAATCGCTCAATATCCAGTCGATTATATTGGTTTTAGTTACTATATGTCTGCTGTGGAAGAAGTTACTCAAACAGACCATGATACGGTCAATGGTAACTTAATGGGTGGTGTCCGGAATCCGTTCTTACAAACTAGTGATTGGGGTTGGCAAATTGATCCTGCTGGTTTGCGGATTGCCTTAAATCAACTGTATAATCGTTATCAAAAGCCTTTGTTCATTGTTGAAAATGGGCTAGGTGCGCACGATGAACTTGATGCTAATAACTATGTAGCTGATGATTATCGGATTGATTATTTACGCAAACATATTCAAGCTATTGGTCAAGCCTTAGATGATGGGGTTGATGTTATGGGCTATACTCCGTGGGGCTGCATTGACTTAGTTAGTGCTTCCACTGGAGAAATGTCGAAGCGCTATGGCTTTATTTATGTAGATGCTGATGACCACGGTCAAGGTACTTTCAATCGTTATAAGAAGAAGTCCTTTAATTGGTATAAGCAAGTAATTGCCTCCAATGGTTCTAACTTAGATTAAGTTCGCTCTGAGATTAGTAATTAAAAACAAGTAATTTAAAAAGATACCTCATGAATGTAGAGGTGTCTTTTTTATTTTTCGTTAATAGGTTTTGGCAAGGGGATGTTTACATTTGTAAATTTGGTGTTATACTTAAGTCAAGATTTACAAGTGTAAACAAACAAAGGGAGGCTCTTACATGACTAAAATTATTGTTTTATTGGTTGCCGCAGCGTTAATTGACTTTATCGTTTGGTGGTTTTTTGGTAATCATTATCAACAAGCAGTGACTGCAGATGTTTCCGAGCAAAATATCCAACATGTGCAAGTAATAGTTGATGGCGGCTATCAGCCGGAAACCGTGGTCTTAAAAAAAGGCATCCCGGCACAGGTACATTTTCAGCGGCAAGATCCTTCTAGCTGTCTAGAAAAAGTCGTTTTCCCTGATTTAGGCATTAACGAATTTTTACCGGAACAACAAGATCATCCCATTACTATTGATACCAGCAAAGCTGGCGAATACGACTATGCTTGTGGAATGAATATGTTTCACGGCAAAGTCATTGTTAAATAAAGGAGTGATAAATATGCAAACAGCAACTGTAATCATTAAAGGCGGCTATCAACCTGCCGAGTTACACCTTCAGGCCCAGCAAAGCGCGCAAATTACTTTTCAACAAGAAGATTCGTCTTCTTGTTTAAGTACAGTACAATCTACCGCCTTAGGTTTTAACGAAAAAATCCCTCTAGGTACCCACAAGACTGTCACGATTGCACCGCAGGCACCTGGCGTATATAACTATGCTTGTGGAATGAATATGTTTCAGGGAAAGGTAGTCTACGAATAATGACTATTAAAAATCGTTTTATCTTTTCGCTGCTATTATCCTTACCAATGTTATTGCAAATGGTGCTGATGCCGGTGGGATGGATGTTGCCCGGCGGCAATTGGACAATGTTCTTATTGACTAGTGGAGTCATGGCCGTGTCGGCGCGCCCTTTTATCCACAGTGCTTGGGCAGCCTTTAAAAATCATCATGCCAATATGGACACTTTGGTGGCAATTGGAACCACTACCGCCTATTTATATAGTATTTATGCCTTATTCCAGCACCAAGGAGTCTTCTTTGAAAGTGCCGCTTTTGTAATAACCTTCATCTTATTAGGCCAAGTACTTGAAGAAAAAATGCGTCACAATGCTTCAAGCGCCGTAGAAAAGTTAATTGACTTACAGGCTAAAGAAGCCACCGTCATCCGCGCTGGTCAAGCCTATCAAGTCCCTTTAGAGCAGGTGCGCGTCGGCGATAGTCTCCAAGTCAAACCAGGCGAAAAAATTGCCGTTGACGGTGTTATTACAGCGGGGACTTCTAGTATTGATGAGTCGATGGTTACAGGTGAAAGTCTGCCAGTTACCAAAAAGGCTGGCGATCACGTAATTGGGTCGACAATCAATCAAAGCGGTACCTTTACATTTACCGCGCAAAAAGTCGGCAATGAAACCCTCTTAGCACAAATTGTGGCCCTGGTGAAAAAAGCGCAAACCAGTCGGGCTCCTATTCAAAAAACTGCCGATCAGATTTCTAATATTTTTGTACCTGTAGTGTTAATCATTGCCATTTTAACTTTTGTCATCTGGAACGTTTTCTTACAAGCTACGGGTGTCCAGGCACTGTTGTTTGCGGTATCTGTTGTCGTTATTGCATGCCCTTGTGCTTTAGGCTTGGCTACTCCAACAGCCTTAATGGTTGGTACCGGCCGCAGTGCTAAAGCCGGTGTTTTAATTAAAAACGGTGAAGTCTTAGAAGCCGCCAATAATATTCAGACTATTGTTTTCGATAAAACCGGCACCATTACCAATGCTCAGCCCCAAGTCACCGATATTGTGGGTGATACCCAGCAGGTTCTTCAAGTAGCCGCGGCTTTAGAAAAAAATTCCGAGCATCCCTTAGCTGCTGCAATTTTACAGGCTGCTCAAGCCCAGCAGCTTGAAATTCCTACTGTAAAAGACTTTAAAGCTCTTATAGGCCAAGGTGTGCAAGGGCAAATTAATCACCAGCTGGCTTTTGTCGGCAACGAAAAATTGGCGGCTGCTTATCACTTGAACAATGATTTTCAACAGCAGATGATGCAATTACAAGAACAGGCCAAAACAGTGGTAGTAGTTGGCTGCAGTCAAAATCTGATTGGTCTAATAGCTATTCAAGATACCCCTAAGCCCAGCGCAATTCCGACTATTGCCGCTTTAAAAAACCAAGGCTTAAAAACAGTTATGTTAACTGGTGATAATGAGCGTGTCGCCCAAGCTATTGGTCAGCAAGTGGGGATTGATCAAGTAATTGCCAATGTATTGCCTAGTGATAAGGCCGACACAATTAAAGAATTACAACAACAGGGCCATGTGGCTTTTGTGGGGGATGGTATTAACGATGCGCCAGCTTTGACGACCGCAGATGTCGGGATAGCCATGGGTTCGGGAACAGATATTGCCATTGAATCTGGCGGCATCGTCCTAGTAAGGAATGACTTGCGCGGTGTAGTTCAGGCTCTAGAATTAAGTAAAAAAACATTCAAGCGTATTAAGTTAAACTTATTTTGGGCCTTTATCTATAATGCTTTAGGTATACCAATTGCGGCCGGTTTGTTTGTGGGCTGGGGCCTACTTTTAAGTCCAGAATTAGCTGGTTTGGCAATGGCCTTGAGTTCAATTTCAGTAGTGTTTAGCTCTTTATTGCTGAACAAAACCAAATTGACAACCATTCCCGTTTAAGGAGGCACAGTAATGAAATTAAAGCAAACAACTTTAAAAATTATCTTAGCAGCATTGGCCTATATAATTGGAGCTATGATTGTGGGCGGTTATTTAGACAGGCTGTGGGGATAAAAGAATAAATTAATAAAGTAATATTTTATCCCAATTTAAATCATCCTCATGTCTTTCAAAGAAATACAGAAAATATGTTATACTAGATAACAATTAAATAAAAATTTGGTTGAAGCAAAAAAGCTTTCAAGAATTAACCTCAGGTTTGGGTTGCCTGAGAGATTCTTGGAGGCTTTTTTTATTGAGGAGTGATAATGTTATGCAAATTATTGGCACTTTAGTATTGGTCTTGTTTTTAACGATTATCAGCGGACATTTGAGTGCGCGGCATGGTCTACCGACAGTCGTGGGACAATTACTGTTGGGAGTCGTCATTGGGCCGGCGGGTTTACATTGGCTGACTAATTCTATGAGCTTACAGACAGGCGCGAATTTGGGGCTGATTTTGTTAATGTTTTTAGCAGGTATTAATAGTGATTTAAAGTTACTGCGTCGTTTTTGGCGGCCCGGCCTAGTGGTGGCACTTTTAGGCGTGCTTGTGCCCTTACTAGTATTAAGTGCTTTAGGCTGGAGCTTTAACTTTAAGTGGCAGGAGTGTTTATACTTAGGGGTTATCTTTGCCGCCACTTCGGTGTCAATTTCAGTAGATGTTCTGCAAGAATTAGACCAATTAAATAGTGCCGAGGGTACGACAATTTTGGCAGCCGCGGTAGTAGATGATATTTTAGCGATGATTGCCTTGAGCCTTTTAACGGCTACTACCACTAGTCATCAAGTTAATTTACTACTGATTTTGCTGTTGCAGGCCGGCTATTTTGGTTTATTATGGCTGCTGCGCCCGGTCATTAAGCGCCTGATGGTTTTGAGTTCTCGCATATTAGTCACTGCTAATGTATCCCTAGTGGCCTTTGTTGTTCTTTTGGCACTCGCATATCTTGCTGAAAAAGCCCATTTAAGTAGTGCCATTGGTGCATTTTTTGCCGGCTTGCTCTTAGGTCAAACTGCTAGCCGAACTAAACTGCAAAAAGACTTTCAGATTTTAGGCTACACTATCTTTATTCCACTATTTTTTGTTCAAATTGGTGTGCAAATGCAGCTCACGGGACTCAAACAGCGCCTTTGGCTGTTTGTTGCCTTGACGCTGGCCGCGATAATTACTAAATTGCTGGGAGCGGCTTTAGGTGCACGTTTAGTACATTTTGACCGGCGCAGCGCTTTAATTATCGGCAGTGGCATGGTCTCACGGGGAGAAATGGCCTTAGTGGTTGCTCAAATTGGTCATGCGCAGCACCTTTTAAGCGTCGCAGATTATTCCACGGTGATTGCGGTGATTATTGCAACTACGATTGTAGCGCCCTTATTGTTAAAAGGAGCTATTAAATTTTCCCAAGATAATCAATGAGACTGGCTGTAACTTACTTTGATATCATCGGGCAGACAATGAGGCACCATTTTTAAAACCTGGTCTTCATCACCTAATTTTAAGGCTTCATCATAGTACCAGCATTTATAATTAATCATATTAAGGACTTGATTGAGTTGTTTAATTTTTGCTTGAACTACTTGCTTTTGATTTTCAAAGAGTTCCTTACGTAATTGATAGGTTTGGCGGCCTTGTTTGCTCCATTGCATAAATTGTTTAATATCTGCAATTGATAGACCTGACTGCTTTAAGCATTCAATCACTCGTAACGCTTCGACTTCTTTTTCAGAAAAGTAGCGAATACCTGCCTTGCGGGCAAGATCTGGAAATAAGCCCTCCTTATCATAATATCTAATAGTTGAAATGGGTAAATTGAATTTTTGCGAAATTTGACCGATAGTATACATTTTTTGCTCCTTTGTACTTGACCTCAAGTTAGGTTTAGGTATTACGCTATTATTATAAACGCTATTCTAGTAAGGAGATAAGAAAATGCCAGAAAAACTAACATTAACAACTGAATGGGATAAGGTATTTGCTCCAAGTGATCAGGTCCATCATGAAAAAGTAACTTTTCATAATCGTTACGGCCTAACGCTGGCTGCTGATTTATATACGCCACTTATCATGAGCGGCCGCCTTGCAGCGATTGCGATTTGCGGACCGTTTGGCGCCGTGAAAGAGCAGGCATCAGGACTTTATGCACAGACTTTAGCTGAAAAAGGCTTTATAACGTTGGCTTTTGATCCTTCATTCACGGGCGAAAGCGGTGGCTCACCGCGTGATGTGGCTTCCCCGGATATTAATACCGAAGACTTTCAAGCAGCCGTTGACTTCTTGTCCGTTCAAAACAATGTTGACCCGCAAAAAGTCGGCATTCTGGGCATCTGTGGCTGGGGCGGTATGGCCTTAAATGCGGCTGCTATTGATACGCGCATTAAAGCCACCGTGACTTCCACGATGTATGATATGTCGCGCGTGAATGCCAAGGGTTATTTTGACGCGCTCAGTGTTGAAGATAGATATGCACTAAAAGAAGAACTAAATCAACAAAGAACCATTGATTATCAAAATAACACCTACCAGCATGCCGGCGGTGTTATTGATCCCGTGCCAAATGATGCTCCGCAGTATGTTAAGGATTATCATGCTTATTACAAAACGCCCAGAGGCTACCACCCACGGTCTGTTAATTCTAATGCTGGCTGGAATACGACTTCAGCTTTATCCTTTATTAACATGCCACTGTTGCAATATAGCCAAGAAATTAAAAATCCGGTATTGATGATTCATGGTGAAAAAGCTCATTCACTCTACTTTAGTCAAGATGCCTTTAAACGTCTAAAGGGTGATAATAAGGAATTAATGATTATCCCGGGAGCTAATCATACAGATTTATATGATCAAGTAGATATTATTCCTTTTGCCAAAATAACAGATTTTTTCCGTACTAATTTAGATTAAAAGTCTTCCATAAAAACTCGAATTATTAGTTGACACTATTTCTTAATCATGATACATTAAGCGCGTTGGATTTTTAATTGAATAAAAAGAGGCTCCTACACGGACACAAGCTGCTGTACAGAAACGTTGCGAAACGCCAATGTATAGGACAGAGATAGCCGAACGAAGGCTATCTCCCAAGTAGCTATGGCTGACGTCTTTACGCCGGGTAGTGCTAAACTAAAATTTATTTTAGGGGCCGCGAATTTGTCGCGGTCTATTTTTGTAGGAATCTCCTTGACGCTTATTTTTCAGGAGGTTTTTTTATGGCTATTTTTAAGGATTATCGTCAACTTGCACAACAAACACCCCAACAAGTGCTAGATGCATATCATACGCAACTTACGGGTTTGAATACCCAGCAAGTGGCTGATTTACGGGAAAAATACGGCAGCAACAAGATAACCTATCATCACAAAACGCCTTTTGCGGTGCAATTTTTGCAGGCATTTGTGACGCCCTTTACGTTAGTGTTGGCAGTTTTAGGGGTTATTTCCTTTCTGACAGATTATGTTTGGGCACCAGTGGCTGGGCGTGATTTAACCGGAACTTTAATTATTACCTTTATGGTCTTGGCTAGTGGCACCATGACCTTAATTCAGTCTATCAAGTCCACCAATGCTGCCGAAAGCCTACAAAGCATGGTTAAGGTTACGGCGCAAGTGTGGCGTGATCAACAGCTCCAAGAGATTATGTTAGATGATTTAGTAGTTGGTGATGTTGTGAAATTAGCCGCCGGCGACATGATTCCTGCAGATTTACGTCTCTTACAGGTTAGAGATCTCTTTGTTTCGCAAGCAGCTTTGACTGGCGAAAGTTATCCTGTAGAAAAAAAGTCCCAATTTGTGCCGGGTCAATATGAAGATGTTACTGATTATCCTACATTAGCTTTTATGGGCAGTAACGTTGTAAGTGGAACAGCGCTTGGAGTAGTAGTTGCTACGGGTCGGCGGACACGCTTTGGTAAGGTAACACAGACTATCACTAATAATAAGGTTAACCCAACGAACTTTGATTTGGGCATTAGCCAAACTTCATGGCTGTTAATTAAATTCATGGCAGTTATGGCGCCGATTGTTTGTATCTTGAATGGTTTTACAAAGGGCAATTGGGGCCAAGCCTTACTCTTTGGTTTATCGACTGCTGTCGGCCTCACACCGGAAATGCTGCCGGTAATTGTGACTACTAATTTAGTGCGCGGGGCCTTAAAAATGTCTAAAAGCGGCACCATTGTCAAAAATATTAATGCTATTCAAAATTTTGGGGCAATGGATGTATTATGCACAGATAAAACTGGTACTTTAACCCAAGATCAGATTATTTTGGAATATCATTATGACGCAAATCATCAAGAAGATGATACGATTTTAAAATATGCGTATTTAAATAGTCGTTTTCAAACAGGTTTGAACAATTTAATGGATAAGGCTATTATTCATGCAGCCCAAAGTGAATTAACGATTGATGATCAGCAATATCAAAAAATTGACGAATTGCCCTTTGACTTTTCGCGTCGCCGCATGAGTACTATTGTTCGTGAAACTAATGGCACTACTGAAATGGTTACTAAAGGTGCTATTGAAGAAATGCTGAGTATCTCCAGTCAGGTGTTGACTAATGGTCAACTCGAACCTTTGACTGAACAATGGGAACAGCAAATTTTGACACAAGTTGCTGATTTAAATCATGATGGTTTACGGGTATTGGGCTTAGCTATCAAGAAAAACCCTCAACCTAAAACGGGTAACGAACTGACCATTGCTGATGAAGCAGAAATGACTTTTCTCGGCTATTTAGCCTTTTTGGATCCACCTAAAAGCACCGCTGCTAAAGCTATTGCTGCCCTTAAAAATCACGGCACAGAAGTAAAGATTATTACCGGTGATAGTTTGTTGGTAACTCAAGCAGTTTGCCGCAATATTGGTTTTGATGTTACGAATGTTTTGACCGGAGCACAATTAAGCCATCTCTCGGCAGACCAATTGCCCCAAGCTGTGGAAGCAAACAACATCTTTGTAAAAATTGCTCCTGATCAAAAAGCACAAATTGTGCAGTTGTTGCGGGATAATGGCCATGTAGTGGGCTTTTTAGGAGATGGCATTAATGACGCGCCCTCGATGAAAACTGCTGATGTGGGAATTTCCGTAGATACAGCTGTGGACATTGCGAAGCAGTCAGCAGCCATTGTTTTATTGCAAAAGGATTTAATGATTTTGGAACAAGGAGTCGTTATTGGCCGTCAAACCTTTGGTAATATTATGAAATATATCAAAGCCACCTGTTCTTCTAATTTTGGCAACATGTTTTCGATACTTTGTGCCAGTGCCTTTTTGCCATTTTTGCCCATGCAGCCAATGCAGTTGTTATTACTGAATTTGGTATATGATTTGTCATGTCTGTCAATTCCATGGGATCGAATGGATCCTGAATATTTAAAAACGCCTCGTAAATGGGAGGCTCAAAGTATTTTGAGTTTTATGAAATATTTCGGTCCTACTAGTTCTATTTTTGATATTACGACTTATTTAGTATTGTATTGGTTCATCTGCCCCACAGTCGTCGGCAGTCACTTTGCTGCTACTACTGGTTTTAGTCGGCAGCAGTTTATTCAAGTGTTTAATAGCGGCTGGTTCGTGGAATCCTTATGGACTCAGACTTTAGTACTGCACGCATTGAGAACAGAAAAGCTGCCCTTCATCCAAAGCCGTGCTTCTGGTGCTATGACTGGTGTTACTGCTGGTGCAGTAATTATTGGGTCGATTCTGCCTTTTACAGCCTTAGGAACATCTTTACATTTGACAGCTTTGCCAGGAAGTTTTTGGGGCCTATTGCTAGTAACTTGCGGAGCCTACCTTATGTTAGTAACAATCGTTAAACGCTGGTATATTAACCGTTTTGATTCGTTATTATAGGAGAAGCCGATGAAACAAAAAACCTCTTGGAAGATTATTTATCCCATTCAAGCTCTGATTGCCCTGCCATGGTTATTCTTGGGAATTGCTTGGCTGTTTAGTCGGCCCTTAACTGGTGGGAAAATTTTGATTGCTGTTTTATTTATTGGTGTAGCCTTATTAATGTTGTTAGATTGTACAGAAAGGGGTCATCAGTGGCTGAATCAATTTATGCGGAAATAATAAATGCTGAATTTTGACAAATTAATACAAATAAAGACAAAGGCTTCTTTAACAGCAAACCTTTATCGAACTGTCATTTCCTTTTTTAGAAGTTTACACGGATTAAATTGGTAA
Organism: Bombilactobacillus bombi; assembly: GCF_013607485.1. GTDB lineage: Bacteria > Bacillota > Bacilli > Lactobacillales > Lactobacillaceae > Bombilactobacillus > Bombilactobacillus bombi_A. The sequence goes on from NZ_SCHP01000013.1 coordinate 29,266, forward strand.
TATTGAAAATACAAAAAATTTTATAATTCCTTTTAAAATAATGTAATTAAAAACACCATACCAAGTTTAGAGAGTTTAAACTTGCAGTTAGTGATATATTTGACTATAATGATAATTTGCTGAAAATGTTCTGATACAGCTAAAAGAGTAATTAAATGTTTTTTTTGCTTTAATGTGCTCAATACAAACTTCTGGTAAACACATGTAACTAGAAGTTCCTAGTTGAGATTACTTTTCTATCTTAGAAATAATTTTTGGAGGAATTATTATTATGTTGTTAATAAAATCCAGCCGCTCTAAGCTATTTGTGATAATAGCAGTACTGGGTTTATTTTATAAATTTTCTTTTGCAACTATTTATGCACAAACTCAAACAAAAAATATAGATATTAATAATTTAATAGATCCTAATTTTGCTTTACAGGGGGATTCTAGTCATGGTTCACAAGATATAATTTCTATGATGAAAATAGGGCCCTTACAGCCTAATTATGATTACCCTGATGATGGCTCTAATGAATTTGCTTTGACACCTGATCCTAATTATCCAGGAGGTAATGGCAGGCCACAGGGATATATTGCACATGTAAGGACTCCCCTACAATATTTGCAAGCAATTTATGGAAATTCTGTTGATGGGGAACCACCATATCAAAATGCTCAAAGTGATCAAGGCGGAAGAGTGGGTGCTTGGAAATCAAATATTACTGAAGTTTCGCTAGATGCTGATATTGATTTAACTAGTATTACCAGTAGTGATTATATAACGGTGCCAGACGCCTCCGGTAAAAGTAAAAAAGTGGATTTTTCTTCTTTAGGTTTTGCCACAAATCCAGGAGCTGCGGGTGAAGAGGCATGGTATTTAGTTACTCCTCGGCCGGCCAGTCAATATACCGATGATAAAACTGGCAAAGTTTATAGTAAATTGATAGTAAATGGTAATGGTCATGTGCTTAATCTAGGACGCTTCAGTATACGGACCTGGACTCCTGACTGGCCAAGAGCAAGTTATGATATTACATTCAAAAATTTAACTGCTTATGGAAATAATTATTACGGAATTATTTGGGCCGCAAATGGTACAAGAAATATTACTAAACAAACATTTGAAAATGTCAATTATTATGGTGCCCAATTTGCTTGGACTGACGGTGCAGTACAGACAACAATGAAGGGTATTATTAATTCTTACTCTTTGTTGTCATATAAGGGCCCTAATGGGTTAATATACCAATGCGAGGGTGGAGGTAATCAACAAAATCTTCAAACTAATAATATAACTTTTGACAGTACCTGTACGTATACTGGCTATACCTATAATGGTAATGCTTTGGAATTAAGTGGTAATGCTACCTTTGAAAGTGGGTCTAAAGTTTATTTATATCCCCATGGTGATGCTCCAGAAAATAGTAGAGATGGGATGTCTTGGGGATTATTATTGACAGGAAATAATCCTCAAATCGACTTAAAGGGATCTGCAGAATTACATGTTTATTGTGACGGCAAAACCTTAGTAAATTCGGTAAAAGCAAATAATGATCCTAATATAGTGGGTTTGACTACTGATCCGGTTAAAACCCCCCACCCTTGTGGTGCTATTGATATGACTAGTGCTGGCGGTGCATTGAAGTTTGAAGGAGATGTGGATACTCAGGGAAATCACTTATATCCAACCTTATCTATTGATAGTGATGGCGAGATTATTAATGATGGTTCTTTAGTTCGTTTTACTAGTGGATCGGCTGATTTGTCGCAAGGTTCTTTTAGTATTCAAGCAGATAACTTAGATAAATATAATACTAACGGCGGTCGTGCTGGTGGGGGCTTAATGAATGTTGGTTCCGGTATGAATATTAACGTTCGTACAGGCGGCCGTTTCAGTATTGTTGTGGGAGACGGTCACGATAAAGATTCGCCGCTTAACTTGTTATATGCTTCGACTACGATGAAAGTTAATATTGTAAACCCAGCTAATGTTACTTTAGATTTAAGAAAAGATCCTTGTGATGCCAGTGCTTTAGTATATGCTGATGGTAACAGGTCAAATATTATTACAGTACCTAGCGATATAGTCATGGGTCCTTATAGTATTCCGCGAGGAACCAATGTGGTTTTGGCTCCAAGTATGCCCTTTGGGAGTGGTAATGATTCTAATTCTGATATTGAAGTTTATGATACTAAAATGGTGGCCGAAGGTAATAATAAGGCAACTAGCGGCAATGGCGTGGCCATACAAGGGCCGAATGGTCCAGCTGAAGATGTTACCATTGGTAAAGATACTTCCGGACCTGTTCGGGTCCAAAAAGTCGAGCTTCCATTTACTAGAAATCTAATTGACCCCTTATTATATGGTGATGGTACAAAAATTGTCCAAGCACCTGATAGCCAAAGTTTAAAGCCTCTAAAAACTGCCATGTTTAAAATGCTAGGTAAGGAATTTCGCTACATTAACTTTAGTGATTTACCAAGTCCCAATTTGCATTTAGATGACAATTCAAAAGTGGTCTATCCCAACAAGAGTACGGGCGATATTAATATAAATAGTCATAGTGGTGGCGATGAATGGCAGAATTATGATGCTAAAAATGGCCATGCTGATAAACTTAATAAAGAATTTGATCCACGTCCTCCTTTAGTTAGAGTTCAGGTAAAACGACCTAAAATTGCTAACCCAACAAAAGATAGTGATTATGAATATATTGATTTAGGTACTAAAGAAAATCCTGCGCAAGCGCAACAAAAAGCCAATAATAGCTTTGCTGAGCCTAACCTTGCAGAACTTGTTAATCCAGTTACTCCTAATATTTTGGAGGACGATAAGGGTGATTTGAAGCTTCATGAACCTGGCAGTACAACTGTTCCTAACCATAAATTAGGCCAAAGCATACCAGTATATGCAAGTGATGGTAAAGCTAAAGACGCTGATAAACCTAATGCGGATAAACAAAAGCTTATTCCTAAGTATTTAGACGCCAAGGACGTGTCTTGGGATGGTATGAGTCCTGGAAATTGGGATACAAGTAAAAATGGACCGGGTGCATATTTAAGTTTTAGACATTCGATGACTTATAAATTAAATGAGCTATTAGATCAATACAACGCTAATCCTAGCCATACTAAACTTTATTTAAGAGGCAATGATCAAATCCTCACGAGTGTCGTTACTAATTTTCAATCAACGCCCTTAAGAGAGACTAATGTTAGAAACCTTTCTGTAGGCACCACAAAAAATAATGTAAAGTTTCTGGTGGGTGATGATATTACTGTTCCTTTGCAGTACTTTGATGGGGATAATAGTCCTACCGGTGGCCCGACCACTTTAAAATTAAGTGGGCAAGTGGGTAATACTAAAGTATCTCAAGATTTGAATAATATTAAAATTAAAGAATCGACTAATGCTGCTTGGGTCATTGGTAAGGCGACTAATATCGGTAATCATGAAGAGTTATCTGTTGGCAAACATGAGTTATTATATAAAGCACAGGATAATGCTTTACCTCCAAACTATGCTTATGACAATACTCAAGTAACTAATAATACTACCGGTGATACCCTTAAGTGGAATTATGAGGTTTTGAATTTGCCAGCTTATCAAGGATCAATGGCAATTACCAATAATCCTTACAATAATAAGGGTAATATTATCAAGGGTATGTATAATCTGCAGACTAAGTTTGACCCAAAGGCTAATCTGCCAGTACATTCAATTTTAATTGGCTATGATGGTAGTAATAATTTAACTCCTGGCTGGGAAGATAAGGGACAGGACTATATCACCGCCTCTTATACTGACAATAACAATAAAGTTATTTCAGTCAAAAAACCTCTTGCTGCTGATGAACAAAAAGTCTATAACCCAACTTATTTTGGCTTTTCGGGAACTGATTTTCCAGCGGGAACACATTTTATTGTTGATCGAAAGATTAACATTACTGCTGACAAAAAAACTCCCGTCTCTATTGGTAGTTATACCATTAGTTCCCAAGATGCTAATAGTGATATTCAGCCTTTGGGTAAGAGCAATACTTTGAATTTTAATTCTTCAGGTTCTATTAACCTCCAAGTTCCAAAAAGTATTGATTACGGCAAAATAACTAGTAGTACATCAGGTATTATTCCAATTAATAATTTAACGGGTGAATTAAGTATTAATAATGATAGTGATCAAACACCAAATATTTATTTAACAGCAGATCTAACTGAGACAACATCGACAGGAGATTTATTATTTACAAATTATTTGTATTATAAGTTGAACAATGCTTCTCCAACTATATTGTTGAAAGATTATGTTTATCATAATCCAGCATTGCCCAGTGGGTCGACGGTTAATCTCTCTCATGATTGGGGAACTAAGAAGGCACAACAAGCAGGTCCTATTTTGAAAATTCCCCCAGCAAACTTCAATAGTGCTGCTGTAGTTAAGACTGCTAAAATAACTTGGAATTTAACTTTGGGACCATCATAGTAAAAATGGAGTTGAGATTTTAATCTCAACTCCATTTTTAGATATATACAAAATACAAAGGAAAGATCTTGAAATAAGTTTTATTTTTAACTTTGCTGACAATAAGTAAGATATTTTTTTGATAAATCAACAGTTTTAAAAAATAAAATATATTAAATACCTATTAAATATATTATAATAG
>NZ_SCHP01000140.1 GCF_013607485.1 Bombilactobacillus bombi
ATTCAATACCATGCTCTTTAGGTGTAATAGGGAAATTCTCGCTTTCGCCCACAACTTCTAAATTAGAAATCTCAATTTCATAGCCAAAATGAGAACGTTTATCTTGATGAATTACGCCTGTCACATAAAAACTTGTTTCTTGACGCAATTTTTTGGCTAATTCAAAAGTTTGTTCACTAACATCACTTTTGACTACTACGCCTTGAAAATAAGCTGTGCCATCCCGTAATTGTAAAAAGGCAATCTTTCCTGATGAACGTTTATCTGTTAACCAAACACCAATTTTTACTTCTTCATCTACGTGCTTAGGAGCATCAATAATATTAATTTGTTGCATTAAATTTTCCTCCACTACTTTTAAAGATTATCTATTTCTTGAATAATTTTAGTATTTTTAAAATTAATCAAATAATAACCATAAGTTTTATTTTTATTCACAAAAGTTACTTCCCAAACCAGTTGCTGGTGATAGCGGCCTAAAGCAACCTTTGTGACTTTTTTGGGATGTTGCGTACTCAAAACAATCTGCTTAGCCTCTTCAGGCAATCCTGCCTTACCTGGTAAGATTTCCATTTTGCCATTACGACCATTAATCATAACATATTTATACTGTTGTGGATTACGAGAATCAAAACCACCGACAGAAAAAAAGCGCTGTTGCCG
>NZ_SCHP01000141.1 GCF_013607485.1 Bombilactobacillus bombi
AACTTCCATTGTTTGACCCGTTGGTCAAGTGGTTAAGACACCGCCCTTTCACGGCGGTAACATGGGTTCAAATCCCGTACGGGTCATTTTATATTTGGAAGTTTAGCTCAGTTGGGAGAGCGTCTGCCTTACAAGCAGAGGGTCACAGGTTCGAGCCCTGTAACTTCCATAAAATTTAAATGATTTTAAGCGTTGATATTAAATTATCAATGCTTTTTTGTTGCTATTAATTAATACTATCTTTAATGTCTTTAAAGACATATCAACAATGAAAAAATGATTCTAATTATTGCCATTTTGTCAGTTTGAAATTGGACAGAGGAATATTTTTCTAAAAGTAAAGAGATAATAAAACCAAAGAAGAGCATGACTACTTTGACAGTAGTTAAATATTGTAAAAAGCTAAGAATAATCAATATCAAGAGTATACAAAAACTTGCGAGGTATTTTTCTTTAGTTGTTTTGCTCAAATAAATGATGGTAACTAAAGCATTGATCAGAATAATTTCAATGATTATATTTGTAGAAATAAAATGTAATAGTGGATAAATAAGTAAAATAGCTGTAAATATTGGCATTATCAGGAATCGTACTATTTTTGACATTTCTGATTTCTTTACATCAATATCAAGAAAAAGAATAACTAGTTGACATATAAAT
>NZ_SCHP01000142.1 GCF_013607485.1 Bombilactobacillus bombi
AAAAAGCCCCTTCAAGGGGCCCAACAAAAGCCTACCAACCGCGACTATTCTCATTATTTTTGTGGTTTAATCTTGGAAAATGGATCAACGTACTCTCTTTTACTAATTGTATCTTGTAAGCGATCTTCTGCTTCTTGTTCTCGAATATATTTTTCAATTGTCTTTTGATTTAACCCAACGGTACTGACATAATATCCTCTGGCCCAAAAGCTACGATTGCCATATTTGTATTTCAGATGAGCATGCCGTTCATGAATTATGACGGCACTTCTTCCTTTTAAATATCCCATAAAACTGGCAACACTAATTTTTGGTGGTATCTTAACTAGCATATGAATATGGTCAGGCATGGCGTGAGCTTCGATGATTTCTACTTCTTTAAGTTCACACAATCTTCTCAGGATGCGACCAATATCTGCTCTTAATTTTCCATAAATTACTTTTCGCCGGTATTTAGGCGTAAACACGATGTGATATTTACAATTCCAGCGAGTGTGTGCTAAGCTATTATCGTCTTTTGACAGTGCAAAAACTTCCTTTCGGGTAGTTTTGGTTGGTGGCCGAAAACTATTATATCGAAAGGAAGTTTTTCTCGCTAAAGCTCTTCTGTCCCCCACAAGTAAAACTTGTGGTTTATTTAACATATTAA
>NZ_SCHP01000143.1 GCF_013607485.1 Bombilactobacillus bombi
AAGTAGTAGGGGGTTTCAATGCCAAAAAAAGATAATAAAAGTAAACTTATTCACGCAACTGATAAATTACTAAAGAAAAATAGTTTATTGTCAATCACAATAAAAGATATTACAGATACTGCTGGGGTTTCTGTAGGAGTGTTTTATAATTATTTCAGATCTAAAGAAGATATTTTTAAAGAAGTTATCAAATTTTTTTTTAAATATTCATTAGATGAAATAAAAAAATTAAAGAAAGAAATTACTGGTAATAATGTTAGATCAGAGGTTAAATTTAAAGAATTTCTAATTAATGGAATTGATAAAAATTGGGAAAATCAATTTTTAAATAGTGATATTACTATGATGTCTATTAAAGATGAACAGTTCAATAAAATGATGATTGATTATAGTGAACAAACGATAGAATTAATTTCGGATATTTTAGTAGTTATACAGCCAAAAATAAAGAAAAAACCTATTATAACTGCAACGATAATTATGAACTTAATTCAGAATTCTAATCCAGTCTTTTCACAATTAAATTCTAATAGCCAAAAGGAAATTTATATTGATGAATTTGTAAATATTATTTATAACATATGTTTTGAGGAGAATTGTACTTATGGATATAAGTAATGAGCAAAAAGGAATAATTTATAC
>NZ_SCHP01000144.1 GCF_013607485.1 Bombilactobacillus bombi
TTACAGCACAGGCTTATAATTTCTTTTATTCTATTGCGAGTGCCGCAATTTTAATACCATATGCATTTTCTGCATTTTATCAGCTTAAGTATTCTATAAAAGAAGATAAAACATCTGGGAGAACTAGAAATATTGTTATTGGGGTTGTTTCTAGTATTTATGCTTGTTGGTTATTGTTTGCAGCTGGTAAGAATTTTCTCCTATTAATGTCTTTGTTATTTGCAGCTGGAATTCCGGTGTACTGGATATTGCAAAAGAAGGATAATAAAGCTAAACGAGTATTTGGCCCAATTGAAATGTGGGTTGCTATCTTTGTTTGTGCTGCTGCTATTTACACTATTTTTGGTTTAATTAGCAAGCAGATTACTTTTTAAATTAGTTTGTAATATCTGGATTTTACATTAAGAAATAATAGGTAATTTTGTTAATAGGTGTTTTAAAGTGTATAGGACAAAATTCAGTCCTGATTAAAAGAAAGCATTTCGCAGTAGTATAAAGACTATCGCGGAATGCTTTTTTATTTAATATATTAAATAAACCACAAGTTTTACTTGTGAGGATTAGAAGAGCTTTAGCGAGAAAAACTTTCTTTCGAGATATAGGTTTTCATCTGCCACCCAAAACTATCCTAAATGAAGTTTT
>NZ_SCHP01000145.1 GCF_013607485.1 Bombilactobacillus bombi
TACATAAGATCCGCTCAATTTTGCTGCTCTGAGTTTGCCTAAAGTTAGTCAAGGTATTGGCTACAGCGACTTAGCGCCTTTAAAGCTAGGGCCATGGACAATTACGTTTTTGCGGACAATACATCCAGTGCCTGCTTTTGCAACACGAATTGTTAATGAAAAAATGAAAAAAACTTTTGTTTTTACAGCGGATACAGCTTACTTTGATGGTTTGATTGATTTTGCCCGTCAAGCTGACTTATTAGTTACGGATACTAATTTTGGTGCTGAAAAAACTGGCCAAATTTGGCATATGACTTCTACGCAATCAGGGCATTTAGCTCAGCAGGCTAAGGTTAAGAGGTTATTAATTTCACATTTACCACAGGAGTATTCACTCGATAAGTTACTCACTCAAACCCAAGCAGCCGCTGGTTCTACAGTAGTTACTCGCGCCCGTACGGGATTGAAAATAGTTTTTTAGTATTAATTTTAAGTTATTAAAATTATTAGTGAAATTGTTTGCAATAGTAACGGTTATTAAAAAAAGAAGAGCTGATTTATTAACTAAATTAGCACTTTTTATTTGTGAAAAAAGAACAAATTTTCGCTATTTTTTTGAAAAACATCTAGACTTTTAAACTTATAAATACTATAATAG
>NZ_SCHP01000146.1 GCF_013607485.1 Bombilactobacillus bombi
TCTTCCAATCAAAAAAGCCTTCTCCAGATTTCAGACCTAATTTATTATCCGCAACCATTTTAGTTAATAAGGGATCAGTCTTTTGTTCAGCACCTAAATCAGCGTATAAATATGAGCTAATATTCTTAAATACATCTAACCCCCCTAAATCAGCACTAGCAATCGGTCCTACTAAGCTCCAGCGCCGTCCTAAACTGTATTTTACTATTTCGTCAACAGCTTTTGGCGAAGCAATCTGCGAATTAATAATATTAAAAGCTTCACGCAGCACTGCTAATTGAATCCGATTGCCAACAAATCCTAGGGCTTCCTTTTTTAAGGAAACAGCATGTTTTCCAATTTTATTAATTAATGCCACTGTTATATTCACAGTCTCAATAGCTGTTTTTTGGCCAGGAACTACTTCTACTAATGGCATTAATTGCGCTGGATTCCAAAAGTGAGCTACTACAAAACGTTCTGGCATTTTTAAGACTTCCTGAATTGCAGTCGGACTTAAACCAGAAGTATTAGTTGCTAAAATAGCAGTGGGGCTCACTTCTGCTTCGACTTGCTGCCAAACTTGCTTTTTAATTTCTAAATCTTCAATAACTGATTCAATTACAAAATCAGCATTAAAAAGTGCCTCTTGGTAATCAGT
>NZ_SCHP01000147.1 GCF_013607485.1 Bombilactobacillus bombi
GTACATCATTGCTATCAAAATCAAAAGTATCAATATTTAACCTATTAGGTGCAACCACATATGCATCATCAGGAATCTTTATAGCAGCCCAGTGATGTCCACCCAAAGTTTCTAAATACCAAACCTCATCATGATCAGCAAAGGCCATCCCATTAGATTCATATGTTCCATATTGTTCTAGAAGTTGGCCAACACGTTTAACTCCATCTTGAGCAGAATGAATATAAGGCAATACAATAGTTAATAAATCTTCTTCACCTAAGCCATCCTTTGCTAAAGGATCAGCCGCTAAAACGCGGGCATTAGTAGTAATGGTTTCAGTTGCGGTCATTGCAATATTTTCACTGTTAATACCAGACCCACCCCAAATACCATGTGAGCGATCGGCATCAGGAGTTGCTGTATACCGTAAAGGATTATCTGGTAATTCAATATTTAACTTTGATAATTTGGCTTGATAATGACGTGGCTGCTTTTCTGGTTCAATTACCATAAATTGTTGCGGTTCCGGCTTATCTGCATGATCTTCTGTCCGCGCAATCATAGTAGAACCATCTATTGACGCCTTTTTACCGACCAAAATAGTTGTACAAGATGAAGTAATATGATCCATCTACAAG
>NZ_SCHP01000148.1 GCF_013607485.1 Bombilactobacillus bombi
ATAATGTTATATTCATATTTTAAGTTTTATCTATAACTCAGATACACGCACATATAATAACACTCTTATATTCCGAAAAGAAAGTATAAGTTTTATCAGCAGCACCTTTTTGTACAAATTTTAAAGAAACTTTTTTCTTAGGTAAAGATATCGGAATTTTAACATTAGTAGTTTGGGGCGTCATTAATACTGACAAAGTGTGCCCTTGAGCATCTAAAGCCTGTAATAATACTTCTTGATGAAAGTCAGTTGTAGAGTTCTTCGGTAAATTAGCACGAGCAACAATCTGATTAACCTTTTGTACTTCAGAACGTGCACCCACTACCTGGACAATTTGCGGATTAACCGAAATATCGCCTACTTGATATCCATCAGCGACACCTCCAGCATTATAAGCGGTTTGAATCGGAAAGACTTTTTCCATTCGTGGCTCAATATCAATGTCTACATACTGTGGTTTAATCGTATATTTCAATTCACGATTTAGCCCATTTTGACACACCTTAACCCGATGCTTTCCCCCCTGC
>NZ_SCHP01000149.1 GCF_013607485.1 Bombilactobacillus bombi
GAGGAATATTAATGAAATTAGAAGCTGGATTTATCTTTTTAGCTGATGGTGCTGACTTTAAAAAAGATTATCAAGCCGTAGAAACAGCAGGTGTAAATCTGACGGCTATTGGAGCCAAAGACTATGAAGATGCAGTAAAAGCAGCTAAATTTTTAGAAAATAAAGGCGTTAAGGCCATCGAATTATGTGGTGGTTTTGGAATCTTAGGCACTGCTAAGATTAAAGAAGCGGTAAGTAATGATGTAGCAGTGGGAGTAGTCAGATTTGATAATCATCCTGGATTAGAATTCAAAAGCGGTGAACAATTATTTTAGAAATAGTAAAAAGTCACCAGAATAACTGGTGACCTTTTTATTAGCTCTAGAAATGCTTGCCCTATACAAAAAAACTTTAAGAGCTACTAACTGCTAATATTATAATTTTTTAAGCTTGAGGTTTGGAATAAAGTAGGATACTCTCTTTTACATATTGCATATTGC
>NZ_SCHP01000014.1 GCF_013607485.1 Bombilactobacillus bombi
ACAACAGAAAATATCTTACCAAGTTTTACAGCCTATGTCAACACTTTTTCTTTGGTTTTTTTGAACTTTTTGCTTTTGTTTTCTGTAACCTTGTTATTATAGCCTTTCTACCGGTATTTAGTTTCAATATTTAATACCTTATCAACCCATGAAAAATCATAAAATGAATTTTCATGGGTTACTAAGATCACTGATCCGGGATAATTCTTCAAAGCTTGCTGTAAAGAATACTTGCTATCATCATCCAAATGATTAGTGGGCTCATCTAAAATCAACATATTAGCGGGTGTCAACATTAAAGCCGCCAGCTTAACTTTAACTTGCTCGCCTCCTGACAATGATTTAATAGGAGAAGCCGCTTGCTGGGATGTTAAGCCAGTTTGAGCCAAAATTTGTCGCAGTTTACGTTGACCAAGATCTGAAAATTGTTGCTGCAAAATATCTAAAGGAACCATTAAAGGCTGTGACCAAATTAAATCCTGCTGATAATAGCCAATTTTTACCGTCGGAGCTAATTGAACATCCCCCAAAATTGGCGGTATTAAACCTAAAATGGTTTTGATTAAAGTTGTTTTACCAATTCCATTAAAGCCGGTAATGACTAGCTTTTCTCCCATGGTTAAGGAAAAGTTCAGTTCCTGCTGTAATAATGGCTGCTGGTAACCGATACGTAAATTATTAGTTTCTAAAATAATTTGACTGTTGCTGGTGATATATGGAAAAGAAAAATTGGGTTTAATTCGGTTAGCTGGTGGTGCTAAAACTGTCATCTTGGCCAATTGTTTTTCACGGCTTTTGGCACTTTTAGAACGAGATCCAGCCTTATTTTTTTGAATATAGGCCTGTGTTTTGGTAATTTTCTTTTGTTGAGCCGCATAAGTTTTTAAATAAGTGCGCCGATTAGCCGCCTTTTGCCTTAAGGCCTGTTTTAAACTGCCACTGTAGCGCGTAAGCTGTCCCAATTCTAGATCGTATACTACATTAACAATTCGTTTTAAAAAAGAAAAATCATGGGAAATAACCACAAAAGCACCTGCAAAATTCTGCAGATATTCTGCCAGCCAGTCAATATGTTGCGTATCTAAATAATTAGTTGGTTCATCTAATAATAAAATATCCGGCGTTTGTAAAAGCAACTTAGCTAAAATCAACTTCGAACGTTGTCCACCGCTTAAAGTTGTCACCTGCCGCTGGTAGCCGAGGGCATCTAATCCTAGACCTGTTGCCACTTGTTCAACTTTAGTATCAATATCATAATAACCCTTTTGCTCTAATAACATTTGGATATCGCCAGCACGCTGCAGCAATTGGGGATCAGTTTTTTGTGACATTTGTTGGTAAAGTTGTGCTAATACTTGTGCTTGTTGCAGTAATGGGGCAAAGGCGCTCCGCAAAAAATCACGAATTGTTTGGCCGGGTTTTAAACTGGCATATTGATCTAAATAGCCGATTTTAACTTTTTTCTTCCAGGTAATCGTACCAGCATCCGGAATAGTCTGCTGCGTCAAAATATTAATTAATGTACTTTTACCGGCTCCATTTTGACCAATTAAGCCAACATGTTCGTGTTCATTCACTTGAAAATTAGTATCTGCATACAAAACTTTATCTAAATAAGCATGCTGCAGATGTTCTACTTTGACAATACTCAAAATTGACCCCCTTCTAGAATATAAATAGGCAAGATTTCTAGTTTATAAGTGTTCCTAAAATATTAAAAAAGGGACTAGGATAATCATTTGGTCCCAGTCCCCTCACAATTATTAATTTAATTAATGGTTAATTTTCTGAATTTGAATCGTCAATGACATAATCACTGCGAATATTATTGCCATAAATTATATAGTTCTGATCGGTTTTCAAATCAAAATTAAAGCCATTATTTTCCTCATTGAGGCGATTTAATTTAACTTCTTCATTATCTAAGGTAGTTGCCGATTTGCCAACGCTACGGCGCAATTTATTCGATACCCGCTGTAACTCATCTGTAGGCGCAATCTCATAAGAAATGCCATCAATAGTAGCACTATGGCCTTGAAGATGATCTGATTTCATATCTTTAGCCACATCACGATAAGACTGCATTAAGGTAGTAATATCACTAAAAGATAAGTCCGTACTCATTGAGCCAGAAATACTATCCAACAACTTTTGCATATTCGGCAAAGCACTCAAAGATAAGGCCTTTTTAACAATGGCCATAATAACTTGGCGTTGCCGCTTTTGCCGACCATAATCACCTTCGGGATCTTCATAACGCATACGGGCATAAGATAAACTTTGTTTACCGGTAATTACCTGCTTCCCCTCTTTAAAGCTGCTACCATCATAGCTAAAAGCTAACGGTGAATCGACTGTAATACCGTCAACTGCATCCACAATCTTAGGCAAGGAATGAAAATCCATTGTAATATAGTGATCGATTTTAATATTCAATAATTCTTGCACAGTTTTAATTGCTGCAGCTGATTCGCCTAAATTATAGGCTGAATTAATCTTTTGAATTATCCGCTTTTTACCATGAATTCCATAAATTTCTGCCAAAGTATCCCGCGGAATACTCATGAGGACAGTTTTTTTGGTTTTAGGATTAATAGTGGCGACAATCATTGTATCAGAATTACCCCGATCAGTCCGTCCTTCGTCACCCGTATCGACTCCTAATAGTAAAATTGTCACCGGCTTGCGTTGGGCAATAGCCTGGGAGATATGACTTTTATCATTAGGATGATAAGCATTACCTAAAGCATTACTTGCTTGTGAATAAATTCGAAAACCATAGGCACCAATGATAATAATTGCCATTACTGCTACTAATAAAACGGTTTTTAAAATAGTATAGCCATAATTTTGGTGTTCATTGCGTAAATAAATTCGTTGATTACGATGCAAAGGTGTTTTCTTTGGCTCTTGCTTGTCCATTATTCAACCTCAATATCTTCTTAATGAATTTTTGCGCCCATATCCCCCAAAATAGGCCAATTCACTATTATTGTACAAGACCATGATTAATCGTCAAGTTTTTGCCAGCACGAACTTTCAGAGCTAATTCCAAACTCTTGTCAACGATGATGCTTTGTGCATCAATTACACAGTATTCTTGGTGACCTGCCTTTTCTTCGGCCAAGGATAGTTCTGTGCAGCCCAAAACAATAGCTTCTGCGCCAAAATCTGTTTGCATGCGCTGCAAAATCTGCTGATAACGTTGCGCGTTCACCTGACCTTTTATTTTGATGTCATCATAAATTAAGCGCATTACCTCATCTTGAAGGGCCTGATCCCCCAGGGTGTAGTCATAACCTTGAGCCCGTAATTCCTGTTCATAAATACCATCAGCTAAAGTCCCTTGCGTCGCAATTAATCCGACACGCTGAATTTGTGGATAGTGGGTCTTTAAATGGGTAATAGCTATGCGGGGCATATGCAAAAGCGGAACAGAAGTTGCTTTTTGTAACTCATCATAAAAATAATGCGCCGTATTACAAATAATCACCATAAAAGCTGGTTTTAAAAGGCTTTGTTGTTGAATATCTTCCAATAAGTCTGGATAAAAGCTTGGCTGCTGATGATCCAAAATATAATTAGTTCGATCAGGAACAGTGGCATGATTAACCAGTATATAGTTTAAAAAATCTTGGTCTTTAGTGGCCGGGGTCCGCTGATTCAATAAGCGGATATAACTTTCAGTCGCTGCTGTTCCCATGCCGCCAATGACTGTAAAGAAATCTCGCATTCTTTTCTCCTACTCTAATTGACTAATAACTTTTTGAGCCACATTAAAATCATTTGGATAAGGTGTATCTAGTCCGCGGATTTTTTGATAAGCATCTTCGCCCTTTCCAGCTAAAACCACTACATCCCCAGGATGACTTTGAGTTATGGCTGCTTGAATGGCTCTTTGCCGATCTAAAATAATCTGTACCTGCACCTGCTTGTGGTTAATATAACTGTCAATTTCTTCAGCAATTTTTTGTGGGTCTTCAAACCCTGGATCATCAGTAGTTAAATAGGCATAATCGGCGTACTCACTTAATACCTTTCCAAAACCTTCGCGGCGGGAAACGCCTTTATTGCCAGTACTGCCAACCACCACAAACATTTTGGAATGAGGATTTTGCCGCTGCAAAAAACTTAATAAAGCTTTCATGCTGCCATAATTATGCGCATAATCAACATAGACAGTGCCATGATGTTGAGTTTTCAGCGTTTCCATGCGGCCTGGTATATGCACATTAGTAATGGCCGTTTGTGCTAACTGATAAGGCACGCCCGCCAGTCCTGCACCAATAATAGCTGCTACAGCATTGGTTTCGTTAAAGTCTCCGGCCAAACTCAATTCATAATTACCCGTAACATTCATCTCTTTCGCTTTATCCGAAATACCCTGCAATTGAAATTCACTTTGTGCTAAAGTAGCTTGTTGACTTTGATAAATAAAATCAATATTTTGTCCTGGAGTACCTTGGCGCGCAAATAAATAAATATTTTCTGGCTGGGTAGTTGCTTTGGCAGCTTGATAAATCTCATCAAAATGGTCACTATTAGCGTTTAAGACGCAGATTTTAGAATTGACTAATAATTGCAGTTTGCAATGTAGATAATTGGCAAAATTAGGATGTTCATTAGGACCAATGTGGTCTGGAGTGATATTTAAAAAGAACCCCACATCATAATGTAGCCCATAAACACGGTTACGCAAATAGGCTTGTGAAGAAACTTCCATCACCAAGTGGGTCATCTTATTATCTACCGCTTGACGCATCTCTTTAAACAAGTCCAGAGATTCTGGAGTAGTTAAACTAGACTTAAAACGCTGTTGCGGCTGGGGACCAACAATCCGGTCAATCGTGGAAAACAAAGCCGTCTTCTTATTAGTATAGGCCTGCAAAATTCCCCGTGTAAAATACGCAGAAGTCGTCTTACCCTTGGTTCCAGTAAACGCAATAATAAATAAATCATTTTGAGGGTAATCATAAAAGGCTGCTCCTAAAAGAGCCATAGCCTTCTGCACGTCATTGACAATTAAGGCGTTCATCCCTTTAATATCCGGATATTCTTGTTGAGATACATAAGTAGATGCGCCATTTTGCTGTGCCTGACGTAGATATTCTTCTTTAAAATGGGTTCCCTTGCAAAAGAACATACCATCTTTTTGTGCTTGACGCGAGTCATAGGTAACATTCGTAATCTCATTATCAAAAACAATATCTGCCTTTGTCAATAAATGATGTTCTTTGAGTAATAAAATACAACCATTTAAAATTAATGACATGCTTATTCTCCTTTATCGCCAGAAAGATTCTTCGGTAAAATAATATCAAAAGCTGTCTGTTGTTGATTACTATGCACACTCAACCGCCCACCGTGCATCCTAACCAAACTTTGTGCAATAGCTAAACCTAATCCAGTGCCCTTGTGAGCTGGTGAGCGCGAATGATCACTACGGTAAAAGCGTTCAAAAATATGATTGAGAGCTTCAGGAGCAATAGTTTGCCCATCGTTAGCAACTTGCAACCAAACTTCACTCTGATGGTCTTGCGCACGCAGCCAAATATGCTGAGCTCCTTGACCATATTGTAAAGCATTAGTAATTAAATTATTAAATACCCGTCCCAATTTTTGTGTATCGGCTCTCATAGGCAAAGAATGATGGGGACTATCTACAATAATCTCCACATGGGCTTGTTGCGCTTGTAATTCAAATTCCGCGGCTAATTGTTCCAACATTTGAATCATATCAAACCGTTGATAATCTAATTGGGTACTAGCAGTATTTGCTCGCATATATTCAAACAAATCATTAACCAATGATTGCAACTGACGGGACTTTTGATACGCAATATGCACATATTTACGCATATCAGCAACCGAAGTTTGCGAATTTTGCTCAATCAACCCCAAAAATCCTAAAATTGAAGTCAAGGGTGTCCGTAAATCATGACTGACATTAGTAATTAATTCGTCTTTGCTCAATTCACTTTCTTGTTGCTGTTTAATAGCTGTGTGCATGGTTTTCGTAATTAAAAGCAATTGCTTAACAACTTCTTGCAGGTACAAATTATGAACCTGAAGTTGTTCTAAATCCCTAGCATGAGTAGGTGATAGATTTCGAAACTGTGCTAATACTAACATTAATTCATCTTGAAAATAACGTTGATAACCCAAGATGAGACTGATAATTAAATCTAAGAAAATCAAAACCAGTCCAACTGCACCTTGTAAGGGCTGGGACATCCATAAATAAAAAATTCCAGCCTCAATGATCGTCAACAAAAAAAAGCTGCCGCCGCTTATGAGAAAAATATGCCCCCATTGACGAGTTGTCAGCCGGATCTTGCCTACCATAAATTAAGCCTCCACCTTATAACCAACACCCCAGACGGTTTCGATTACCTTTTCTCCATTAGTTGCTTCTTCGAGCTTATCACGTAAATGGCTCACATGAACCATGACTGTCTTGGCAGAAATCACGCTTTCTTGCTTCCAAACGCGCTCAAAAATTTCATCAGCAGAAAAAACACAGTTAGGATGACTCGCCAGCAAGTATAAAATACCAAATTCTAAAGCAGTTAATTGCACATTTTCTCCGCTTTGCGTTAACACTTCATGGGAACTTTTATTAATAGTAATCGGCCCTACCGTTAGCTTATTGGGTAAATTATCGGCTACATGAGCCCGTCGTAATAATGATTTAATCCGAGCCATTACTTCTAAAGGATTAAATGGCTTTACAACATAATCATCTGCTCCCGAAATCAAGCCTTTAATTTTGTCGATATCGCTAGTCTTAGCAGAAACAATAATAATAGGAATTTGCGAAGTAGTGCGAACTTTTTGCAGAACATCAATTCCAGAAATATCCGGCATCATAATATCCAAAATCATCAAATCAATATCGCGATGCTGTTCCAGCTCTTCTAAAGCAGCCCTTCCTGAAGTGGCAGCAATCGGCTCATAGCCTTCATTTCTGATATAAATACTGAGTAATTCTACAATGTCATAGTCATCGTCCACTACTAAAATCTTCATAGCCTTCTCCCCCAAAACCTAATTGCCTTCATTATACTAAAATGCTCTGGGAAAAACCATTTAATCCCGGAATCGATAACGGTTAATCAGCGCCAAAATCAGCATTAAAATCACGCATAAAACAGCTGCATAACCACTACTGCCGAGGGCAAACGGTGGCAATTGGACGTAACGTGAGCCCCAATCTAATCCAATCTTTAAAATTGCTAAACCACCTAGATCAATCACTGCACTCAAAAGTGCACCTTTAAGTGCCAACTTACGCCCTAAATTCCGCGGCATTAAAGCACCTAGCAGTACCAAAAGTGGCCCCAAAGCAAATAGCCAAGAACCTAAAGCGGGATTAATTTGCAGATGATAATTAAAATTCAGATACATCAAAGCTTGCCGACTCATTTGCGCTAATGAAGGTATAGTAGGACTATTCCAGCCAATAGCTGTACCTAATAAATTGTTCGCAAAAAATCCCGGCCAATATGAGGTACTCCAAGTAATAATCGCCAAAATAACTAATCCCCACGAGCGGCGCGACTTATGTTGGGCCAAGGCGACAGGCCTAGTTTGCACTGAGGGCCGCTGCAAAACCTTGGGCCTAACCGCTTGGGTATAAGTAGAGTGCACGGCCACCTTAGTCGTAGGCTGCTCCTCAACTCTTTTAAAGAGGCCCTTTAATTTGGTATCAACAGCTGTCGCATGCCGATTAGCGAAAACATATCCCCAAATTAACATTCCCACAGCTACAATTAAGCTGATAATTTTCCCCACATAGATATAAGTCAAAATGATAAAGACAATTACTAAAATGGTTGTAATTAAATTGTTTTTCAGCCACAGTAAATACTGCAAAATAGAATTATGCGGCGGCCGCTGAGCGTGCGCTTGGGTTCGCGATAAGTGGTGAGATTGAACTTTAATAGTATCCTCGCTCACATGGGAAGATTTTTGGGATGATAAATGATAACCACACTGCGGACAAACCTTATAATCAGCCGCTAACTTAAATCCACATTTAGGACAATACCTCATCGCTGAATTCTCCTTTGACAACAAATACAATCTTGAAGAAACTAAAGTATACCTTAAATAATTATAAATATCTAAGATAATAGTAGCCTAAAACTATGAATTTTTTATGATAATCTGCTCGCAATATTAAAAAAGGAGCGCTCAATACGCTCCTTAAAAAATTTATCTGTCATCCTTAATTGCGGTTACTCCATAAGTAAAAAATCGTTGTTAATGCTAAGCCGGCATTACTAATAATCAGGGCTAATGATTGTTGTTTAACCACCCAACAAATTAATGAAGCAACTAAACACAAAATTGCCACAGTACCAATTAATAAATTCTTTCTTTCCAATGCCTTTTCCCCCAAAAATTAATTATTTAGTAAATTTCTGTACAAGACGCTGAATTTGATCAAGTTCATGTGGATCATAATGATCATAATATCCGGCCTCCTGCAAAATTCGTTTAACTTCGTGTAGAGCTTTTCTTTGCGCCAGCCATTTCTTCATTTCATGGGTCTGATCGATAGGCTCTTGCAGTTTGTCAATACTAGTTAAATCCTCATCTAATTGCATCATGACATCAGCAATTTGCTGTAAAGGTGATACATCTGATTTGCTTTGGGTCATCTTACTCAACTCCTTTTATTCATTATACAACAATATTCACCCCCTAAAAATTAAGAAACTAGATTCCCCAAATCATCATACCTGTACACTTTAAAAATAGCCTGAGTTGCTTTTCCCAAATTCATTAGAAAAGTAATTACTACGGCCCAAATGTTAAAGTCCAAGTGATATTAGCCGTATGTTTGCCAGGTTGTTTAACCGCCGAATTGGAAGGTATATCTAATATTGGCCCTGACACTTGCTTACCATTTTGATTAAACCATGTTTCCGTGTAATTATTATCCAAATTATTGGTATTAATACCATGTATTACAAGATCTTGCAAAATCTGTGCTGGCCCCGGCCCGAAATCATAAGTCTTATTAGCCGTCTTATATTTCAAATACTTATTAAAGAAATCCGGGTCATTGTTTTTATCGTTTGTTGAAGCTATTTCAGCAATCAAGCTGAATTTGGCATCATTATTAGGATTATTGGGATTATTATCTTGAATTTTATTAATTATTGACAAACCATCTGCTTCAATACTATGAGATTTGTCAATATTGATTGCACCTTTTGCCGGTACAATCTGTGATTTAAAGACAATTTTTTTAGGAACTCTTAATTCAATCGAACCAATAAAACCATACTTTAATTCGTTAGTAGTACCTAAATCTTGCACGTTATCCAAGTAATCTATCGAAGTAATCGTATCCGCACCGATTGTCACAGGAGCTGTTAGACTGCTATTCTTATGAACATTAATTTTACGAGTAATTACAAACTTAATTCCGGGCTTAAAATTGCCCCGTCCATCGGATAGGTCCCCTGTCCCAGTACCTTGATTGAAGATATCTGGTGTGTAAATTTTATTAGTATTCAATGAATCCACACTGATAGTTCTAGTGTCTTTGTCGCTAATAGCCTGTATCTCAACATCGCCCACTAAATCCCAATTTCCTCCTGAATTATTACCACTATCACTACTTGCATCATGTTTAAAGGTAAAGCTATGAACTGGTTTAGTAGTATCACGCGGAGTAAAAGTAGATACCAATTTATGATAACCACTCAAAATCTTACTTCCATTTGAAATTCCATCTCCATAAGGATTATCAGATACTTTCAACACACTCTTATAGGATGGCAAATCAATAACTTCATAGTGCCACTCAATTGGATCAGCGGTGTTTATTGCTTGTTGATTAGTAGGAGAAGAATAGTCATTTGCCGAGATCTTCAAGGTATGTTTTCCCACAGTTTTAGTTGCTCCAGTTATCTGCCAAGAAGTATCTGTTATTAACTTATTATAGCCGTCATCGGGAATCTTCAAGTCCCCATCAGTTGTAATTATCTTATTCTTATCATCAGGATCAACAACACCACTCACATGAACATATTTAGCATCAGTATCTCCTTCTTGATAATTGACGGGAACTGAAATTGGTTCACCCAAAAGATAGGAATGGCTTTTAGCAGGTTGCAAAGCTAAGTTAACTACCCTTAATTCTTGCGTTGGACTGGCTTGAAAGTTTGTTACAGAATTCAACAAAATTGTATCAGTCGACTTTAGATGAATTTTACTGTTAGGATGCTGCATATTATAGTCATCAATAAGATCACGAATCTTCAAGGAAAAAATATCGCTATCATCAGCAGCTGTAGATTGACCCCATTGTAAATAAGTGTCTTTAACATACTTTGGAGCGGCTACTTGGGATTCAGATGTTTTATTGTTTTTAATGATATCCCGCGGATTGATACTATTACTATTAGCCGTAGTCACAGCTGACCCAATCATTATTCCCCCATTAGTGAGAATGTTATCATTAATTGAAGGCTTGTGCTTTAAAGTTTTTGTCTCTGAAGTATCCGTTAGAAAATCCAACTCGTCATTATTATTGATCATCAATTGACTTGGTGTTACTTTATTAGTCACGATTTTACTATTAGCATCTATTGCCGGTAGAGGAAATAGAGTTACTTCTGGATAATTTTTCATAACGACCGCATCAGAAGCCAGGTTATTTGTAACTGTCCCTAAATCGGTATAATCATAGTCTTTAGGATTAGTAGAATTAGCCTTTGTTGAATCCTTAGGATGTCTAATCTGAACACGAACATATGGAGTTTCAGGTAAAAATGGTGTGACCTTTTTATTCTTAAGTCCTTCATCTGCCGATGAGGTTTTGGACCAAGAATTATTATTTACAAAACCATTTAAAATATTATCATCAGGATAGAAGTTAGTTTTTTTCATAACATTGTTTTGCGCATCTTGAACAACATTGCCATTACTATCTAAAAGCGGGATATCTAAGCCAGGACCTGGTAAATCCGACAATTCAATATGTCTAAACTCCTTACCTAACATCTGTAACATTGCATTTCTCAAGGGCTGCAATGACTCTTCATCAGGAGCTTGAATATCTGCCCTGCCTATTACATATAGCATGGGAGCCAAAAGATTATGATAAAACGGCAACGTTAAATGCTGTACCCGAACAGGTCCTATAGGACCTTTGGCAGCATCATAATTTTGACCCACACTAGTAGGTGCTTGATCTTTATAATGCTCATCAAAAGTGGGCCTAGGTGTAGATGAAACGCCCACATTTTCTCCATTAGTTTTAATATAATTACCATCTTTATCTCTCAAGCTGGAATCATTAATTTTGCTATTGTCACCATAAGCGACAACTTTAGTATTGTATACCTCGACATTCCCACCAGAACCAGTAGCTAATAATACATTAGATGGGTTGTCTAGAGCTTCCTTAGGTATCTTATCACCAACTTGCTTAGCCAGATTATTCCAGATGTCCTTGTTAATAACACTCTGAATTGTATTCAAGGTTGTTTGACTGCCGCCTGTTCTAACGTAGACTAAGGCACTATTAGGACACTGATCATTAACCAGATCTAAAGTCACATTATCTGGATTCTTGATTTTGATATTCATCTGCCCAGCAGAATACAGCAAATTGATAGGTTCAATCTCACTATTATTAGTGTCCGCTACTGAAATATTAAAGCTACCACCCGTCCTTACATTAATATTCATACCACTACCAACACTCATTAAACCGCCTGAACCACCAGCGTTACTATATTTACCTAAATTTTTAGCTTTAATACTAAATGAACCATGTGACAAATTAGCAGTTCCACCAGCCATATCAACTAACGGATAATTGTTATAAATTTGACCATCACTAACAATATTAATTTCCGGTGAGTATGTTTCATTAGGTACTCTAATATACTCTAAATTAGATTGTGGATCTGCCATTTTAAAAGCGCCCGCTGGTTTTTCTTTAAATAACGTTCGTCTATCTTCCTCAGGCTTGATGTGTTGGCTTATATCATATTTACCATCAGCACCAATAGGGTCATTCCCATCTTCACCATCACAATAAATATTGAGTTTAGCACTACCATACAATTTTAAGTTAGCGTGCTCATTTGAGGCATCAGACGTGAAAAAAATCCCATAATTCATGTTGCTATAATTTTCTCCGCTCCACCCATGAGGATGTATATTGACATTTGCGCCATCTCTTAATTGAACGGAGCCGGTCATTTCTAATCCATTACTGTTGTATGTAGAACCCATAAAATTACAGTCCTTTTCAAAGATCATTTGATCTTCTTGAAAAATCTGCTGTGTACCATTTGATTCGGTTAGCCAAATCCATTCTGGATGAACCGGATCTCGATAGCTTCGTACAGAACTAGATACCACATTACCAGCAATAGTGGATCCAGATGTACCCCTTTGAGTCCAAGAAAGTTGGGATCCAATATATCTGATATTGCGATAGGTAATCCAAGTATAACCACCATCTAGTCCTTGTTTAGCTCTGTCAACTTTAGTCTTATCATATTCAGGATCATCAGGTTTTAAATGAGCTGTAATATAATTAGTAGCTTTTCCAGTATTGCAGCTCACCATACCCCAATATGTAGTACCATAAATACACTTAATATTTTCAATTGTCCAATCTTCTTTATATTCAGTACCACTTTGGCCTCTTAAAGCCAAATTATTATAACCCATATTAACCCAATACTGTTTTTGACCGTCAATATCAAGTTGATCATGGCGCATATGAACATCCTCATAATCACCATAACCAGCAGTTACATTACCATTATTATCAATAGAATTATTACCATCACTAGTATTTGTTGTGCCAGGATTATAAACATCAACTCCATAGCTACGAGCTGTAACTCCATCCACATCATTCATGTTAATATTTTTTTCAAGAATTATTTTATGGATTTTAGACACTCCAGAAGGATAAGTAACATTGAACTGGTATCTTAAGCTACTATTTTTTTTCCAACCATCTGGATCATTTGAATTCATAGGCCAACTTGGATTAGCCGGATCGTAGATTGCTTCCAAAAATCCTTTGACAGTATTAACTTCGGCAACATAACCACCATCACCGTCATCGTACAACTCCAAATCATTATCTGAAGAAGCGTAAGGATTACCATTAGGGTAATTGCCTGGTCCTAAAAGGTTTGTACCACTCGGCATAACTCGAGGCATGAACTTATTTTGGCTTAGAGACTGAGCTTGTAGCCCTGGCACCTGGGTAATTACTAAAGGATCAACGGTCGAGGCTTTAAGGACAGTATCTGCTTTGACAACGCTGACAACCATCAACAAATTGAAAAATATTATTTCAAAAATTGTTATTGAAAAAGATCGCTTTTTTGTATTCATTTAAACACCCTATTTTTGCTTTTTTATATGTAATCATCCTTAATACACTATAAGTATAGTATTTTTCAAACATTTTTCAAATTAAAAATTCACTTTTTGAGTACAAAATATCGCAAATATTACATACATAAAATAAGCAGGTGCTTAACTGCTAAAAAACGGCTTATTAAAAATAATAATTTTACAAAAATTAAACTGAAGTAAATTACTAAACTATTTATTTCTTAAAAAACATCGAGACAAAATTACTTAAAACCACAAAAAAAGACAAAAACCACAATTCAAGAGAAAATAGTTTTTGTCTTTGCCAAAAGTTTAAACATCTAGAAAATGATCGATATTAACTTAATCTTATTTACCAAATTAAAATATTTCAAGGTCCAAAAGTCAAGGTCCAGGTGATTTGAGCATTATTTTTACCAAAAGTTCTAGTTGGATTAGCAGGCGGTATTTCAATAAATGGACCTGCATGCTGTTTACCAGCGGTATCAAACCAATTATTAGAAACATCTTCCACAGAGCCACTATTAATCATCTTATTTGCTAACACCGAAAAATCAGAAGTAAAGTTTTGGCTATTACTACTTTTTGTAGCTTTATATTTAAAGTAATTAGAAAAGACATTATCCAAGCTAGATACTGGTTTGATAGGCGCAATAATGGCAGATAAATTTACTTTCTGATTATCAATGGTATTATTTTTAATGCTTAATGCACCTGTCATCGTTTGGATGAAGATATTTCCAGCAGCCGGAACCGGTCTAGATTGATACTTAATAGTTCCGGGAACATTTAAAATTAAAGAGCCAGAAATATTGTAATCTAAAGAATTGCTCATGCCTAATTTTTGTGAATCATTAACAGCTGATATTGAGGTAATAATATCAGGATTAATATGCACCGCTACCGGTAAAGACGCTGGATCTTTGGTTGTATCGTCACCTATTTGGCCCTGCCGTTCAACAATAAAAGTAGTCCCAGCTGGAATATTAGAACCAGTAGGAGCAGCAACAGCATTATTATCAGCGTCTTTCCAATTCTTAAAGTCGGAAATTTGGTACACTCGACCTTCAGCAAAATCAATCCAGCCCGATTCAATTTTTTTATTGGTAAGCTGGTCAATATGAGAAGCTTTAATCCGCTGACTAGTAGGCTTCCAATATTTATCTTGGGTAGGGTCATGAGTAATCTTAATTGCATGTAACGGTGCTTTTCCTTGAGGTGTAAAAGTAGTTACTAACCGATGTGCACCGTTAAGAATTTTAGAATTAGCACTCACCTTATGACCATCTCCGTAAGGATTATTAGCAATGCTCATATCTCCACTATAAGCCGGTAAATTTAAAACATTATAGGTCCACGTAATGGCTTGGGAGATTAACTTGCCAGTAGCATCTATTTCAGAAGTAGTATTGCCAGCGTCATCTTTACCGGTAAAAGATACAGTGTGTTTGCCAATGGTAGCTGTTTGTCCAGGAATGGCCCAATCATAGTCAGTCATATTCTTAGAATCATGCACAATGTTCGAAATGGTTGTCTGCACAGATGTTGTCTGCACTGAGTTGTCACTTGCAACTGTACCGGTTATTTTGATCTGATCATTACCCTTAGAATTATCGCCATCCTGATACTGGACAGGAACATGAACTATATCTCCTAAAAGAAAATCAGTAGGCTTTTTCTTATCGACTCCCATTATCAAATTAATAATTGGCATATTAGAAATCACTGAAGATTGAAAATTAGTTACCACACTAGTCTTGATAACATCGGATGAATTTAAATTAATTCGTTGAGCGGCTGGAAGATTACTGTTGTATTTGTCAAGCAGTTTATTAAGGTTAAACTGAAAGTCGTAACCTTCAGTTTGCGATGTCCAAGTGACATCATTAGCCTCTAAATACTTGGGATTATTTTTAGAATCTGTAATTGGCTTACCTAAATTTTTAGCGGTATTAACGTCTAAATTACCATCGTTATCTTCCAATAAATTAGGTGTCACTGGATAAACTTTAACATCATTAGGATCTGCATTAGCTTTTTGGTTAGCAGCTTTATCGTTGATCTTTGTTCCTAAATCAACAACTGTCCCATCCTTGCGCTGAACTTGGACTCTGATTAAGGGTGGGTCAGGTTGGAAAATAGGATCATTAGGATCCTCATTTTCTGGCATTTGCCAAGTCTTGCCGCCTATGTGACCACTAATCATACGATCATTCGTTGGATAAATAGCTTGCGGCAATCCTGATATAGATGGTCCAGGTAAATCAGCTAATCTAATGTAACTAAACTCTTTACCATTCATGTCTATCATAGCTTGCTTTAATTCCTGTAATTCAGGCTTATCAGGTGCTTGAATAATTTTTTTACCATTTAAATACAATGTAGCTGTAATGGCACCCCGCGAAAATGGCAAAACTAATCGTTGCACCCGAACAGGCAAAGGATCAGTAGTTCCCCCAGAAGTATTTGTCGTCTTGGTGTCTCCCATTCCTAAACTGACAATTTTACCGTAGCCAGCTTGACCAATGGGAATACCAGGCTGTCCTATTGGTTTTAATTGTTGTTTATTATCACCCCAGGCACTAATACGTGCATCGTAAACGTTAATATCCGATCCACTTCTAGTTGCATCACCATCATTCACAAAAACTAACGCATTATCAGGGCTTTGGTGCTTACGCATATCTAAGACTACATTTTTCGGATTCATAATGTTAACATTCATCGTACTATCGGCATACAGTAAATGAATTGGTGAATTAGGATCATTTTGATTATCACCAATCACAATACTAAAGTCACCACCAGTTTTAACATTAATCAGCATTCCTTCACCAACTGACATTAAGCCCCCAGTATTACCAGTACTATTAGTATAAGAACCTAATTTATCAGCCACTATGCTAAATTTGCCATGACCAAGATCGGCTTCCCCACCATACATATTTATTAAAGGATAATTATTATAAATTGCTCCTTCACTTTCAATATTAACTTCCGGCGAAGCATTACTGCCAGCCACTTTATGATATTGTAACTTAGCGTCACGGCTTCCCATATAAATACCACCACAAGGTTTTGAAAATACATTATGGTTATCTATGGAAGAATCAATGTCACTATTAGGATCATCAGTATTGCAATGAATATTTAATTGGGCACTGCCATACAAATCAATATGGGGTGTGCCATCACCCATCGAAATGCCATAGGCCATCCCCCCCTTACCATTCTCAGCTGAATAGTCACCATGAGGATACAAATTTACTTTGGAATCATTTCTAAACACTGCGGCACCTGATAATTCTAGGCCATTGCCATCATAAGTGTAACCCCAATAGCGACTATGTTCTGCAAATTCCACTTGGTCAACTTGGAAATTTTGCTGGCTGTCCCCTTCACTTCGCCAAATAAAAGAATTATTAGGTGACTTAAAGGAATATAAAGATTTCGACGTTACCTTACCGGCAATCGTCACCCCTGAAGTACCATTACCAGTCCAAGAAAATTGTGATCCAATATAATTGACATCACGATAAGTAATCCAGCTATAACCTCCGTTTAATCCTTGTTGAGCTAAATTTCTATTATAGTCAGAATCTGCATTATTAGGATCGCCATTATAGCCAGGATCAGTTGGTTGTTTAATTGGTTTAGGATTCTTAGCTTTAATTCTATTAACAGCTTTGCCCGTATTGCAGCTGATAAATCCCCAATAAGTGGTACCGTAAATATTCATATTTTCGATGTTCCAGTCTTCTTTATACGGCTGAGGTCCATTGTAGGTTTTACCGGTATTGATATCTGTATATGTGACATTGTTTGTTTCCGGTCCACTCCAAGAATGTCCAGCTAAAGCAAAGTTATTAAAGCCCATGTTGATGTATTTGTTATTGCCATTAATGGTTAAATAATCATGTCTAATATTAACGTATTTAAAAGATATCTTTAGATCTACTTCATTACCCATTCCTTTATTTGATTTAGGCAAGCGATAATTTAGCTGGAAAGCATTGGCTGTTTGCGGATCCGCTTTAGTTATATCCATATCTGCCTGCAAAACAATAGTATGAATTTGCGATTGCGGAAGATAGGATTTATTACTTACAGCTCCAATTCCTACATCCAAATTTAAATATCCGTTTAAAAATCTCTGTTTCCAGTAAGGTACTTTATTTGGCTGTTTATCAGTTGGATTATTAATATTAAAATCCCAACTTGGACTTGCCGGATCCCAAATAGCTTCCATTAAGCCTTTAATAGTATAAACATATGCCGTATATGAAGTATATTTAGTATTATCGTCTTTTACTAACATTAAATCCTTATTATCATAGGGATTATCAGGATAACTGACACCAGGCTTTAAAAAATCCGCTGCATCAGGCATGGACTTAGGCATAATTTTATTCACTTTTTTTGGTAGCGCTTGCAAATCAGGGATGCTAGTAGTGATAGTTTGGGGATTAGTAATCGCCGCATCCGTACTAGTAACTATAAGTAAACAGGAGAATAGCACACATAAAATCACTATTAAAAAAGAAGCTTTTTTTGATATCATTTAAACACCTTATTTTTAACTTTTTTAACTAGAATCATTACTTATTACTAATTATAGTTGCTTAATATTATTTATCAAACCAAAACTTCACTCAATGAGTTATAAAAATCACAAATATTGTTTAAACAAAATAAATAAAGTCTAAACTATTAAAAAACGCTTTATTTCCAATAGTGATTTTATACTCATTAAAGTCAATTACTGGTGCTATACATAGCCATTTGACTGTCATTCTTATAATATAGCGTTGATAATATCATGTTGAAAATTATAATTAATGAACTAATCTAACTTTTATAGGGAGCCTGTATTTTAGCAATTATGTGGTTGTATTATAAAAAGCCGGGATGAAATCCCGGCTTTTTATAACATTTAATATTACAGCAAACTCCATAACAGACAATGTAGTAGTCTTTCAACTAAGAAGCTGTCGCCCATCTTACACGTTGCTTTAATTAGGCCCAAATGTTAAGGTCCAGATCAATTTAGCTGAATGCTTTTGTGTAACATGCGAAAGAGTATTAGGAATATACAAGAATGGACCTTGTACTTGCTTACCATTGCTTCTATCAAACCACGTATCGGAAATATTATCCATACTATTATTATTTAATTCAGCTAAATATTCAAAATTAGATAAGGGAATATTGTGACTGCCATCTTGATATTTTAAATTTTTATCTAGGAAGTCATCTCCCAATAATGAGAAGAGGCTGGCTTTTAACTGAACGGATTGTTCTGATGAGGTTCCATTAATAATACTCAAAGTACCATCTAATTTTTTAATAGGTAACTTATCAGCATTATTAATGGTATTGATGACATTATTACCATAGTCAATCTGAGTAGGAACAATTAGTACCACACTACCATCTGTATTATAATTCAACGTATTGCTGGTTCCCAAATCTTGAACTGTCCCATCATTAGAAACTGTGGTTAGCGTATCACTGTCAATTGCAACTGGCGACACAGCTGCATTTTTAATAGTGATAGGCTGAGTTACTTCAAAAACTGTACCCGCTGGAAAATCACCTGTACTCCAGCCAAAATCTTTAGCAATATAGTGCTGGCCACTAATAAAGTCTTTAGTAATAGGAGCTGGAACTTTCTTATTATTTTGATCAAGATAATAAGCCCTAATTTTGGCACCTGTATTTTTAGTGATATTTAGGTCTCCATCACCTTGAGTGATAAAAATTTGGTGCAGAGGCCGTTTAAATTGAGGCTCAAAGGTAGTTTGAACTTGATAGTCACCATCTTTAATTTTATGTTGAGCTTCTTGGACAGGAGCATTATTAATAGTCTTTATTCCCTTATATCGAGGAAAATTCAAAACTGTATAATGCCAGTGATAATTATCCCCGCCGCTCGCGATATTGTTATTATTTTCATCATAGGCGTAATTACTAGGAGTAGCATTATCATGGGCTTTAAAAGTAAATTCATGTTGTCCCACCTCTTGGGCGGTGCCAATTTTAAAATCCTTTTTTTCTAGGGATTTTAATTTCATTGTTATTGGTGAAATATCACCTTTAAGGGCTTTCCCATCTATCTGACCATTAGTAATTGAAAGTTCTGGGGTTTTACTATTAAAATTATCATCACCATCATAATACTGAATTGGAACTTGAATATCATCGCCTAAAAGGTATTGTCGATCCTCTCTTACATGCAAAGATAAATTGCAAATATAAGTAATCGAATACATATCTTCTTGGTAATTGGCCACTAAGCTCGTCCAAATTTGATCGGTAGCCTTAAAATGAATTTTCGGAGCTTGAGGATTATTTTCATAATACTTTTTCAGTACTGCTTGTAAATCAAATTTGAGTGTATGATTATCCACTTTCGATGGATCCCACCGACCATTGTCCCAGGTTACCAGACTATCATCCAAATATTTCGGACTGGCATCAACTTTCTTACCAACCGTTGGACTATCTTGGAAACCGCCAGTTCCATTGCTGATGACAGGATTAAAATTCCCCTGATTATCTTCTAATTGATTAGGAGTAACCGAAGACACTAACTGACTACTTGGACCAGATAAATCAGAATTGGTCTTTTGCTTAGCTTCATATGCACTATTATCTACTGTACCGAGCTCAGTAACTGACCCATCTTCATGATGAATACGCAAATGAACTCGAGGTGGGGTCGGGACAAACTTTTGCGATTCAACATTATTATTATTCTCCCAAGTATCACCACCAGCTTGAGCGTTTAAAATATATTGACCTTGATTAGGATATATAACAGAGGAATTTCTGCTTAACTCTAAAGAAGGACTAGGTAAATCAGAAAACTGTATATATCTAAATTCCTTGCCTAGCATCTTCATCATAGCTGTTCTTAAAAAATCCAAATCTTTCTTTGGTGCTTGAATAATTTTCCCACCATTTAAGTAAAGCAATGGAGCCAGCAAATTATGTGTAAATGGAAGAGTGAGTCGTTGAACACGAATCGCGCCGTCACTATTCATCCCCACATTTACGTCTTCTGGAGTTTGAAAACCGATGGTTTCACCATTAATAGTACCTGTATCATTAATGCGTCCAGTATCACCACTAGCTTTAATTCGCGTATTATACACTTTAATATCGGCACCACTACTAGTAGCAACCGTTTGAGCAACTGGAAAGGAAACCCCACCCATTTGTGAAACAGGATAATTTGCCGGAATAGTTATGGTATTACCATTATTAACATAGACTAGAGCACTATTAGCCGACTGATGTTTATTTAAATCTAGCGACACATTTTCTGGATTATTAATCAGAATATTCATCGCACCTGCAGAATATAATAGATTAATTGGCGAGTCAGCATCATTGTTTTTATCACCAACAGCAAGTTGGAAATTGCCGCCAGTTTTAACATTAATATTCATACCAGCGCCAACATACATCAATCCTCCATGTTGATTGTTACGTGTAGTATTGTTGTACTTACCAAGATTATAAGCAGTAATCGTAAAGGAGCCATGGGAAAGATTGGCGGTTCCACTAGCAAAAAATACCAGCGGGCGATTATCAATTATAGGCCCATCACTATCAATATTAATCTGTGGATAGGCTTCACCTTTAACTTGATAATAATTTAATTTGGCATCACTAGCATCCATATTGATAGCACCGCAAGGCTGATCTATGGAAGATTGATGCTCAGCATTAGGGTCATCTTTGCCCTTGCAATGAATATTTAAAACAGCTGAACCCTTCATATCAATCGTTGCCGGAGTATCTCTGTTTTGGGTATACATGTAAATTCCCCAAGACATACCGCTACAGTTACTACCATAACCATCAAGTGGCAGTTCTGGGGTGCTGCCATGTGGATACAAATCAACGTGAGAATCACTTTCAAAGGTAGCTTTCCCCGTTAAGAAGAGACATTGGCCGTCATAAGTATATCCAGTATAATGACATTGAGATCCAAAAACAATCCGATCAACTTGAAAATTCTGCTGATTACCGCCACCTTCACACTCCCAAATATAATTTGAACCAGGAGATTTATACGAATCTGTCGAATGAACAGTAACATCACCTTGAATAGTAACTCCGCTAGTCCCATTGCCCGTCCAAGCTAATTGAGAACCCGTATAACTAATATCTTTATAAGTAATCCAACTATAACCACCATGTAAACCAGAATTTTTCAAATCAGGATTTTCATAATTAGAGGCATCACCAGTATTACTGCTAACAATTCCCCAAAATGTCGTCCCGTAAATATCTAAATCTTCAATTGTCCAATTTTCTTTATAAGGACTGTCTAGAGGATTAGGATTACGATAATTTATACCGGTCAACGCTAAATTATTAAAACCCATATTCAACCAATATCTATGGATACTATCACTAGACAATCCAGTAATAGTTAAATTATCATGACGAATAGAAACAAACTTATAGGATAAATAACCGTTTACACCAGTTCCATGAGTTTCACCCATTCTTGGGCGATTAATCGAATAATTTCTGGCTGTAATATCATCCGCTTGTGTGATATCAATACTATTCATTAAAACAATTTTATGAATATTAGATACTGGTAACGGGTCTTGTCGACTTCCTCCAAGATATAAATAACTACTTAAATTGCCAGCCGCAGAAAAAGTCTTCCATGCATTTTTGTTGGATGAATTAAAAGACCAGGTCGGACTGGCTGGATCATAAATAGCTTCCAAAAATCCTTTGGGGGTATATACATAGGCCGTAAATCCCCCTTGACCATCATCTGATAAATCCAAATCGTGATCAGGAGATGCATAAGGATTATCAGAATCACTCAATAGATTTTGAGGAGTAGGTAACGTTTGTTTAAAAAACGTATTATTTGCAGAACTAGGATGCTCTAATGAAGCAACGCTGATCAAAGTTAAAGGATCATTATCCAATTGTACCGCACTAACAGACATTGTCCTTAATAAAAATAAAACTAATAAAATAAACAACAGTAACATCAGAGAAAAAATCCTTTTGAGTATTTCTTTATTTGTTTGATCTTTCATTGTTACTATCATGCTTTCTTTAGTAAATTTATACTTATTTTAACACCATTATTATATTCATTTTATATCATTTTTAAAATAATATTGCACCTTAATATTTAAAATCCCAATTACCAGTTAAAAGAGATGGCTACAGCCACAACTTGAGGATATAAAAGGCTGGGAAAATATTTTTCCCAGCCTTTTATCATATCATTGAGCGTATATTAAATTATTAGCAAGAATCCTAGCCATAAATTTACATCTAATGATTAAAACAAAGTTCTTATTTTTAATTTAATAAGCATGACTTCTGAGCAGCTTAGTATTAGATTTGAATATTATGGACCAAATATTAAAGTCCAAGTAAGTTGAGCCGATTGTGAACCGATATTTGGTATTTGCGATAAGGATCGCAAATCTAGCATTGGGCCAGCCGCTTGCTTATTATTATTATCTTTCCAAGCAGCAGAAATATCCACTGAATTATTACTTTGTGCATTACTCAAATTCCCATCATAAATTAGTAAACCATTAATAGGCCGAAAATTATTAGTATTGGGAATCTGATAACGTAAATATTGTGTCAACAAATTATTTGCAGAATTATTAGGTGTATCTGCTGCTAAATCTGCTGTCAACTTAACTTTTTGCGAATCGGTTGTTTCATTAATAATTTTTAAAGCACCTGTCATATTGTCAATAGGTAATAAATCGTGTGTCATATTATGATGGCGTCCATAATTAATTTTTTCGGGAACTTCCAAAGTTAAAGAACCAGAACCATTATATGCCAGGGTATTACTGGTACCCAGATCTTTCGTTGTGCCATCAGCTGCTTGAGAGGTGATAACATCACTATCAATAAAGACTGATTGATTCTTTTCAGCAGTAATTGTAATCGGACGTTCTACTGTAAAAGTTGTTCCTTTAGGAAAATCAGTCAACTTATTCCATCCGAAATACGCTGGAGTATATACTTGATTAGAATTAGAAGTATCAAAGCTTTTTTTCGGAGAAGTAACCTTTTGATGAGTATTGTTATCCACATAAGAAGCTATAATATTACCTGTACCTTTTCCCTGCCAAAATGAATCTTTGTTGGGGGTAGAATCACTATGACGAATCATGATGGAATGCACTGCTTCATTAACCTTTGGGGTAAAGGTCGTAGTCAATGTATGGGAACCCTTTAAAATCTTGCTTTGGTTATCTTTACCTGTTCCATAAGGGTTATCTTTAATACTTAAATCACCCCCGTAAGCAGGCAAGGGCAAGACTGTATAATGCCAAGTAAAGTTATCACCACTAATGCCAGCATTATTAGTTTTTTTGTTATCATCATAAGCAACATTAATTGGCTTAGCGTTATCTTGTGCAGTGAAACTGACTGAATGAGTTTTGGCTTTACCATTATCTAAATCACTAGCATCAGCGATCTTGATTTTCCAGGAATTGTTATTAGTCTGCTTGGGTTTTAAATCAACTGTTCCATTTATGGCCTTAGCAGCATCATTATCAATAATACCATTTAACACTAGTTTAGGATCTTTAGGTAAATAAAAGTCATCACCATCATAATACTTCAGAGAAGCAGTTACATCATCACCTAATAAGAAAGTAGCGTTATCATTATTCAGACTAAGCGTCAAATTCTTAATATAGGTAGTCATTAAGGGTGTAGATTGAAAGTTAGTTACAGCACTAGTTATGATTTGATCATTGGAAGTTAAATGCAACTGCTCCTTGTCAGAATGATTTTTATTATAATTATCCAATAAGACATTCAATTTATAAGAAAGAGTATGCTTGTAATCACGATAAGCACCGAGCCCACTTTTACTATTATCCCAGCCATTCGTATCCCAGTGAGCGCCACCATTTTTGCCATCATCTAGAGGCAAATATTTAGGTAAATCATTATCCCAACCAGTGATTTGACTTTGTGGATTGCTGGGAAGACCATCAGGGTATTTTTTAATTACCTTACCTAAATTGGGATTAGGTACAAGATTATTATTGTTATTAGGATCAGGAACAAGCACCCTCATGTTGCCTAAGTTATCGTCTAAGACATTAGGCGTTACTGGATTAACTAATTCAGCAGCATCTGGCGGCATAATCATACTATTAGCTTTTTGCTGAGCTTCTTTGGTATTTACTACTGTACCTAAATCAAAATAATC
This sequence comes from Bombilactobacillus bombi, assembly GCF_013607485.1. Classification (GTDB taxonomy): domain Bacteria; phylum Bacillota; class Bacilli; order Lactobacillales; family Lactobacillaceae; genus Bombilactobacillus; species Bombilactobacillus bombi_A. The sequence continues at coordinate 24,638 of NZ_SCHP01000014.1, forward strand.
AAATTCGTTAGAGTTGCCTTTAGGACGCTTGACTTGAACACGAACTAGCGGTGTTTCAGGATCAAATTCGCTTTTTATTTGATCATTATCAAATTTGCTTTTAATCGAAGTAGGGAAATCTTGGTCATAATTTTGATATTGATCACCGCCAACATGTGCCTTGATTATCCAATCGTTCACTTTCTTGTTAGGATTATTAGGATCAGGAACAGCATTTTTATTAGGATAAACTACTGATGAACCATCATCTAAAATTAAAGCAGGATTAGGTAGATCTGTTAAATTAATATAGCGAAATTCTTTACCTAACATGTCAAACATTGCATCTTTTAAGGGACGCAGTGCTTCAGTGTCATTTGCTTGGACTACCTTAGTACCATCCGCAAATAACAAGGGATCAATTAAATTGTTTGTAAAGGGTAATTCTAGTCTTTGAACACGTATAGGTCCACCTGTAGTGCTTCCTCCAACTACAACATCCTTCGGACTGCCTATAGGGCCTATAATTTTTTCTCCATTAAGAATAGAGTCACCTTTGGAATTGACAGGAGCTCTGTTATTACCGTAAGCTCGAATTTTAGTGTCATAAACTTCAATATCCGCACTCGAATCACTGGCCCACGAATTTGGAATAATTGGAAAGCGAGCCTGCAAAGCTTTAACAATTCCATTCGGTAAGACAACATGTGTGCCTGTTGGAATCTTATAGTTACCTATTTCGATATATTTTTGATTAGGATGAGTGGGATCTTGCGGAACCGTTACTACAGTTGACGTTCTACTTGCCCTATTACTATTATCAGCATACACCAGGGCACTGGCATCACAGGGATCTTCAGTTAAATCTAAGGTAACATTGGCCGGATTAACGATACTGATATTCATCGTCCCACCAGAATATAAAAGATTTAAAGGATGATCCTGATTATGACCAGGTCCTACCACAATACTAAAAGTTCCACCATAGCGAACTTTAATATTCATGTCTGCACCAACGTTCATTAAACCATTAACACCCTTACCAGTTCTATTAGTATTATCATAATCACCCAAATTATCAGCTTTAACGCTAAAAGATCCTTGGGATAAATCAGCAGAACCAGATCCAAAGTATACTAAAGGCTTATTGCTATAAATGGGCTGTTTACTCAAGACTTCCAAATTAGGGTATTTACTTTTTCCATTTATATCTTTCACACTTTCAAAAGTTAACTGGGCATATATACTGGACATATAAATGCCACCAGGAGCCGCATTATCCACTAAAGGTTTAGCATCAGTTATAGTAGGTATTCCTGCATCATCTGCATCACAAATAATTTTCAAATGGGCGGAACCTCTTAAATTCAATTTAGGTGGATCATCCTTTGTTCCACCTATAATCAAAATTCCATATGGTATATCTCCAATATTACTATTATTAACACTTTCGGGAGATGTTCCATGAGGATGTAACTCTACATTAGATCCATCTTCAAATATAGCATTACCCCTTAATTCAATACAATTACTATTATATGTGTAGCCATAATAATTACAGTTGGATGTAAAAAAAATACTTTGAGCCTGAATATTTTGTTGATCTCCACCTGTTCGCCAAGACTGTGAAGTATATTTAACAGGATCATGTGGTGCATAATAGTCCTTTAAAGAATATACTTTAACATCCCTTGATATATAAATTACAACATCTGCATTTGGATCAGCCCAAGATAACTGTGCCCCGTAGTAGCTGATATTATCATATCTTTCTATAGTATGATTGCCCATAGTTGCCCCATAAACTATTCCAAAATAACAACTACCATAAATATCTAAATTTTTAATAGTAAAATCATAATTTGATCTGTTACGATCAGAAGCCCATGTTTCTATGGTAACATTACCCAAATTCAGATAATGACGAATATGAAGCGGAGATGTATCTTCACCATCAATAGTTAAACAACTATAGGTAAAAGTTTCTCCATTACCGCCTTTTTCATCTACTAAGCTGGGAAGCCTTTTAGTTACAAGATACGCCAAATTTGTAGCACCATTATGATTAGTTGATGGCGTAAAAAGATTCACTCGTTTAGTTAATTGGCCTTTTCCGTCTTTTACAAAAATAGGATAATTCCTTTGTTCTTCACTAACCTTAGTTAAATCAATATCCCTTTCTAGAACAATTTTTACAATATCCGAATAATTTCCCACACCATCGTTAGAATCGGATTGCTGATAGGGACAATAATTTCCATTATAAGTAATATCGCCATTATTTGCTCTTCGATAGACACCATAAACAGCATGTATAAACTGACTAGCATTATATACATGAGCGATTTTAGCCTGAACCTCAACTGTATTTCCATTTATATCAGTAACAGTTTTAGGTGCACCTTCATTTTCTAAAACATAGTCATGAGAGCCATCACCATTTGGATCATTAGGATCTATTGCCCCTCTAGGTTGTAAGGAAATACCATTCTTTTGAAAATTAATAAAAGAGGTATTAGACTCAGAACTTTGTGTATATAAGAATGGATTTACTAATTTGTTAACAGTACTGCTAATATTCATCGGATTCTGTTGTTCTTTAGCAAGAACAGTTTCTACCTGATATTTATAGTAGCCAATTATCGTCATTAGCAACGTAATTACAATAATAAATGACTGCCCTTTTTTTAATTTCATTAGTATTGACCTCCGAACAAATAAAATCTATTTTTTGAGAAATTTCTTTTAAGAACAGATAGTAAGCTTTTATCTCTATTAGAGATAAACAAACTAATAACAGCAGCTTTGCGCAACTTTAACATTGTTGATTATTCTTCCAGAAATCTCTTTATGTAAATATTGATAGCTAAATAAAGGATCAGTTTTCAAAAAATGAAGCGCAAAATAAAAGCTAATAAGCACAAATTTTAAATAGTTAGCACCGTTAAAATCGAGCCAATCTTCTTAAAGTTATTAATAAAATACTCAGTAAATAGTCGTAATAATATTAAGAAAGGATAAATCAAAAAGTTAATTGACGATTCCTATGATTTATCTTAAAACCATAACAAATCCTTGCTAATGTAGTTAAACTGCCACCATAAAAGCAAAGATTGATGAAGTACTAATGATTTAACAAAATTTAAGCTCAAATGCTAAACTCTTTAAACTAATAATTATGAACAAATAAGAGATTAATCTTTTTGGATATGATGATTGAACACTTACATAATAAGAACAATGCATTTTGATCCTTTAAGTAAGATAAAAATGATAGCTTATCCTTTAAAAGTGTGACAATATATCATATTTCAATCAAAAAACAGGCTTATTCGCCAAAGTCCACCGCAACAAGAGGCTTATGCTTAACAACACAAACATAGAACGAACACTTAATCACTGATCTTTAAAAGTCCTGAAGCGATTACTCACGTAGCTTTTCATCTTATTACAGTTAAACGTATAATTTATAAACTTCATAAATGTAACTGTTTTTAATTTTTAAATAACCCTTTATATGCCGATTATAACATTTAATGCAATAAAAACACGATTATAAGTTTAACTTATAGTCATTAAAATATCAATCTCAAATTGTGATTAAGTAGAAGTTATCAGTAATTAGAACATATTTTAAAAACAAAAAAGCTAGATCACTAAGATCTAGCTGGTAAACACCCTTTTTGTCCTTTCTTGCAATCGTCCATACTAAAATTACTGAATACTATTATCTACACTCCAAGTTATAGTAGATTTATATTCTTGTACCTTGTAATTATTATGTTGATTAATGTGTAAGAATAATCCTATAGTCTGGATTCCTTTATTCCACCAATCATTAGCTATCATAACAGTCTTATCAGTTGTTGCCGGCCCACTAGCGGGAAGAGTGCCAACATTAATTACATCACCTATTTGTGTCGCCTGTGATAAATAGCTCTTATTACCCGATATGGATTTATAATACAGCCCCTCGTCTGGATCGCTTAATTGATTAGTATTATCTAACGTACCGGTCAGATAATCATCTAATATTGCATAAACTGCCAATGAATTATGAGAAACTGGTGTATATTCTAACCTTAAATTATCTTTAACATCTTTATCATTTGTTATCTGATAATCTTTATCTTCTATCTTAGACACCGTATGATTCCCAAAATCTATTTTATTTGGTACTGTCAATACAATTTTATAAGGATTACCAATTTTAATTGTCTTACTTTCACCTAAATTGACTAGATCGATTTGATCTTGTCCGTTAACTGTATGTTTATAGTTAGTTTGCATATGTGTAGATGCTAATAAGAGATCCTTTGTGGCTGTTAATAGTCTTACTTTATTGTCTAATTCAAAGATTGTATTTACAGGAAAATTATCAGTTGTAAGTTTAAAGTCGCTGGGTTTCACAGTCACTTGATGGCTATTATTCCATTTTGTTGCAAATGAATATTTCTTGCCATTTATTGTTGCGATAATTGTTACGGAATCCTTAACATCAATTTCTGGTGAATCGTTATCACCAGTAGCACTATCCCCACGGGTAAAGGTTACATTATTACCAATCTCCATAGTATTAGCTTGGGGCGTAAAAATATTCTTTTCTGTATAAATATCTGTTCCGATCCGATCAGGATTAGGCTTAACAAAACTGGGATCATTGCTATAACGCAACTTTTGTCCCCATAATTCTTTCTTACCTGAATAACTTGGTAAATTAAGAACTTCATAATCATATTCAAGCAATTCATTATTATCAATTTTACCCGCTGAATTCAAGTTAAAATCTGGACTACGTCCATTTTGATTGTCACTACCGTAAAATTTAAAAGCGTGTTTACCTAAATTACTAGTTACAGGAACAGTAGGACTATTAACTATGGACCATTGGACGTCTTTCCACTCAGCTGCTTGTCCAGGATTAGTTCCAGAAGCAGGAATCGCCGGTTGTGTTAATCCAATATCAAATCCAGGATTGGGAACAGCAGCAGTGGGCGTATGACTTTTAATAGTTGGAGCATTAGGATCCAAAGCATCAGTAATATTTGGTGATCCTAAATACCATCCTGTTAATATTAATTTTTTGGCATCGGGATGATTTTCTTGATACTGCACAGGTAGCTGGAGATCGCTACCTTTAGCATAATAGGTTTTATATTTGTTCCCTAATTTCAAATTCAAAGTAGTCACTTTAATCGGTATAACTTGAGAAGCCTGAAAAGCATGTTCAGCCAAAACATTTATCGTATCAGAACCGGTTAATTGAATTGGATTAGCCAAATTTTTATTATTGTATTCCTTAATAACTTTGTCTACATCAATAGTAAACTGATTTCCGTTCCAGGTCACACACTTTTGACTATCAGGAATATTATCATCATCCTTATCCCCGTAATTAATATATTCCCAGGGTGTATCTGTATAAGTGCTTGTACCTGATACCGTATATGCTGGAATACCCTTATCTGATAAATACTTAACTTCTTTGGGGACAGTATTGCCATTTGCATCCTTAGAATATTCCCAATCCCACGCATCTGGCTGAATAGGATGGTTTATTACATTGGAATCTAAGGCTTTAGTTAGTGGATCCCCAATATCTTTTTTGTCATTAGTTTTAGTTCCCAAATCAATAGTTTTAACTTTGCCCGACGCATCAAGTCTATTTAATACTAAGCGAAGACGTGGAAGTACTTTATCATTAGATTGATACGGAGCTAAGCCTGTTGTTATATCTTTACCTGCTGTATCTGTTACTACTCCAGTTATTTTGCGTTGAGTAGGTGTGATTTCAGAAATTTTATTAATTTGAGGTGTAGTATCAGTAATTTTAGGTCCATCATCAATAGCTCTAACTGTAATTGAATCAAATTCACGAATCTTTCTAACAGGCCCAATGACATAATCACCCAACATAGGTGTGATAACATCTTTTAATGCTAATAGAGATGCACCATTAGATTGTACTCCCATTTGTACATCAGCATTGGTATACGGTGGAATAGCAGTTTGTAAAAAATTTCCATTGAAAGGCAAATTTAAATATTCGAAAGGTGTTTCTTTTAATTCAACATCGGGATCATCACTACCTGGAGTATTGATCTTATGACCGATAGCACTAGCTTTAACACCATGCATTTCTACCCTACCAGTACCATTGACTAAGTAAGCATTGGGATTATTATGTGGTGTTTCAATCTTTAATAACTTAGGTTTATAGACATAAACATTAAACTGTCCAGTTCCTGAGGTAGTCAGCATATTAACATTTCCTGTAGCACCTGGTGCTGATAAGTCGAAGGTTCCTCCTCTATCAATCTGAACTTGTGCTCCCGAACCAATACCTAATACATTAGCATTATTGCTGCCTAAGTTTTCAGCTTTAATATACATTGCACCACCACCGATGTCGGCAGTACCGCCGTTAACAGTTACTAAATTGATATTTGTAGGCAAAGCAACTGTACTATTAATATAAATAGAAGCATTAGATTCTTTATCATAGTAAATACCACTATTTTGATTAGTGCCGGCCATAAATAGGCCGATAGCTGATGCAGAGTAATTTCCATCTGTGTTAGTAGTACCAACAGGCATTTGCGGAACATTATAGTGGAAATTTGTGACTGAATTGTCAATAGTACGTCTAGCAGATAAAGGTAATTTATCACAAATAATATTTAGCTTACTATCTTTTTTCATATTAACTTTAGCAGTACCACCTTTTAAATAAAGCCCAGCAGATATATAACTAGTAGGACTATCTTCAGGCGTTGTATAAATATCTCTATGAGGAAATAAATTAACTATTGCATTTTTTTCGATATTAGCATTGCCAGTTAACTCAATTGTATTACCGCTAAATGTATAACCATTATATTGGGAATCAGGTTCAAAAGTTACTTCTTTAGCTTGAATATTTTGTTGATCTCCGCCGCCAGCGTTAGTTTGACATCTATACTTAATTTTACCTACACCTACAACAGGAGAATCATAATTATAATCGACTAAAGAATAAGCATTTACTTTACCATCAATCATTACAAAAGTACTACTGCCTTCACCAAATGAAAATTGAGACCCATAATAATTCATATTTCTATAAGTCTGTCTAGCAAAGTTTGAAGTCCCACCATCATAAGCATCAATAAGTCCATAATAGCAACTGCCATAAGTATCTATATTTTCAAAGGTAATATCTTGATTCGAATTACTGTATGTTTGCAAAGTTAAATTACCCATATTAAGCGAGTGTCTACCATTTTCTGCACTGGTTCCATCAATAACTAGATGACTAAATGTATGGGTATTATTAATATCAGTTTCATCTTTTTGGCTAGGACGTCTGGTTGTAGTTAGATATTTATATCCTCCTGCACCATTAGTATTACCGTCAACAATATAAGTTAGAGAAGAAGCAAAGTTGACTGGAACCAATCTACCATCTGGAGCTTTAATTTTTATATTATCTTCTTTTGAAAAACTAGGTATATCAATATTTTCCTCTAAAACAATTTTAGTAATATTAGTGTAACGACCTGTATTATACATTCCATCAGCCACATTTTTGTAAGGAATTTCATCATAACTTGCATTATGGTCAATTGGCGTAACACCATCCGATTTAACTTGATAATAACCATATACTGCCTGTAAAAATTGCTTAGCCGTTTTTACATGTGCAATCAATCCTTGGGGTTTGCCAGTTGACGGATCAGCAGGCCAATTAGGATCGGGTTCCAATGCAAATTCATTTGTCATTTTATTCGGGTCAGTGACTCCATCATCTGGCCACTGCCATGTTTTCAATAATGGGGTACCATTGCTTGGTATATACGGACTAGTGACTGGAGAACTATCTCTTAATAAACTGGCAGGGTTTACCAATTTACTCACAGTATCGCTAATATTTATCGGATTATGCTGTTCCTTAGCTAGAACAATGCTTACCTGATATTTATAGCAAATCAAAATGGACAATAAAAACACAAGTGCCATAAAAACAAAATGACCAATTTTTATTTTCATCTGTGAAAACCTCCGAACAATAAAGTATATTTTTGAAGTGCCTGTTTCAAGAGCATTTTAATAATATAGGATTTCTGATAGTGATAAATAACGACAATATTAGCTTAGGTATAAACAATTCAGGCTAATTAAAATCTCATATTGAGATTATAAATAGTACATTAA
>NZ_SCHP01000150.1 GCF_013607485.1 Bombilactobacillus bombi
GGTGTATATACAATGATTTTAAATTCAAAGAGGATTATTTTTCAATACTTGGTAAGTATTTTAGCAATGAGTACAATGATTCTTTCATTAATATTATATAAATTTTATTTTGATAATTCTAATGGGATGGATAAGCGAATTTATATCAGTGGAACATCTAATTTTTCTTATGTTATTCAAAATCTTCTTTTTACTACTTTTATATTAACTATTGCTAGTGTTGTAATTATAGCTATAGTATTACCTATTTTCTCTATTAAATTATCATTATTATTGTTTATAGATGTTGTTTTAATAGATATTTTTTCCTCATCTTTTGGTCTTATGCTTTCAACATTGACAAAAAATAATCAAGGAGCACTGATTATAGGTACGGTTTTTACAATAATAACTACAATGTTGTCTGGGGCACTATTTACAATTAAAAATACTTCAATGCAAAAAATTATTCAGTATATATTTCCTCAAC
>NZ_SCHP01000151.1 GCF_013607485.1 Bombilactobacillus bombi
GAAATGGTCATTGTTCTCTTTATAATTTCTTTGCTGCTTTTAATTATTATTCCCAATGTCAATCAGCAAAAAAAGTCAGCTGAAAATAAGACCGATAATGCTTTTAAAACTACCTTACAAACTCAAGTGGATATGTACGATGGATCTGATGTTAGCTGGCAAATATTAGAAAAAGAGCATTACTTATCAGATGCACAAGCCAAAAAAGCGATTAATGAGGGCTATCAAATTGAAAATGGAAATGTTGTGGGTCCACGCAAATAAGTCGCAAAAAGCTTTCACCCTAATTGAAGCAGTGATTAGTTTAGGAATAATTTGTGGAGTACTTTTAATTCCTTCAATCAATTATCAGCAACAATTGGTCGTTCAACAAGAAAAATTAGCTTTGCTAGAATTTCAAAATAATTGGCATAATTTGGTTAATGATTCTTTTCTTTATAATGAAC
>NZ_SCHP01000152.1 GCF_013607485.1 Bombilactobacillus bombi
GTGTGTAGGCCGGGTAAGGCGAAGCCGCCACCCGGCTTTTTTATTTGCCCACGTAATACCGCTTCACCTCATCAAACTGCATCGCAAAGTCGATATATCTCATCAGCGCAGGCGAATTGAGCTTACGGCTCGGATAGGCCAGCCAGAGATCGTTCCCCTCAACGCGCCACTCCGGTAGCACCTTTACCAGCGCGCCCTTTTCAATTTTATCTTCCAGCAGGAATGCGGGTAACAGCGTGATCCCCGCCCCGGCAATGGCGCATTCTCGGGCGTACACCAGGTTATCCGTCATGTGGGCGTTATCCGGCAGGTAGCGGTAATCCTCACTCTCGCTTCGCAGAAGCCACTCCGACCATGCCCGGTGCGTAATGCAGCGGTGATCCACCAGCTGTCGGGGATGGATTAACGGCGCCCGACGCGCCAGATAGTCAGGCGAGGCCAGCAT
>NZ_SCHP01000153.1 GCF_013607485.1 Bombilactobacillus bombi
CTTCTACCCTAAAGACTCAACGCCAGGCTGTACAACACAAGCTGCCGGCTTTTCTTGTTTAAAAGATCAATTTGATGTTTTAGGTGCTCGTATTTTTGGAGTATCACGCGACTCGGTAAAAGCCCACCAAAACTTTACAGAAAAGCAGGCACTGACAATCGATTTAATTAGTGACAAAGAAGAAGTACTTTGCAAACACTTTGATGTGATTAAAGAAAAGAATATGTATGGGAAAAAAGTAATGGGGATCGAACGCTCTACTTTTATTTTCCATAATAAAACCTTAGTTAAAAGTTACCGTAAGGTGAAAGCAGCCGGCCATGCTGAACAGGTTTTAGAAGATTTAAAAGCATTACAAACAGCTTAATAAGCTTGAGTAACAAAAAAGCGAGTTGAATACTCGCTTTTTTACACGCACATAAAT
>NZ_SCHP01000154.1 GCF_013607485.1 Bombilactobacillus bombi
ATACATTACTAATTCTAGGCTAAGGTAGATTTAGATTTGAGCTTTAGCGGTAATTAGTTCAGTCACTTCTAATTAAAAATAGAAAAGTGGAAAATTTTATTGTAGTTTACTTTTCAAGCCTGAGTTCATTATTAATTAGAATTCTGGCTTTATTTTTAGCAATTAATACTGTTTATTTGTGCGTGAAATAGTTAAAATAAGAATAGTGTTTTTAAATAAATTACTGAGGTTTTGAGATTAATGAAAAGCAAGGTACGTTGGTTGGCTTTTATAATGATTTTTTTAATTATTGGTGGTCTATTTATAAGTTCTTCGATGTCATATCACCAGCAAACCTCTGTACCTTTTTTGAAGCGTTATTTATCGAACAAGCCTTTTTATGATCGTTTAGCTAAAGTTAATTTTTTATATGCAGGTAAAGAAC
>NZ_SCHP01000155.1 GCF_013607485.1 Bombilactobacillus bombi
GTAGAGAACTGTATTCGACGTCTGGCAGAAGCACAGCATGCTCTACATCGGCCTCTTACACGGTCTGAACGATTCAAAGAAGTTTTCCTTGCAGCAAAACAGGCCCGTCGCCCACTTATTTTTGGGCAAATGATTATTTTGGTGGTCTATTTACCTATTTTTGCCCTATCTGGTGTTGAAGCCAAAATGTTCCATCCAATGGCGATGACAGTGGTGATGGCATTATTGGGTGCCATGATTCTTTCTGTGACATTTGTACCTGCGGCAGTTGCTCTTTTTGTTACGGGTGAAGTGAAAGAAAAAGAAACACGTTGGATGCAGCTTTTAAAGCAGAAATATCAAAATATTCTCGATCAGGCTTATCAACTTAAAATTGTGGTCGTTAGTTTTGCATTAAGTATTTTAGTTCTCACAGG
>NZ_SCHP01000156.1 GCF_013607485.1 Bombilactobacillus bombi
TCATAAGGCTGAACATTTTCAGGCCGTTCATGAATAAAATGTATTTCTTTAAGTCTTTCTTTTCCTCTAATGAGACTACGGCAAAATTGAACTATAACGGTACGGCCAGTTTCATCCGATAAAGGGCCGACTTGCTCACCTTTTGTATCCCATGAAAGCTCTACATATTCAGTATAAATACGAACAGTGGCAGGATAAACATCATAGACAAGCCGCTGATATCGTTCAAACCTTTCTAAAACCGCCCCCAGATTTTCACAAGCAAGAAATACTGACCCTAATACACCCAGATGCTGAGCTGTAATGGTTTGCCCCACATGTAAACCAATGAAAGGGTCATTTAAATAATCTTTAGCAATAATGAGAAGACTTTCCCAATGGTCGATATCTACGCCTTCTAAATGATTTGAATC
>NZ_SCHP01000157.1 GCF_013607485.1 Bombilactobacillus bombi
GTGTAATGCTCGATTTGTAGACCGGATAAAACGTATTAAGCGTTGCATCCGGCAATCGCGCTATTGCAAATAATTTTTACTGCATCATCCCGGAGAATTTATTCTCCGGGTCCATCTCCAGCGCCAGTCCTGACAACTGCTTTCTGTTTTTAATGAGATACCCTTTCTTGCTTTTAGTTAATAAACCGTCGTGAATGAATTGCGCGAGAACATATAAAAGATGTCGATAAGAAACGCCTAAATACTCTGCCGCTTGCGTATGCTTTTCGTGATAAAGATCACCTTCCTGCGAGAGTAATATAAAAGCTGCCAGGCGATTAACTAACGGAAATGATTGATTCTGAGTTAAAGAAACAATATCACGATAATTTTTATGACTTAAGGTGACGCAGAGTTTTCGTAAAAATAGCG
>NZ_SCHP01000158.1 GCF_013607485.1 Bombilactobacillus bombi
ATTTATAACTTCACTTTTTGGACAATGGCTTTTTCATATAAAATTAGATTTTAATTTCGTATCATTGATGATTCTTTTCTTAAGCATTGGTTCATGTGTATCTTTTGGTGTGTTAATCGGTTTTACATCTAAAAATCATTCTGTCACTAATATTACTTCACAAGCATTTATGATGTTTATTAGTTTCTTATCACCGGTTATGGTGGATGTAAATCAATTGCCAAAATTTTTGCAATATATTGCGGTTGTACTTCCAACAACATATGTTGCAAATGCATTTCAAGCAGCCTTTACTAGTAATATAACAAAAAATTTTTATTTAGACATATTAGTACTTTTTATTTACTTTTTATTATTTATAGGTTTAACCGGATTATTAATGGATTGGAGAAAATCTTAAAAT
>NZ_SCHP01000159.1 GCF_013607485.1 Bombilactobacillus bombi
TCTGACAACCGGAGTTTTTTTATTTGGAGAGTTGTCCGAGTGGCTGAAGGAGCATGATTGGAAATCATGTATACGGATTATTTCTGTATCAAGGGTTCAAATCCCTTACTCTCCGTTGGCTTCAGACTGTGTTTGGAGTTTTGTTTGACCCGTTGGTCAAGTGGTTAAGACACCGCCCTTTCACGGCGGTAACATGGGTTCAAATCCCGTACGGGTCATTTTTATATTTGGAAGTTTAGCTCAGTTGGGAGAGCGTCTGCCTTACAAGCAGAGGGTCACAGGTTCGAGCCCTGTAACTTCCATTGTTTGACCCGTTGGTCAAGTGGTTAAGACACCGCCCTTTCACGGCGGTAACATGGGTTCAAATCCCGTACGGGTCATTTTTATATTTGGAAGTTTAG
>NZ_SCHP01000015.1 GCF_013607485.1 Bombilactobacillus bombi
ATTTTTGCTTCCAACTAATATTATTGTTACTTGATATATTAATCAGTTCATGAAACTTATTTCTTAGGATAATTAAATTACTATCAGTAAAATCTAGATCTAGATTTATACTAATGGGATCAACTGTCAATAAAAATTGTTCAGTATCATGGATATAAAATAGCCATTCAGGAGGTATAATGAGTGTCAATAATTTATCACTATCTGTTATACACAATTCTAAACGATGTATAGTACTAGGTCCAATGATTAAAAGATGATTTTCTTTTAATTTATATTCTTTTCCTAAAATGTAACATATACCAGGCTCTCCCTTTTCCACATATAAAAGTTCTATTCCATAATGCCAATGAGGTGTTACTATCATTTTGGGATTATCTTTATGAAAAATAATTCTAATAGGAAATTTACTATTATAAATTTGTTTTTCATGATATGCACTATTATAATTTTTCATTTTAAAATCCTATTCTTAATGATGAAACAAGCAGTTCACAATTTTTGATATTCGGCAACAAACTTTCTAATCGCTTGGCCCCGGTGGCTAATGCGATTTTTTTCTTCCATGGTTAGCTGTGCTAATGTCTTTTGTAAACTAGGTACATAGAATAACGGATCATATCCAAAGCCATTGTCGCCACGTGGAACAGTTAGTATTTGCCCAGTCAACTTTCCCACTACTTCAATTTCTTGATTAGTTATCGGATTTTGATACACAATAGTAGTTACAAACTGAGCTTGTCGTTTTTTGAGAGGAACCCCAGCTAATTCGGCTAAGAGTTTAGCATTATTAGCAGCATCGTTATGATCACCTGCAAAACGTGCTGAACGTACTCCTGGCTGTCCGTGTAGATAATCAACCATTAGCCCAGAATCATCGGCAATGGTCGGCAGGTGTAATTGTTTTATACCTGCAGCAACTTTTAAGTGCGCATTTTCAGAAAAAGTTAATCCAGTTTCTTCAATATCAGCAAATTCTGGATAATCTAGTAAAGTTTCAATTTGGATATTCCTATCATTTAAAGCTTGTGCAAATTCACGAGCTTTATTTTTATTTTTAGTGGCAATTAACAATTTATTCATAACTAGGATTTTAACTCCTCTACATCAATATGTCGTGCATGAATATGCTGTGGTGCTAGCCAATCATTAGCTATTTCTTCAAATTGGCGTGGATCCCCAGTTGTGTAATATTGATGTTGGATTAACTCTGGTTGAACCGCCGCCAAATTTAATTGTTGTAACTGGGTGTGCACCGCTTGAACGGCTGCTGCTCCAGCATCTATTAAGTGGACGTTGGATCCTACCGCTTGCTGAATTAAGGGACCCAATAAAGGAAAATGCGTACACCCCAAGATTAAGGTATCCATACTAAAAGTCCGCAAAGGCTGCAAAATTTGAGTGACGATTTCTTGAGATGAAGATGATTGATACTGATTGCGTTCAACCATAGTGACAAATTCTGGCGTTGCCAAACCCTTAATCTGTGCTGTAGGTGCCAATTTTAATAGTGCTTGTTGATAAGCATGGGCCTTAATAGTAGCTGGAGTAGCAATCACAGCTATTTTTTGATTTTTATTTACTTGAACGGCTGCCCGACTGCCAGAATCAATAACTCCAATAATGGGAATATTTAGTTCTTGTTTTAAAATGGGCAAAGCAGTTGCAGTCGCAGTATTGCAGGCAATAACAATCATTTTAACATTCTGAGCTTGTAAAAAATGAACCAATTGCCTAGTAAATCGGACAATTTGTTCTGGCTGGCGTGTGCCATAAGGCAAACGAGCTTGGTCTCCAATAAAGACTGTACTTTCATTGGGTAATTGACGTAACACTTCCTTAACTACTGTTAAGCCGCCCACTCCTGAATCTAAGAGCCCAATAGGCCGATTATCCATCTACTGCACCTCTTTTTTATCATTAAAAAAGGCCGCGCTCAAACGCGGCCTCAGTCTTTTAATAAGCTAATAAATCAAACATTCCTAAAAAACGCCGACATGGCCAAGTAGTCTATGATCATTATACACTCTTGAAAGATGTTACGGCAAAGTTTGTGGATTACGCTTTTGCCATTTTTTGGTGTAGAAATAATCATTCATTTGGTAATTAGGCTGCTTGAGTGGCTGTTGGACAAAGTGATGGATATGCCGGTCGACCCTTAACCATCCGCGCCAACCGATGTGAATAGTATCTTGCATAAAAAAAGGAATCCGCCCATCACGATGTAAATCAACGATATTATTAAATCCTTGTGATTGCAGTTGATATTTAATTTTGCGATCAAAACGATCTAACATGCTTTGATGTAATCCAGTATAATCCATCCAAGCCCCATTAACAGGTGTTATCACGAATAAAGGAGTGACATGGTGGCGTTGAAATTGATTTAACAGTAACTGAAAATCTGAAAATTCAGGTCCATATTCATACGTAAAATGAGTTTGACTATTTTTCAAACCTTTAACATAGCGCTTTAATTTACGCTGATAAAATTTATTTTCAATACCAAATTCATTATTAGTTGTATGTTCCTTACCCAAATCAAAGGCTAGCTGATCTAAACGCTGATAATCATAATGATCCGGTAATACCCGGGTACGATTATCAATTAATTGCTCGCGATTATCGATAAACAAGCGCGTAAAAATTTGGTCTTGATGGCGTAAATTAACACTACCCAACTTACCAACAGTAAACTTATCCCAACCGCTAATAGCACGCTTGTCAGCAATAGCTTTTAAAGAGTTTTCAATATCAGTGTCAGATTTTCCAGAGGGCATTGCTAATAGCCGCCGAGCTGCATAGCGATCAGCTAAAGAATTCGGATTAGCATGGTTAATGAAGTAAGTTGCCTGTTGTTTGGAATAATAACTGCCAAACATTCTAGGGTCAACACCTTCTTTTACAAACCATTGTGGTGAAATAAAAACAACTACCCTTTTATTATCCAGATGCTTACCCATAGCTTCAGTTGAAAAAAAATGAGTAAGCGACTGCGTTCCGGGTGAGCCTAACAAAAACGGTTTATAACCACGATGATATTTTTGTGAAAGTACCGAGGGATGAAAAGAATCAAAACGTGACAATTCTGAAGATCCCATCATCATTAAATAGCCGTCATCTAAGGCCTTATCTTTAATTTGATCTCCTCGTAAGACATTGGCTGTCAAAGATGTCGAAGCCTTTTTAACTGTTTGAGAAGATGCCGGAAAATGCCAAGGCCCATATAATAATGCAATTGCCAAAACAGCGGCCAAAATCATCGGTGCGATAATTTTGCCCAGCTTTTTTAGATTATTCATTTTCTAAACTTTCAACCTTTGCGATAATTTTATTAGGTGTTTCCCATTCTTGACGGTCAAATTCCGAAACTGGTACATCAATACCTAATTGTTGCTGCAACTCTAATAGTAATTGCACTGTGGCCATTGAATCTAAGAGACCACTATCAAATAAAGATTCATCCAAATTTTCCTTTACTTCATCACTACCAGTTAAATCTGCCAAAATATCTAAAACTGTTGCTTTTACGTCCATTGCAAAAATCCTCCTCTTATTTGAACCATAGTTTATCTAAAATACCAGAAAAAATCAAAAAACTAAAGCAAACAGTATTAAAGGTCATAAAAATCGAAAAATACTTAGTAAACCAATTTGACGGAATGTGTTGGCGATGTTTCTTTTTAAACCTTAACCAGGCATCCGTTAAAATTAATACTGTTGCGTGGAACAGTCCATAAACAATATAATACCACGTTTCCCCGTGCCAAATACCCATAGTTAAGAA
This sequence comes from Bombilactobacillus bombi, assembly GCF_013607485.1. Taxonomy (GTDB): domain Bacteria; phylum Bacillota; class Bacilli; order Lactobacillales; family Lactobacillaceae; genus Bombilactobacillus; species Bombilactobacillus bombi_A. Next base: position 3,788 of record NZ_SCHP01000015.1, read on the forward strand.
TAACAATAAGTAACCAATGTTAGCCATGGCAATCCGGCTTTTGAGCAATTTATTTTTCATAGCCCAAAAGACAAAACGCATATAGATATAATCCCGGAACCAGAATGATAAGGTCATATGCCAACGATTCCAGAATTCTTTCAAGTTATGAGCAGCAAAGGGCTTATTAAAGTTAACGGGAGTTTCAATTCCCATTAAATAACTAATCCCAACTGCAAATAAACTATAACCAGCAAAATCAAAAAACAAGTACATACTATAACAATACATATAAGCTACTAAATAAATTGATAAACCCCAGGGTACAGTACTTTTATGTGTTAATACTGCTTGCTCTAAACCAGGCAGCCATAGGGTACCAAATAAATAACCTAGTAAAAACTTATACAAGAAACCTAAGAAAATATTATGCAGACCCTTGCCAATTAACTCTACATATTTCTCTTGGCTAGGTACTTTATCATAATCTTTGATAAAGCGCCGATAGCGATCAATTGGTCCAGAAGAAATAGTCGGGAAAAATAATAAGAAGTGCAGAAATTTCCACAGGTCAAATTCCTTAATAGCACCATCCCGAATTTCCATCAGCATACCAACAGTCTTAAAGGTCAAATAACTAATTCCCAAAAAGGCCACAATTGAATCTCGACCATTGGCAAATAATGGCGTTAATTTAACTATTACCAACTGCAAAATGGATAGGATAATAGCACCTGCAAAAACCCAAAACTTGTTATGAAATTTTTTGTTTGTACGGTAACTTAAATAACCCTTAACAATTAAAGTTTGAATTAGCGTATAAGCTATTAAAGCAATACCCTGGCCAGTTTTTTCAGCATCAAAAATAAAAAATAAAAATAGTAATGAAACTAAGCTTTCATAAATACGCCAACGGTGACCATGATACAAACCAATCATTAGCGGCAGCAAAGCTACCAATAACAAAATGAAGTATTGGGGATTTTGATACGGCTGCAAATTAATCATGGTTATTTACCTCAGCCATTAACGTCTTCCGGTCAATTTTGCCATTGGCAGTTTTTGGCAGTTGCTGACGTACTTCAATACGCTGAGGAATCATATATTCCATCACATTTTGCGCTAATTGTTCCTTAATAGTAGTGCTAGGATTTTCTAATTCTTGATTCAAAACCACAAAGGCAATAATCTGATTCACCTTATGATTAGCCCCATAGCGTGGTACCGTAATTGCTTGATCAATCATAGGCAGAGCCGAAAGATTTTGATCTATGTCTTCCAGTTCAATACGATAGCCGTGAAGTTTAATTTGAAAATCGGTTCTTCCCCGGTAATAAATGGAGCCATCAGCTTTAATGGCGCCCAAGTCACCTGAACGATAAGCCCGTTGCCCTTCTTTAGTAAAGAAAGCTGCGGCTGTTTTTTCCGGATTATTCAAGTAACCTTTAGAAACACTAGGACCACTGATAATTAATTCGCCTTCAAAACTATCATTACCGGCATCATCAACTGCTGTAATCGTCGTATCTGGCTTAGCAAAGCCAATTGGCAAACGTTGATTTTGCTCAATTACTTGGGGAGTAATCTCGATAGCTGTTACCGCTACACAAGCCTCTGTCGGCCCATAAGTGTTGAATACTTGAGCTTGCGGGAACCGCTGCAATAAAGCCTTAGCGGTACTACGTGTTAGTTCTTCACCGCAGAACAAAAAGTGATGCAAGTGTGGATAATTTTCTTGTTTAAAGTTCTTATCTAATAAGCATAACTCGGCAAATGAAGGAGTAGATACCCACTCCTCTAAGTCTAAGGTCGGCAACACTTTAAAGAGCTGGCCAAAGTTTTCGGTAGTAGCATGAGAAATAGCTAATAACTTTCCCCCTAAGACTAAGGTTGGATAAAGATCCATCACTGACAAGTCGAAAGAATAAGGTGGCTGAGATAAACAGCGAATTTTAGCATGCAGATTAAAGTCATTGACTGTCCAGTTAACGTAGCTTAATAAGTTATTATGACTAATTTGAACTCCCTTAGGTACACCAGTCGTTCCCGAAGTAAAGATAATATAAAAATTCTGATCGCCTGCAACACTTTGAGTACGATCTAAAGGCGTTGCCTGATAATTCAGATGTGCTTGAATTTGGTCAGGTGTTACAGTCAATGTATCCAACTGAACAGGCAGCTCAAGAGTGCCTAATATTGCTGCGGGATGCGCAATTTCATTAATTTGAATTAAACGTTCTTTAGGTGAATGGGCATCGACAGGGATATAGGCATGACCAGCCTTAACTGCTGCAAGCATAGTCACTACCATTAAAAAGCTTTGATCGCCATACACGATCACTGGAGCTTCTTGAGGCAGCGCCAAGGACTGCAAATAAGCAGCTAAACAGTTAGTTTGTTGATATAAATCTTGATAAGTGTGAGAACCCTGTTCATCTTGATAGCAATCATCTAAATTGTCTTGAGCAACTTGATCAATTGCCGTCAAAATATTAGTTATTTGATAACTCACGGTAAAAGTTCCTCCTAAAATTCATTATAAATAAAGCCACTGTTATTAATGCCAGCATAACTATATAAATAAACTAAAGCCATAATGATTAAAAAATAAAAAATTGTTCTACCAATAAATTTTACTGCTGTATGGTGATTAAAAAATTCTTTCAATAGTCTTTATTCCTCCTACTGACACCAATATAGTATAACACTTCGACATATTTTCGAAATTAAATTTAAAAAATTTGACAGCAATCAGCTTCATTATAGCAAAAAAACCAATGGAGACAACTATTTATCGCCGTTCAAATTTATCTTATCTAGTCTTGAAATATCTCAACAAAAATAGGTTGAGACCCTCGTCCCAACCCTTTGTTACTAATTACTTATTAAATAGTCACTTTAAGAGTGCTTTTCAATAATTTGTTTTAATTGTGCTTCACTATGATAACCGACCATAGTTTCTACTACTTGGCCGTCTTTCTTTAAAAGCAAAGTAGGAATTGCCTGAATACCAAATTCATTTGGTGTCTTAGGATTAGCATCGACATCCATCTTGGTAAATTTAACATCATCATACATTCCCGATAATTTTTCAATCACGGGGGACTGCATCCGACAAGGACCACACCAAGTTGCCCAAAAATCTGTTAACACTAAGCCTTGACTGGTTTCATCTTGAAAAGTTTGATCGGTAACTTCTTCAACCATCAATATCATCTCCTCTTATTCTACCTCATTTTAGCAAGGTGAATCTTATTTACAAAATTTTTTGCTCTTAACCTAAAATAACAATCGTGGCACCCTGACCCCCAGCATTGGCTGGGGCATAATTGAATTTTTTTATGCGCGGATTATTTTGCAGATATTTCTGTACACCTTTACGAATTACTCCCGTTCCAAAACCATGAACAATCGTAACTTGATTATAATTAGCTAACAAGGCTGCGTCAATATATTGGTCCAAATCTGTCATAGCTTCTTCATAACGTTTACCTCGTAAGTCTAACTGGAGTGGCAAAGCACTATGGGCGCGACGCTGAGAGATCGTTTGCTGTTGAACTTGAGGCTGAGCGTTAATCTTGGTTAATTGTTCTTTAGGCAAACGCATTTTTAAAATACCCAATTGCACTTCAAAATTACCCTTTTTATCTTGACCAATTACTACACCATCTTGATCATAAGAATCTACATGGACATCATCCCCAACTTTAATAGCCTGCTTTCGTTTTTCACGCTGCAAAACCTTATTAGTTGTTAAATGACGATTTTGATGTAAATGCTTTAATTGAGTCTGGGCCCTGATAAGCTGGTCATCTTTGACTGCTTGAGCACCTTGCTGTTGTAAATCACGCAAATGAGCAATAATCTTTTCTGCTTGCTGTTGCGTACGCTCTAGCAACTGATTAGCTTTAGCCTGGGCTTGATCGAGAAGTTGATCTTGTTGTTGTTGCAATTGCTGTTGTTGCGCAGTAAGTTCTGCTTGCTGTTGTTGAAGAGTTTGTAACTGCTGGTGATATTGATGAGCGGAATTTTCATAATTTTTACGTTGACGCTCCAAATCTTGAATCATCGCATTCAAATCTTGGCTAGCTCCGCTTTGCAATTGACGCGCCCGCTGCACAATACTTGCTTGCATTCCCAAACGTTGCGCAATATCAAAGGCATTACTACTTCCGGGTATTCCAACTAAAAGCCGATAGGTAGGCTGGAGTGTTTCTTGATCAAATTCCATGGAAGCATTGATGGTTTGCTCATAATTGTAAGCAAAAACTTTTAATTCAGGATAATGTGTGGTCACCATTAAATCGCTGCCCGCTTGATTAAAGGCTTCAATTAAGGATATAGCTAAGGCCGCTCCTTCTTGAGGATCGGTCCCAGCGCCTAATTCATCTAATAAAATCAGGCTATACTGATTGGCATGTTGAAGAATATTGATAATATTATCCATGTGTGAAGAAAAAGTACTAAGGTTTTGTTCAATTGATTGTTCATCACCAATATCAGCAAAAACATCCTGGAAAATCGCTACTTGACTATCTTCAGCAGCCGGAATAAATAACCCCGACTGCGCCATTAATTCCAGTAAGCCAACAGTTTTTAAAGCAATCGTCTTCCCACCAGTATTTGGACCGGTAATAATTAAATTACGATACGACTTTCCTAATTCAATTGAGTTAGGGACTACTTGTTGTGGATCAATTAAGGGATGACGGGCTGACTTTAAATTTAACTGATTGTCCGTACTTAAATGAGGTTCAGTAGCTTGTATTTGCTTTGCATAGTGAGCTTTAGCCTGAATTAAATCCAACTGCCCAATAAGCCAAGCATTTTGGCGTAATTCATTTTGATAAGGACGTAATAAATCACTTAATTCCTGCAAAATCCGTTGTAATTCTTGTTTTTCAGCTACTTGTTGCTCTTGAACAACATTATTTAAAGCAATAACACTTTGTGGCTCGACATAAACGGTTTGTCCACTAGCACTTTGGTCGTAGACTACACCTCCAAAATGATTGCGGGCAGCTTGTTTCACAGGCAATACTAAATGACCTTCACGAACGGTAATAATAGGTTCACTAAGATATTTACTACTTGAGCTGCGCAAGTATTGCTCCATGCGATCGCGAACACGCTGTTGAGCCGTTTGTAGAGTTTTGCGGATTTGTTTGAGAGCTGGAGATGCACCATCTAAGATTTTCCCAGTATGATCGACAGATTTACTAAGTCTTTGGCTGAGTTGCGGCAAACTAACTAACTGATCAGCTAGTTCATATAATCTGCGCAAATCTTGACCGTCAGTTCTCAAATCACTAAAAAAGTCTCTTACATCTTGCGTAGTTTGTAAAATTTGACTTACATGAAAAAGCTCGCTGCCATTCAAAGTTGCGGCAATTTTTAAGCGTTTCAATTCTTGCTCAATGTTTTTGGTAGCTTGAATTGGTATCTCCTGATTAAGACGTAAAATATCACAGCCGTCTTTAGTTTCATCTAACCATTTTTGAACTTGTGGGAACTGACTACTTGGATGAAGATGCTGTAACTGCCTTTGACCTTGAGCAGTAATTAAATATTGGCTTAAGGCCTGCTTAATCTTTTCATATTCTAATGTTTGTAATATTCGTCTGTTCATGAATTTTCCTTATAAAAATAAATAATATACGAAAAAGGCTGCGCAAAAAATAGAATTGCCAGCCTTTTTCACATACTTGCTTATTATCCATACTATTAGGGGATAGCCAACAGTAATTGCGTAAATGGACGTGTTAAAAAAATAGAGTATCTAATCATAGTAGATGCAATCAAGGAATTGTTCAGTGACTTTTGCAGTCCCGAAATTGGAATTAAAGCCAGGACATATAATACGAAAAAAATAGCTGCATAATTACAGATAAAAGCCAATAATGCCCCACTAACATGATTAAGATCTGCAGGAAGAGGATAAAAAGTTAAATCATGTAAATAAGCTCCAATGATGCGCGTTATCATCCAGCCGACAAACAAAATAAAAACAAAAGCCACACCGCAATAAAATGCTTGATCTAAACTCAAACTAACTTTTGTACTAAAAAAAGCAAAATAACTGCGTGGCGAAGCTGAAGGATATGGAACCAACAAATCTAGCTTGGATCCTAGCCATCGACAGTTCATAATGGCTATGGCCAAACTAATAGCATAGCCCGTTGTATAAACCATTTGCATTACTAGTCCTCTTCTAACACCAACGTAAACTCCATAGGCTAGAATGAGAATAATCAATCCACTTACCATACCATACACCCTAATATTCGTATTTTATTGTTCGTCTGGCTGATCAGTAGCCGAAAAAGTATTCAACACTTCTTGAACCATTTCCCATTCTGCATCGTCTTCAATTGGTGTCAAATCACCAGATGTAACATCGCCGCTTTCATCTGGAGTATAACTAAAAGCCTGAATCTCAATTTCGTCTTCTTCCTCAGCTGCGGCACGGTACATCAAAACATAGGACTTGCCATAATCTTGAGAATCAAAGGTAAACAAAATCCGATAAGCTTCTTGATGACCTTGATCATCACTTAAAATAATCTCTCGATCATCATTTTCCATTTGCTGTGTCATAGTTAGTCCTTTCTAATCCTGTCCTTGCGTTTTTTGATAAGACAAACGATCCAAGTAATTTTGTAAAATCATTACTGCTGCTAATTTGTCAATCACTTGATGTCGCCGATGGCGGGAAGCATCTCCTTCTTCAATTAACATGCGTGATGCCTGGACAGTAGTTAAACGTTCGTCAATATAATCTACTGGTAAATGAAACTTTTCTTCCAGCATTTGTCCATAAGCTTGAGATTTTTCAGCACGTTCGCCAACCGTATTATTCATATTTTTAGGAAAGCCAACGACAAACTTTTCCACTTGATATTTAGCTACCAATTGTGCTAAGCGCTCCAAGCCATATTCTTGTTTTGTCTCATCAATTCGAATAATTTCGACTCCTTGGGCTGTCCAGCCGAGTAAATCACTCACAGCGACTCCAACAGTTTTGGAGCCAACATCTAATCCCATTATTCTCACTTATTTTGCTCCATCATGATCATGTTCCAAGTAAAAGCGGACCAGTTCTTCAATAATCTCGTCACGCTCATGTTTTAAAATCAAATTACGTGCATCGTTATAACGTGGAATATAAGCAGGATCCCCTGAAAGTAAATAACCTACGATTTGGTTAATAGGATTATATCCCTTATCTTCCAAGGCCTGATATACCTTTTTTAAAGTTGCCCGTACATCTTGACGCCGACTTTCGTTAAAATCAAAACTCATTGTATTATCTAATGAACTCACAAGCTTCCACCCCTTTTATATTCCCTATCATACTCAAAAAACAAAATAATCACAAATATTATTTTTTATTGTCGTATTCATTACCGGTAAAATAGCGATTGTGACTTGCTTAATTCATTTGTGAATTTTGCTTACTTAGCTAATAACTGCTCAGCTAATTGTAAAGCGGATTGCAAACCTGCAGGATTCTTACCGCCAGCTTGCGCCATTTGAGCGCGGCCGCCGCCGCCGCCGTTAATTTTAGGCGCAATTTGCTTAATTAACTCGCCAGCACTTAAGCCTTGATCTAAAGCGGATTGATTGAGTGCTACTAATAAATTAGCTTTATCGCCATTTTTGGCACCTAAAACTAGAATATCGGAATTTTGCTTATTTTTCCAGTCATCAGCAATTTGACGTAATTCTTTCATATTATTTACAGGTGCAATTTCAGCAATTAGCCGCCAGGATCCTACTTGTTTAACTTGGTCTAAAATACTATTAGCTTGTTGTTGCACTAATTTAGTTTGCAAATTCTCTAATTGATGTTGAGTTGACTTTAAATCTGCAAGTAATTGGTCAACTTTTGCTGGTAAGTCTTTAGTTTGCGGAACTTTTAATTGGGTTTGAATCTGGGTGAGATTTTGTAATTGATTATCTAAATACTGCCAAGCTTCTTGGCTAGTAACCGCGGTAATCCGACGAACCCCGGCTCCTGTTGAGGCTTCAGAAGTAATCTTAAATAGACCAATTTCAGCTGTGTTAGCAACATGAGTACCACCACAAAGTTCCAAAGAAAAATCACCAATCTTGACAACGCGGACTTGATCACCATATTTATCATCAAATAGCGCAATCGCCCCCATTTTTTTAGCGGAATCTAAATCAGTTTCAATGGTTTGTACTGGAATTTCTTTCCAAATTTGTTCATTGACAATTTGTTCAATTTGAGCTAATTGCTGTGAAGATACTTTTTCCAAACTTGTAAAGTCAAAACGAAGATAATCCGGCTCCACTAAGGATCCTGCTTGATGTGTATGAGACCCTAAGACATTGCGGAGAGCTTGATCCAATAAGTGTGTAGCAGTATGGTTACGGCGCACTTTTTGCCGAAATGCTACATCAATTTCTAAGCGATACTGTTCATTAACCTTTAAAGGTGCTTGTACTTGAACAAAGTGTAAATTTTGGCCATTAGGTGCATGCTGCACATCTTCTACTTGGGCAACAATTTCTCCATTAGCATTTTTAATCACACCGACATCAGCTACTTGACCACCCATTTCCGCATAAAAAGGAGTTTGATCAAAGATTAACTGTGCTGTACCTTGTGTTACTTGATTTACTGCTTGGTCGTTGGTGATAATATTTTTCAAAGTGCAGTGATCACTGCTGTAATTATTATAGCCAATAAACTGACTGGCAGTTTTAATTGACATTAATAATTTGTCTTGAGAACCCATTGACTGTTGATGACCGCGCGCTTGGCGAGCCCGTTCTTTTTGCTTTTCCATCTCTGCAGAAAAACCATCTTTATCCACACTCAAACCTTGCTCTTGAGCATATTCAACTGTCAATTCATAAGGAAAGCCATAGGTATCAAATAGGCGAAAGGCGGCTTGGCCGCTTAAAATTGAACTTCCAGATTGTTTAACCGAATTAATTTCATTATTTAATAAATCCAAACCTTCACTTAAAGTATTGGCGAAGCGATCTTCTTCTGAGTGAATGACTTTTTGAATAAAGTCTTGCTGTTGAAGAATTTCGGGATAATAACTTTGCATGATTTTGCCAACTACTGGCACTAATTGATATAAGAAGGCCTGCTTGATTCCCAATTTTTGGCCATTTAAGGCTGCCCGGCGAATAAGCCGACGGAGAACATAGCCACGCCCTTCATTAGAAGGAATTGCCCCATCACCAATCGCAAAGGTTACAGCGCGCGCATGGTCAGCAATGATTTTAAAGGCCACATCATCTTCAGAATTTTGCGCGTAGTGTTTTTGTGCACTTAATTTTTCTGTAGCCTGAATAATTGGCATGAACAAATCAGTTTCAAAATTTGTTGGAGCATCTTGAATAACCGAAACAATCCGTTCTAAGCCCATTCCTGTATCAATATTTTTATGGGGCTGGTCAACAAAGCGTCCATCAGGCAAGTGATTAAACTGAGAAAAAACAATATTCCAAATTTCTAGATAGCGGGAATTTTCCCCTCCGGGATAATTTTCGGGATCATTTTCAGCGACATCATTATTTTCTTGACCGCGATCGTAAAAAATTTCCGAATCTGGACCACTAGGACCAACACCTATATCCCAAAAATTGTCCTCGTCTTTATAAATATGATTAGCTGCTACCCCTTGTTGTTGCCATAACTCATAGGCATCGTTATCCTTAGGGTAAACTGTAATATATAGTCTTTGAGGATCAAAATCAAACCACTCTGGACTAGTTAATAACTCCCAAGCCCAAGCAATTGCGTCTTTTTTAAAATAATCACCTACTGAAAAATTCCCGAGCATTTCAAAAAAAGTTTGATGGCGTGCTGTCCGGCCAACATTTTCAATATCATTAGTCCGAATACTTTTTTGAGCAGAAGTTAAACGGGGATTCTTCGGAATAACTTCACCGTCAAAATACTTTTTTAAAGTTGCTACCCCCGAATTAATCCAGAGTAAAGATGGGTCATTTTTAGGAATTAAAGATGCACTGGGTTCAATGGTATGACCCTTAGTTTTAAAGAAATCAAGAAACATTTGCCGTACTTCAGCACTAGACATTTTTTTCATCAATATTGCCTCCAAATAAAAACAAAATCGTTGCCATTCAAGGACGCCCGAGCGCGGTACCACCTTGGTTGCAACGATTTTGTCGTTTGCCTCTTTTAAAGTTTTTACATCAATTGTTTATTAAATTGGCAGCATTACTAATCAATTTCTAGGTAATTGCACCAACCTTACCCTCTCTAGAAGAAATTTAATTAATAACATATCCATTCAAAATAATAATAATAAATTCCAGAAAAGTCAACTTTTATCCTTGTTGCTTACGTAATTTGCGCAAGCGTTGGCGTTCAGCACGCTGTTGTAATTTACGCTTTTGCTTTTGGTCTGCCTGAATAGCCGCCTTAATTTTTTTACGATATCCAGGTTTTTTCTTGCGTTGCGCCTTTTTAACAAAGCCCTTTAAAGTCGGATCTAAGGCTGTTTGTTTGGCAGTTCGCTGTTGTCGGCGATCATGCGGTTTAGCTTTCACTAACTCGTGATTCTTAATTTCCTTATAGGCAAAATGAATACCCAAATTTTCGAGGTGCGCAATTTTTTCTTCTTCATCTGGCCCATATAAGGTAATAGCAATGCCAGACATCTGATTACGCCCCGTTCGACCCACTCGATGAATGAAAAATTCATCTTCAGTGGGAATTTGAGCATTAATAACATGAGAAATACCCTTGATATCAATCCCTCGAGCGGCTAAATCAGAAGCTACTACATATTGATATTCCATATTTTCAATAGCTTTCATAGTCCGCTTACGGATTCTCGGCGTAAGATCACCATGAATTTTAGCGACTTTAAGTCCTTGAGCTGTTAAATAATCATAAATTTCATCGACGGCCTTTATTGTATTCGCAAATATCAAGGCTAAATAAGGCTGCCCTAAAGTTAAGACTTGATATAAAACCGCCTTGGGATCTTGTCCGCGAGTAAACAATGCCCAATTTTGAATATTGGGAGCAATCACTGTAGGTACTTCCAATTTTTCAAATACTGGCTGATACAAATATTTTTTTAAGAAAGGTTGAAGCTTCGGAGGGATAGTCGCAGAAAAAACCATTGTCTGTAACTTAGTAGGTAAGCTGCTGGCAATTTGATCGACTTGATTCAAAAAGCCCATATCTAAAGTCATGTCTGCTTCATCAATCACCAGGTATTGGACTGTCTGAACCTGTAAACTATGGGTTTTAATTAAATCTAAAATTCTTCCGGGCGTTCCAATTACTATTTGGGGTTGCCAACGCTGTAATTGCTGAACTTGCTTTAACTTATCAGTACCACCCACATAAAAGCCAATATGAATAGTAGCTGAAGATGTCTCAATCAACTTTTCGGCAGCTAAACGAATTTGATAAGCTAATTCACGACTAGGAGCCGTAATGATCAACTGAACTTTTAAATCAGCTGTAAGCTGATTAATTAGTGGTATCAAATAAGCATGGGTTTTACCGCTGCCAGTTTGTGCTTGAACAATAACATCCTTACCGGCTTTAATTAGCGGTATTACTTGTTCTTGGACCGGAGTAGGATTTTGAAAATTAATTTTTTGAAGTGCTTGATTCATAAAATCCGCCAAATGATAATCGGCAAATGTTGCCATAATAATACCTCATTCATTAAATTGTTGTTGTAATGCAATTAGTTCTGTAAAAATTTGTTGAACTTCTGCTTCATCTTGGGCCTTAGCTCCACTTGCTAAGGGATGTCCGCCGCCATGATGAGCAGCTGCTAATTCATTAATTTCTGGTCCTTGAGAACGTAAATGAATGCGATAGCTGCCATCACTTTGTTCAACGCCCATTACCCAGCTATGCACGCCCTTAAGCCGTCCTGGAGTAGAAACCACAACGTGAGCATCTTCAGCGCTTAAATCTAAAGATTGCAATAAAGACTGGGGTACTATCAATTTAGCAGCTCCACTAATATCTACTTGAAGATGATCATAGACGTAACCCTGTAAGCGAGCTTGATTTAATGTAACCTCGCCCATTTTTAAATTAATCGCATTAGGATCAAAATTGTGGCTAATTAACTGCGCTGCCAAATTTAAAGTGTGGACTGTAGTACTAGGATACAAAAAGCGGCCTGTATCACCTACAATTCCTGTATATAAACTAGCTGCTGCCTGATCAGTCATGTGTAATTTGGTTCCAGCAGCATTAATTAAGTTGCCAATAATTTCAGAACAACTAGAAGCACTGGTATCAACGTATAACAAATCACCATAAGGATCTATATTGGGATGATGATCAATTTTAATTAGACTAGCTCCTTGATTATAACGCTGATCACTAATGCGAGGCCGATCAGCCGTATCAACGACAATTACTAAAGCTCCCTGATAATCACTATCAGTCACCTGATCCATTGTACTAATCCATGCTAAATCGCCTACTCCTTCACCTGCCAATAAGACAGTTTTGTCCGGATAAGCGGCGCGAATACTGGCAGCTAGACCTAGCTGTGAGCCTAAAGCATCAGGATCTGGATGTACGTGTCGATGGATAATAATTTTTGGTGCAGCAGAGATTTTATCAATAATTTCTCCAAAAGTATTCATACTGGTCCTCCTAAAATAATTCTATCTCTTCAAAATTTTGTTCACTCAGATTCGTCATAGTTACCCCCAATAAACGCAAAGGCTGAGTCTGCAAAGCTAATTCTTCAAATAATTGCTGACTAACTTGAAAAATTAGTTCTGCATTGTTTGTAAAATGTTCTAAAGTCCTTCGCCGCGTATAGGTAACAAATTCCACAGTTCGTACTTTAATAACTACTGTCTGCCCCACAAGACGCTTTTGCTGTAAGGTTTGAGCTACTTGCTGGGACATCTGCTGAAATATCTGTTGTGTTAATTGGTCGTTGAAAATGGGCCGATTAAAAGTCTGCTCGCGACCAATAGACTTATTTTGACGATGGGCTTTGACAGGCTGATTATCAATTCCATGTGCTCGTTGATATAACAAAAAGCCTGTTTTGCCAAATTTTTTAGTTAAAAAGTCGACTGATACTGATTGTAAATCCTGACCGGTGTGCAACCCTAGTTGATTTAACTTTTGCTGTAAAGCTTTGCCCACACCATGAAATTTACTAATTGGCATTTGAGCCAAAAAATTTTGTGCTTGCCTACTGGTGATAACCGTTCGACCAAAAGGCTTAGCATAATCAGAAGCCATTTTAGCTAAAAACTTATTGTACGAAACTCCAACAGAACAAGTCAACCGCAGTTGACGCTTAATTGTACGTTGAATAATTAAAGCCAAGCGAATTTCATCATCTAGTGCAAGTTTATTATGTGTAACATCTAAATAGGCCTCATCTAAGGCCACAGGCTCCCAAATATCAGTAACCTGGTTAAAAATTTGATGAATTTGGGATGAAATTTGACGATATAAGGGAAAATTTGGCGGTGTAAATTGTAATTGAGCCGCGGGGATTTTTTCTACAGCTTTAATAGCAGGCATTGCCGAACCGATACCATATTGGCGCGCCTTATAATTAGCAGTAGTAATCACTCCATGACCATTATGCTGACGCGGATCAGGCGCAATCACTAAAGCTTTGTGACGATAATGAGGATGCTGCTGCTCTTCTACTGAAGCATAAAAAGCATCCATATCAACGTGAATTATATGGCGGTCATCGTGAATAATTTGTGGTAAATCTAAAAAACTCATTGGCCAAACTCATTACTCCAGACCCATTCATTGCCATCGCGAGCTAATAGTTCGTTGCTGGCTTTAGGACCAAAACTATTACTATAATAATTAGGAAATTGGGGTACGTTTTGATCCCAATATTGACGAATTTGATCAATAAAACGCCAAGTATGTTCTTGCTCTTGCCAATTAGTAAAGTTAGTTTGATCGCCATGAATAATATCAATTAATAATTTTTCATAAGCTTCTTGGGAATTAGACATTTCTTCTTGCGACTGCCAAAAGTCTAGTGTATGCATAAACGGCCGTAAAGCCATGCCCGGATTAGTTCCATTGAGTGCCAAACTCAAGCCTTGCGTCGGCTCAACAAAAATACTTAAAATTACTGGCTGAGTAGCGACTTCTTGTAATTGCGCTTGTGAAAATATTTTATTAGCTGTAGTTTTAAAAACTAAATCAATCCTTGTCGTTTTTTGGCAAAGGCGTTTACCACTGCGAACATAAAAAGGCACCCCTTGCCACCGCGGATTATCTATTAAAATTTTCCCAGCTACAAATGTTTCAATCGGGGAATCATCTGCTACATTGTCAGCTTGACGATATGCTAATTGGTTCCCCTTATGATCAGCACCATATTGGCCACGAACAAAATTTACTGCTACTTGTTCAGGAGAATAAGTCGGTAATTGGGCAAATAAGCGGCTTTTTTCTTGATGAACTGCAGCTGAAGAAAATTCCTGGGGCTTTTCCATTGCTACTAAACCCAAAATTTGCAGGGCATGATTTTGAATCATATCCCTTAAAGCACCCGCGGTTTCATAATATCCGGCCCGTTCACCCACACCTAAAGTTTCTGCAAGTGTAATTTGGACGTTACTAAGATAATTTTTATTCCAGACAGCTTCTAAAATCGGATTCGTAAAACGTAAAAGCGGTAAAGCTTGAACCATTTCCTTGCCCAAATAATGATCAATACGATAAATTTGATTCTCCTGAAAGGTCGCAGCAATACTGCTATTTAACTCTGTAGCACTCTTTAAGTCGCGGCCAAATGGTTTTTCAATCACTAACCGATTATATCCTTGAGCTGTTAAGAGACCCTCAGAATTAATGTGACTGGCCACTGTCCCAAAAAAGCGAGGAGCTACTGCCATGTAAAAGATTTGATTAGCACCTGTTTGATATTGCTGGCTTAACTGGGCAGCTAGCTTTTTTAAGGCAACATAATGATTAGCATCATTAACATCATGAGCCTGATAATAAAAATGCTGGGCAAAACTAGAAATTTTTTCCTGATCACCAATATCTGCCCCAATAGATTCCATTACTGTTTGTCGAAAATATTCATGACTCCATGGCCTTCTTGCCGTGCCAATTACAGCAAAGTGGTCTTGTAGATAACCTTTAACATATAACTTAAATAAAGCTGGATATAATTTGCGGTGGGCTAAATCACCAGAACCGCCAAAAATAATAAAAATAGTTCGTTGTTCTTTTGCCATAGTTTACTCCTAGAGCTATTAGTGATATTACCACTTTTATTTTACACTCTTGCCCTGAATAATACCTAAAAAATGAGCTGCACAAGGTTAATTTGTAACAGCTCATAAAAAATTTAACTATTCATTTTTTTCACTTTGAGAATCTGTCGCTGAAGGCTCTGCTTTATCAGCATCACTAGTAGGTTCTGGTTGAGTTGTAGCTGCTGTGGCCGTCTTATCTTCAGCTGTTGGTTGGGCTGCTTTAGATGCTGCAGCTTCATTTTTTTCTTTTGTTGCACCAGGAGCAGCAGAAACTGGAGCTGCAGGTTGAGAAGAAGTTGTAGCTACACTGCGAATAGCCGAGCGGCTAAAAGTTAAGTAAATACCATCGCAATCTAAAACGACAGTTTTATCCGCATCATTTAACGAATCAATATTCCCATGCAGACCGCCAATCGTAACTACTGGATCACCTACTTTAATTTGATTAAGCATTTCTTGACGCTTTTGTTGTTGCTTTTTTTGGGGCCGATACATTGTAAAATACATTAAAGCAAAAAATACAATAATAATAAAAAACATAGAATAACTACTGCCATTACTTGCTGCTGCTAATAACTTCAATTCTTTCACCTCATTAAAATTTAACTTCATTAATTACATTCTAACAAACAATTAGCACTTGCACACTATTATGCTAAAAATTCTTGGCATCTTTTTGATTAAAACCATATTGTTCAAAAACTTCTTGACGCAATTCTAACAAATTATCATCTAAAATTGCTTGCCTAATCTGAGCCATTAAATGGATTAAATAATACAAATTATGATAGCTGGTTAAATGAATTCCAAAAGTTTCATTAACCTGCAAGAGATGTCGAATATAAGACCGCGTATAATTGCGACAAGCATAACAATCACAATTAGGATCCAACGGGGTAAAGTCGTGAGCATATTGGGCATTTTTCACTACTAAGCGCCCTTGCGAAGTCATGCAAGTACCATTACGGGCAATGCGAGTCGGCAAGACACAATCAAACATATCAATTCCTCGAATTACTCCATCTAACAAAGAATCGGCTGTGCCTACGCCCATTAAATAACGCGGTTTATTTTCGGGAAGTAAAGGAGTAGTAAATTCCAAAACCCGATTCATTTCGGCCTTAGTTTCTCCCACCGATAAGCCACCAATCGAATAACCAGCAAAATCCAAGCTTGTCAAATCATGCGCACTTTGTGTCCGCAAATCCCGATAGCCGCCGCCTTGTACAATACCAAAGATACCCTGGCTTTGTGGATTGCGATGAGCTTTTAATCCCCGCAAAGCCCAGCGGGAAGTGCGGGCAACAGAGGATTTTAAATAGTCATATGACTCAAAAAATGGTGGACATTCATCTAAACTCATCATAATATCTGGACCCAAGTCGTTTTCAATATGAATAGCTTTTTCAGGTGATAAAAACATTTTTTGTCCATCAAGATGGCTCTTAAAGGTGACGCCCTCTTCACTAATTCCACGTCTTTTAGCAAGAGAGAAAACCTGAAAGCCACCTGAATCTGTTAAAATTCCTCGATCCCAGTTCATAAATTGATGTAAACCACCAGCTTCTTGAACCAATTTCGAACCCGGACGCAGCCAGAGATGATAGGTATTAGCTAAGATTACCGAAGCTCCCATATCCTTGAGCTCTTCTGGCGCCATGGTTTTTACGCTGGCCTGCGTGCCAACCGGCATAAAAATTGGTGTGGGAAAAGTACCATGGGGTGTAATTAATTCACCCAGGCGAGCTCCAGTATGTTTTTCTTTTTTAATTAAGCGATATCTAATTGGTTGTTCCATAACTACCTCATTACGATTTATTTAATAAACATGGCATCGCCAAAACTGAAGAAACGATATTTTTCTTGAACAGCATGTTGATAAGCATGCAAAATATTTTCTCGACCTGTAAAAGAAGCGACTAGCATAACTAAAGTCGATTTTGGTAAATGAAAATTTGTAATAAATTCATCAACTACTTTCCATTTATATCCCGGCTTAATAAAAATGTCGGTCCAACCACTATCAGCGTGGATTTCACCTTGGAATTTAGTACCAATTGTTTCCAAGGTTCGAATTGAAGTAGTACCAGTCGCAACAATTTTACCGCCTTGAGCACGAACATCATTTAAAGCTTTAGCAGCTTTTGGCGTCAAACGATAAAATTCGCTATGCATTTTGTGCTCATCAATATTTTGTTCAGAAACAGGTCGGAATGTTCCTAAACCCACGTGTAAAGTCAAATAAACTAAATGTACGCCCTTATCTTGAACTTTCTGTAACAGCTCTTTGGTCCAATGCAATCCCGCTGTTGGTGCAGCTGCTGAACCTTGTTCGCGTGCATAAACTGTTTGATAGCGGTCCGGGTCGTCTAATTTCTTTTTGATATAAGGAGGCAAGGGCATTTCGCCTAATTCTTCCAAAATTTCCATAAAAATGCCGTCATAATCAAAGTGGATCATTCTGCCGCCATGTTCTAATTCTTTAGTCACTGTAGCAGTCAATTTCCCTTGTCCAAAATCAACTTTCGTTCCTATTGGTGCACGACGAGCAGGTTTCATCAACACTTCCCAATTATCGCCTTCGGTATTATTTAATAATAAAACCTCTAAATGCGCTTGAGTATTTTCTTTAACTCCATATAAGCGTGCTGGCAAAACCTTAGTGTCATTCATCACTAAGGCATCCCCCGGATTAAGATAATTCAAAATATCATAAAAATGGCGGTCCTGATACTCACCACTTTTGTGATCTAAAACTAATAAGCGAGATTGATCCCGTTTTTTTAAGGGGGTTTGGGCAATTAATTCTTGAGGTAAATCATAATCAAAATCATCTAAAGTAAGCATTTTATTCTCCATTCTTTTGTGGGGGATTGATTCCCAAATGCTGATAAGCCTTAGCAGTAACTACCCGTCCGCGTGGGGTTCGCTTTAAGAATCCTCGCTGTAATAAATACGGCTCATAAACAGCTTCCACAGTTTCTTGTTCTTCACCAATATTAACCGCCATTGTTTTTAAGCCTAAAGGACCACCCTGGTAAAGATTAATCATCATTAATAATAACTTGCGGTCAACTTGATCCAAGCCAGCATTATCTACTTGCAGCTGATCTAAGGCACTTGCAGCATTTTGCGCGGTGATTTTTTCTTGTCCGGCAACTTGTACAAAATCACGCACCCGCTTTAATAAACGGTTAGCAACCCGGGGCGTACCGCGAGAGCGACGTGCCAATTCTTGGGCGCCCGTGTCATCAATTGCAATATCTAGTACTTGTGCTGAGCGCTTGACAATTAACATTAACTCGTTTTCATCATAATAAGCCATATGTTCAATAATACCAAAACGACTTCGTAAAGGAGCTGAAAGTTGCCCAGCTCTGGTGGTTGCACCAATTAGTGTAAAGGGCGGCAATGGATAATGAATTGCATGAGCATCGGCACCTTGACCGACAACAATATCAATATAAAAGTCTTCCATTGCCGAGTACAGAATTTCCTCAACATTTTTAGGCAAACGGTGAATTTCGTCAATAAATAAAACATCACCCGGCTGTAATTCACTTAAAATTGCCACCAAATCACCAGCCTTTTCAATTGATGGTCCAGTAGTTGAATGTAATTTAACTTGCAATTCATTCGCAATTACTAAAGCTAAAGTGGTCTTTCCTAAACCCGGTGGTCCATATAACAAGACATGATCTAAGGCTTCTTCCCGCTTTTGAGCTGCTTGAATATAAACCTGTAATTGATTTTTTACTTTGCTTTGGCCAATATACTGTTGCAAAGATTGAGGGCGCAAAGTTTTTTCAATATTGGCTTCTTGTTGGTTCAATACTTGATCACTAGTAATATCATCTTGGTCCATTTAATCACCTCTCAACGCAATAATTTTAAACCGGCACGTAAATATTCGCCAGCTGTTTTCAAAGATGTTTGCTGTAACTGTGGTGTAATCTTTTCAATTTCACGCTTACTATATCCTAAGGCCTCTAGTGCCTGTAAACCATCATTCAAGGCTACATTATCAGTCTCTGTCGCTAAAGCGGGATTAGCCAACGACTGTGACGATAAAATGGTTTGTTTTTCTAATTTATCTTTCAAATCTAAAATAATTTGTTGTGCAGTTTTTTTACCTACACCCGGAAATTTGGTTAAGAATTTGACATCATTTTGCGAAATAGCTGTAATTAATCCTTGATGATCATCATCAGCTAAAATTGCTAATGCACTTTTAGGCCCAATTCCGGAAACCGAAGTTAATTGCTGAAATAAATTTTTTTCAGCCAAATCAAAAAAACCATAGAGAGCTTGATCATTATCCCGCACTATTTGTTGAACATATACAGTATTAACTTGATCTTGTTGGTAACGATAAGGGTTGGCGACCAAGATTCGATAACCCACGCCGCCAGCTTCTACAACGATATATTGCGGTGCTATATAAGTTACAAGCCCTTTTAAATATTCAAACACTTTCTAACCTCACTTCACCCGCCGCGATTGGTGGGGATCTTGAATTCTTTTGAACATCTTTTTAATATCTTGATCACTAAAATGTACTAGCGTTGGCCGGCCATGAGGACAATTATAAGGATTTTTGGCTTGGGCTAACTGATCTAAAATAGCTTGTGCTTGAGTTCGATCTAAATGATGATTAGCCTTAATTGATAAACGACAACTCATAGTAATAGCAGTTTGTTCACGAAACTTTGCAATACTAATTTTACCGTCTTTTAATACATAATCAATGATTTCGCGAATGGTGGCCTCTTCTTGACCAGTAGGTATCCAGGATGGATGACTTTGAACTACGAAACTATTTTGGCCAAAAGAACTAATACCTAAACCGACAGCTTGTAAAATATTAAGACGTTCATTAATCACGATTGCATCCGAATTAGGATAATCAAGCACTAAAGGAACTAAAAGCTGCTGTTGATCGTGACTAACTTGCCCTACTTCTTGGCGAAATTTTTCATAATTAACACGTTCTTGTGCTGCATGCTGATCCACAAGATAAAAGCCATTATCACTTTCTGCTAGCAAAAAAGATCCGTGAATTTGCGCCAAAAAACGTAATTCCGGAAAAGGAGCAGTTGAAACTTGCGCAGTTAACGGCTTTTCGGACGAAGAGATCGGATTAGTATCACCTAAGTGTTGACAAAACTTTTTAACATGTAAATCCCATTCTTGTAAATGTTGTGGATCTTTGAAAATCGGCCGCAAGTTCACTGCTTCAGGAGCAATTAACACTTTCGTTGCTGTAAACGGTTGGGGCTCTGCAATTTGGGTTCCTTCTTCAGCACCCACCAAAAACGGCAGTGACTCTGGTTGGCTAGCAACAGTGTGAGTAGGTAAATTATTAAGAGCTGGCTGGATGAGATTTAATTGTCCTAGCTTATCGGCAATTGTCTGCTGAATTAAGGCAGCTACTTGCTCTTCTTTACTTAGACGCACTTCACGTTTAGTAGGATGAACATTAACATCTACTAATAAGGGATCCATTTGAATTTGTAAAACCGCAATGGGGTAACGGCCCACCATTAGCTTAGAGCCGTAGCCAGCTAAAAGTGCTTGAGTTAGACGGTAATTAACAATATAACGGCCATTGATTAACAAAGAAATATAATTACGGCTAGCACGAGTTTGCTGGGGTAAAGACGTTAAACCACTAATTTTAAAATCGGCCGTTTGGGTTGCTAAAGCAACCATTTGTTCAGCAGCTTTTCGGCTATAAATACCTGCTAGTGTCTGCTGTAAGTTGCCGTTGCCAGAAGTACGAATTAAATTCCTCTGCTCATTCACTAGTGTAAAAGCAATTTGTGGCTGTGCTAAAGCCAAGCGATTAACAATATCAATAATTCGATTTAATTCTGTATTTACCGTTTTAATGTACTTTAAACGTGCAGGAGTATTATAAAATAAATCTGCCACTTCCACACTAGTACCCTGAGCGGCCGCGACTGTCTGTTTATGCAATTGCTGACCGCCAGCAACTTGCAGCAATACTCCACGCCTGCCATCAGTACTGGTGGTTAAACTAACTTTGGCTACCGCAGCAATACTAGCTAAAGCTTCTCCGCGAAAGCCTAAAGTTTTCACATTAAATAAATCCTGATTTGTACTAATTTTGCTGGTAGCATGAGGTTGAAATGCCATTTCTACTTCCTCACTGGCTATTCCTTGACCATTATCAGTGACTTTAATATAGGAAATTCCAGCATCTTTAACGACAATATCGATTTGGCTAGCTTGGGCATCAATGGCATTTTCTACCAATTCTTTAACCACCGAAGCGGGACGTTCAATTACTTCACCAGCAGCAATTTGATTACTTAATGTCGGCGATAAACGCTGAATATGCGCCATAATTAACCTCCTTTTTGGGCAAGCTCATCTTGTAATTTTGCTAATAAATTCATGGACTCTAATGGAGTCATTTTCAACAAATTGGCTGCTTTTAATTGTTGTAATAAACCATCGTAAGGATTAGGTTGCGGTTCATTAAATAATGATAGTTGACCATTTTGAGCTTCAGCTATTACTTGAGTTGTTGTGGTTTCTTGATTAGTTGTAGGTGTCACAGTTCGTGGTGGCTGTTGTTCTAATTGATCTAAAATTTTTTGAGCACGCTGTAACAATGACGGGGGTAAACCTGCTAATTTGGCTACATGAATACCATAAGATTTATCAGCAGGACCTGGCAAAACTTTATGCAAAAATACTAATTGTCCATTTTCTTCTGTTGCATCCACATGAACATTCTGCACTTCCTTTAACTTATCAGCTAAAGCAGTTAACTCATGATAATGCGTAGAAAATAAAGTTTTAGCATGAACATGATTATTCAAATATTCTACAATTGCTTGCGCTAAGGCCATTCCATCGTAAGTAGCTGTTCCCCGGCCAATCTCATCAAAAATAATTAATGAATGTGGCGTTGCATGCTGCAAGGCATCGTTAGCTTCCATCATTTCCACCATAAAGGTTGAATTACCTGAAATCAAATCATCTGCTGCTCCAATGCGCGTAAAAATATGATCAAAAATTGGCACTTTAGCTGTGGCTGCTGGTACAAAACAGCCAATTTGAGCCATAATAACTATTAAAGCTAACTGGCGCATATAAGTGCTTTTACCCGACATATTAGGACCGGTGATTAATAAAATGGAAGTATCAGCATCCATTTGGACACTGTTAGGTATATATTTTTGCTTACCTAATACTTTTTCTACTACTGGATGTCGACCATCAACAATTTGAATTTGCTGGTCTTCCACAAACTGGGGCTGTACATAATGATAGCGTTCACTGATTACTGCAAATGACTGCAAAACATCTAAAAAGGCTAGCTTTTGTGCCAATGATTGAATCAGTGCGATTTGTTGCTTGATTTGATCGCGAATTTGAACAAACAACTGGTGTTCAAGCACAGTGGACTTATCTTCTGCTTCTAAAATCAGGCGCTCTTTTTCTTTTAATTCTGGCGTAATATAACGCTCAGCATTAGTTAAGGTTTGCTTTCTTTGATAACGCTCAGCGGGTACCTGATCCTTATTAGCATTTGTTACTTCAATATAATAACCAAAGACACGATTAAAGCCAATTTTTAAGTTCTTAATACCGGTAACTTTTTGCTCTTGCGTCTGCAATTGTGCTATCCATGTTTTGCCATTTTTCATAGCTTCACGATATTGATCTAATTGCTGATTATATCCGGAACGAATTAAATTACCTTCGGTTACAGAAATAGGAGGATCGTCCACAATTGCCTGCTGGATTAACTCAACTACTGACTGACAGTCTGATAGTTGAGTCATCAAGTCATTAATAATAGGTTCGTTTAAATCGCGTAAAACGGCTTTAATCTTCGGAACTTGTTTTAAAGAAGTTGCTAATTGAATTAAGTCTCGCCCGTTCACATTTCCAAAGGCAATCCGCCCTGCTAAACGTTCTAAATCGTATACTTTGGTTAAATAATCTTGAAGCGAACTGCGTTGAAAAAAGTTATCTAATAAGATTTGCACAATTGCCTGCCGCTGTTGCAATTGTTGTCGATCTAATAAGGGACGTTGCAGCCATTTTTTTAAAAGGCGACTACCCATGGCTGTTTTTGCCTCATCTAATAGCCATACTAAAGTTCCTGATTTATCACCATTACGTAAAGAACGAAATAATTCCAGGTTATTTTGTACAGTATGATCCATCTGTAAATACTTATTAGCCGTATAAACTTTAGCAATTTGCAAGTGAGCCAAAGAACGCTTTTGGGTTTCAATTAAATAAGAAATTAAATACTTGACCGCTTGTTTTGCAGCAACTGCTTTTAAAGACTGTGCTACAAAGGCTACTTCAGCATAATCTTTTTGTGGCTCTTCACGCGAGACTAAAATACCTAATTTATTAATCTGCTTAATCCATTGCTCTGCTAAATTATTAGCGACTACAATTTCCTTACAGCGAATATTTAATAACTCATTTTTCACCTGTGAAAAATCAACAAAACTGGTAACATTAACCTCACCCGTGGATAAATCTGTATAGGCAAAACCAAAAGTTTTTTTGTTAACAAAAAGGGCGGCCAAATAATTATTTTCTTTGCTTTGATTGGGTTTATCTTCTAGGTTAGTACCCGGAGTCACTAGCTTAATAATCCCCCGTTTGACCATACCTTTTGCTTCTTTAGGATCTTCAAGTTGCTCACATATTGCCACCTTATAACCCTTATCTACTAAAATTTCAATATAGTTATCAGCGGCATGATGTGGGACCCCGCACATGGGAATAGGATCAGGGGCATTTTTGTTTCGTGCTGTTAAAGTAAGCTCCAAAATTTGGGAGCCTTTAATGGCATCATCATAAAACATTTCATAAAAATCACCAATCCGATAAAACAAAAAAGCATCGGGATAATCTTTTTTAATGCTTAAATATTGTTGCATCATCGGCGTATCTTTAGTTTTTTGTGGCATTAATTCTCAACTCTCTTGTTAATAACTATTATTATACTAAAAATCATTATAATTAATCATCTAAGGGACGATCAGGGGTAATTTGGCCTACTTGGATGTGATTTTTATTTTCTAAATCCAATAGACAGTAATTAATCTGGTGGCGGCCTTGATCATCAATTTCATAACGGGTAGGCTGCTGAGTTAAAAACCTTTGGACACTGGCAGTTGCCTTTACTCCTAAAATACCATCATATGAGCCTGTCATCCCCACGTCAGTTAAAAAGGCAGTTCCACCAGGCAAGATTTGGGCGTCGTTAGTTTGCACATGGGTATGAGTTCCAACAATTGCATCAACCCGTCCATCCAAATAATGAGCTAAAGCCCCTTTTTCACTAGTAGTTTCCGCATGAAAATCAATAAAAATTTTGACACCGGCAGGTATTTGCTTTAACAACAAATCGGCTTTAGTAAAAGGATCATCAATCGGGGCCATTAATGCTCGTCCTTGCAAATTAATTACTGCTAGATATTCTTGATTAACCTGCTTAATTACTAAGCCCTTGCCTGGAGTATGCAGGCCTGGATAATTTGCAGGCCTTAATAGGTTATCATTATTTTGTAATAAATCGGTAACTTCAGACTTATCCCACGCATGATTGCCTAAGGTGACAATATCAGCTCCAGCATGTAAAATTGCTTTAAATTGTTGGCTTTTAATCCCCCGCCCATTATCAGCATTTTCACCATTCACAATAGTAATTTGGGGATGATATTTTGCTTTTAAGCGGGGCAGATACTCCGTTAATGTTTGCATCCCTACTGCTCCCATAACGTCGCCGACAAAAATTATTCTCATTTGTTCTCCTCTAACTTTTCAATTTTTATCCAATTAGTAATCTTTTCTTAATATATCTTATAATAGAAATTTACTTTTAATTAACAGATAGTTTAAAATGGTCTAGGCTGTATTGAATAAAATAATTATACCAACAAACAGCTAATTAACCAGAAAAGGAATTAATTATGCATAAAAAAGCTCTTTCACGAATGGTTTACTTAATATGACGATAGATTATCGGTTATATATAAAAATGTTTTAAAAACTTAAAATCAGATTCACTTTATAATAAATAGTTATAATATAAATAGTAAACACCCTGAGTTTGTCACAATAGAATATTAAGTACAAACCATTTTTCTAAAATCACTTTTTTCGTATCCTTGTTAGATCACCTAAAATTGCACCAACTATATTCCAGTTCAATGATAGGCTTTATTACTTTGATGATATCAGTTAACACATAAAAGTGTTTTCTTTTTAGTAATTAGCACATCATGATTAATTGCACTAAATATTAACACTAAAATTAAATCCTATTTTAAATTAAATTCTGGTTTAGATTAATTATATAGCCTAAGTAAATTAACTTCCCAAAAATAGATTAACTAAAAAGCCTCCTAAGACTTATTACAAGTCTTAAGAGGCTTTTAACATCTAATAATTAGATTACATCATACCGCCCATACCAGCAGCTGGGTTAGCAGCGCCAGCAGTGTCGGCAGCCTTTGGTTCTGGCTTATCAGCAACTACAGCTTCAGTTGTTAAAATTAAAGCTGAAACACTAGCTGCATTTTGTAATGCGGAACGTGTCACCTTAGTTGGGTCAATAATTCCAGCATCAATCATGTTTTCCCACTTGTCGGAAGCTGCATTGTAACCAACTTCTAATTCTTGGTTTCTCAAGTGCTCTACAACAACAGATCCTTCTTTACCAGCATTTTCTGCGATTTGACGAACAGGTGCTTCCAAAGCACGCTTTACAATATTAATACCTGTTTGAACGTCGCCAGTTTCTGTTTCTGACAATTTTTCTACAGCAGGAATAATATTCATTAATGCTGTACCACCACCAGCAACATAGCCTTCTTCAACCGCAGCCCGGGTAGCATTTAAAGCATCTTCAATCCGGTATTTGCGTTCTTTTAATTCAGTTTCTGTAGCTGCACCGACCTTGATGACTCCCACGCCACCAGCTAATTTAGCCAAGCGTTCTTGCAATTTTTCTTTATCAAAGTCAGAAGTTGTTTCCTCAACTTGCTTCTTGATTAAGTTTACACGTTCATCAATAGCATCTTTGGAGCCTGAGCCTTGTACAATTGTAGTATTATCTTTAGTAACTGTAACCCGGCCAGCTTGTCCTAATTGATCAATTGTTGTGTCTTTTAACTCTAGGCCTAAATCAGAAGTAATCACTGTACCACCAGTTAAAATAGCAATATCTTCCAATTGTTCCTTACGACGATCACCAAATCCAGGAGCCTTAACAGCCACAACATTGAAAGTTCCACGAATCTTGTTTAAAACTAAGGTTGGCAATGCTTCACCGTCAACATCGTCAGCAATAATCAAAAGTGACTTGCCCTGTTGAACAATCGATTGTAATAATGGCAAAATGTCTTGAATATTGGAAATCTTTTTGTCAGTAATTAAGATGTAAGGATTATCTAAATCTGCTTCCATCTTATCGTTATCAGTTACCATGTATTGTGACAAGTAGCCACGATCAAATTGCATTCCTTCAACAACATCAGAAGTGGTTTCAATTCCCTTTGATTCTTCAATGGTAATAACACCATCATGACCAACTTTTTCCATTGCGTCAGCAATTAATTCACCAACTTGCTCGCTTGAAGAAGAAACAGAAGCAACTTGAGCAATTTGATCACGGCCATTAACCTTATGTGAAATCTTATCTAATTCCTCAACAGCAACTTTTGTAGCTTTTTCAATACCAGTGCGAATACCTACTGGGTTAGCACCTGCGGTTACATTTTTCATACCTTCACGAATAATTGCTTGTGCCAAAACTGTAGCAGTAGTTGTACCATCACCAGCAATATCATTAGTCTTAGATGCCACTTCAGAAACTAATTTAGCACCCATATTTTCAAAATGGTCATCTAATTCAATATCTTTAGCAATCGTTACACCATCATTAGTAATGTTAGGTGAGCCATATGACTTTTCCAAAACTACATTGCGACCTTTTGGTCCTAAAGTTGTTTTTACTGTATCTGCTAATTGATCTACACCCTTAAGCATTTTTGCCCGGGCATCTTCAGAAAATTTAATCTCTTTTGCCATCTTTATTCCACCTCAATCAATTTTTATTTATTATTCAATTACAGCCATGATATCTTTTTCATGCATAACTAGATATTTATTGCCTTCATATTTAACTTCGGAGCCTGCATACTTATCATAGATAACTCTGTCGCCTTTTTTGAGAGTCATAGGAATAATCTTGCCGTCTGGAGCTTTTTCGCCAGCACCAACTGCTACAACTTCTCCTGTTTGTGGCTTTTCTTTAGCATTATTAGCTAAGACAATACCGCCAACAGTTTGTTCTTTTTCTTCATCAACTTGTACTAAGATGCGATCACCTAATGGCTTTAACAAAGTAATCCCTCCAAATTTATCTTAATTTTTAGCACGTTTAGCACTCTATATCAATTAGTGCTAACAACACTTTATATATTATCATTTTTTTTAAAGTATGCAAGTATTTAACTACAAAAAATAATTTTTACGCATGGTGCTAGTTAATTTTTCTGATAGTATCCACAAACAAACATTGTTCTAACCGCGTTTGAAATCCCGCTAGTGAACGCGCGCGATTGCGTTCAATATCAAAAAG
>NZ_SCHP01000160.1 GCF_013607485.1 Bombilactobacillus bombi
TCTTCATGTTGGTCATTATTTTGTCCTTACTGTTTATGGCGGTTCCGCTTATTGTCAGCAGTTATCAAGAGTACTTAAAAACTAAACAGGCTTTGGTTGAAATTAAAAGCTTAAGATCAATTGCTGAAGTCGCAAATAAAGTATCTAAAGAACGTGCGCCCGCAAATAAATTAATGTCGAGTAACGCTGCCGACTTTTTAAAAAATCAAAAAAACTTAAAAGAATATCGCCTCTCTGTTGATCGCCAACTTAATGAAACTATTCATATTTTAAAAGAAGAAGGTTATACCGATTTAGCAAATACTTTAGATACTAAATTTAGAGATGATTTAAAACAGGCTCGTGCTGTAGTTGACTATTATGTTGCAACTCCTGAACAAGCGAGAAGCTCTATACAATTC
>NZ_SCHP01000161.1 GCF_013607485.1 Bombilactobacillus bombi
GATCATGCCCGGCACCCGCGTTGGGCGCGGGGCGGTGGTGCGCCACGCGATCCTGGACAAGAACGTCGTCGTCGGGCCCGGTGAGATGGTCGGCGTGGATCTGGAGAAGGACCGGGAACGCTTCGCGATCAGCGCCGGCGGCGTGGTCGCCGTGGGCAAGGGTGTTTGGATCTAGGTCCGGTTAGCGGCGCGAGCAGACACAGAATCGCCCATTTCGGCACGAAATTGGGCGATTCTGCGTCTGCTCGGCGCGGTGGGGCGCGCCGGCTAGGGCCCTGGCGGCCCGGGTTGGCCGAACAGCTGCCCGCCAGCGCCGCCGCGAGCGCCGGCCGCGGCGGCCCCGCGCCACCTCCCACGCCGCCGTTGCCGATCAACCCCCCGGGCCCGCCGTCTTGGCC
>NZ_SCHP01000162.1 GCF_013607485.1 Bombilactobacillus bombi
CATAATTGCTTAACACACTAAAAAAGTCCGCTTGATGCGGGCTTTTTTTATGGCATGATGCAAGTAATACACCAATAGATCGACATGGTATGCAGGTTTATTATTTTTATCGTCATCAAAATGACGGCTATGTTTTTTTAAGCCGTGAAAAGCACACTGAACATATTCTCGAGTTTTTCTGGATTGATAGTGTGAGATCGGATGTTGTGAGCCAGAATGAAGAATGGCAACAAAAAATTCAGCAACTTGCAGATGTATCCATTAATGAGTTTCATATGCGAGATATTGCGAATATTGAACATCCTTGTGCATTTGATACGCTTGAAGAATACGACCTGCTTATTTTTAGAAAACTCGTAACGCCGGATGATGAAATTAAAAATGGCGAATCACATGAG
>NZ_SCHP01000163.1 GCF_013607485.1 Bombilactobacillus bombi
CTGGACTTACTGATGCGCCGCCTTTGTGGTTTGTTTGGTTTGCAGCTGTACCAGCGTTACCAAGCTTGCGTGAAATTTCGGTTATGTTTGATGTCACAGTGATTACACCTGCTAAACCACCAGCACCATTTGAGAAAGCACTACCATTCGACCACTGACCACTGGTACCGCCTTTACCGCCGCCAACAACCGCCAAATCAAGTTCATTTAAACGTAAGCGTGTATCTGTTCCACTGGTCCCATGTGCCAATGCTCCTAACTCCCAGACACTGCCACCACCAGCACCACCAGCACCAACCAAAATGAATTCTTTTTGTTCTTTCGGTTGAATTGGAATGATATAAACACCTGGGACTGTGTAATCGCCGTTTCCATCGTTTAGTG
>NZ_SCHP01000164.1 GCF_013607485.1 Bombilactobacillus bombi
CAAATAACCAGCTTGATATTTTTTCATTCCAGTCAGGTGAAATAAATGTAGCGATACCATTGACCTTTCTAAAATGGCGTCCAAATACCTGACGAGTAACTTTAGGTAAATGTTCACGTAACATTTGTTGTGGGCTTTCATACTGCTCCACTTCAAACGGACTTTTATTTCTGGCACTACCTTCTACTGTTTTGCCATTTGAAAGTGGCTCAACCAATTTACTTACCTCACCAATTTGACTTTGCTGCAAGATGTTTAAACCAGTAGAACTGAGCTTTTTAGCCACTCCGAAGACCTGAGAAAACAAATTGTCAGATTGATTATTATTAAATTTTGTCATCCAGTACCTCGATTTTTTAATTTATCTAATTAGAGATAAATAC
>NZ_SCHP01000016.1 GCF_013607485.1 Bombilactobacillus bombi
AGTGCAAAAACTTCCTTTCGGGTAGTTTTGGTTGGTGGCCGAAAACTATTATATCGAAAGGAAGTTTTTCTCGCTAAAGCTCTTCTGTCCCCCACAAGTAAAACTTGTGGTTTATTTAACATATTAATTTAACAATTCTAGGTAGAACAATTAAAGTTCTACTTAGAATTGTTTTTTAGTATCCCTTTAAAATATCAAAGGTTATACATACATTGATTCTTTGTTAGGAAAATGAAGATAGATGTCTTAGCATTTAAAGTAAAGGAGGCAGGAGATGCTCTTTTCAAAAAGACTAAAAATTACAAGGCAGTCACTTAATTTAACTCAAGAAAAAGTTGCTAGCCAGTTGCACGTAACTCAACAAACAATTTCTAGTTGGGAAAATGGACGCAGTTATCCAGATATTGATAGTTTAATTCAAATCAGCGACTACTATCAAATTTCACTAGATACGTTACTCAAGGAGGATACAGGCATGAAAGAAGAAATCAAAAAAAGTGAAGTTTTGCATACTCTACGCCCGACATTCATTGCTACTTATCTCATTAATATAATTTGTTTAGTGGCTTTGTTATTAATGCATTTCATTGATAAACAACAGCAGACACCTCTATATGTATTTTATGGATTAATTGTAATTACAATAATTAATGCGATATCTTTAGCTTATTTGAAAGTATTTATCAAAAAGCGCCTCGCTTCTAAATCTATGAAATCAATCATTTTTAAAGGTTGGTTGTTGTTAATACTCGGAATTGTAGGTGTAATTTTGTTAATTGTTCGTATTCCTATTTTTTATGGTGGTACTTATTTTGGCATTTTAGCTGCTTTGACGATAATTTTTTATTTGAATAAATATTCTCATAATAATTAAGAAATTTTTGGGGTTCATTATGATTTATTCAAAGATTATAATAAACACGTGTAAGGCTGGGATAACAATTCCCAGCCTTATTGATAAATTTTATTAAATTATGGAGCTAATAGTACTGCTAATAGATACGTGATAACAATAGTTAAAAATCCTACAACTATATTTCGAGAAATTGTTTTAACTACTGAAACATGACTACCAATAGTACTAATTATCGCATTTAAACAGAGGGAAATTCCCATTACTAATGCTGTATTAAAGACTCGCCAATGAGGAGTAGAAAGAGTGATAGCTAATAAAGGAATGATGGCTCCCATAACAAAAGATAAAAATGAGGTAAAAGCCGCATGAACAGGCATCAACAAATCTTTTTTATGCAATTTGGGATTATCAATCGTAGTTAAAATATTTTCTCCAGTCATTGTTTCTACTTGTAAATCACGCTGTGCACTGACTGACATCCATTCGCCACCAGCCATAGAACAAGCCCCTGCCAACATACCTGAAATACCTGTAATAAATAAAGTATGTGGATCTAAGTTAGCACCCGTAGCCCCTAATACTATTCCTGAAACGGAAATAATACCATCATTAGCACCCAGCAGTCCTGCTCTTAAGACATTAAGTCGATCCCAAAAATACAATTTTCTTATTTTTACTGCTTTTACCAAATTATTATTCATTGTTATAGCCTCATTTCAATAATGTATCCCTAGCGTTAAACGAGCAAAACGACTCATGCAATCAATACTCCAAGCTGGTTCCCAAACTAAGTTAATCTTACAATTATTGACTCCCTCAATGGACAAGGCCGCTTCTTTGATTTGTTTTTCTAATACATCTTCTAGGGGGCAGCCCATAATTGTCAAAGTCATTGTTATTTTACATACCTCATTTTGAACTCTTATATCATAAATCAAGCCTAGATTTACTAAGTCAATTCCTAATTCTGGATCTATGACTTCTTCCAAAGCCTGATATACCCGCTTTTCTACTAATTTATTACATTCACTCGACACTCTAAACTCTCCTCGTTCTAACCAATTGAACCTTCCATTTCAAAACTAATCAAACGATTTAATTCCACAGCGTATTCCATGGGTAATTTTTTTGTAAAGGGTTCTACAAAGCCCATTACAATCATTTCAGTAGCCTTAGCTTCAGAAATACCACGACTCATTAAATAATATAATTGTTCCTCTGAAATTTTAGAAACTCGTGCCTCATGTTCCATGGCTACATGGCTATTTAATACCTTATTATAAGGAATAGTATCTGAAGTAGACTGATCATCCATAATAATCGTATCACATTCAACATGTGCCTTGGATCCTTGTGATTCCTTATTAAAAATTACCGTACCTCGATAATCTACTGCTCCGCCATCTTTAGCAATTGATTTCGAAACAATAGAACTGGAAGTATACGGAGCATTGTGAATCATACGTGCTCCTGAATCTTGATCCATGCCTTTGCCTGCCACTGCAATAGATAACATAGTTCCTTTTGCACCAGGACCATTAAGATAAACACTAGGATATTTCATAGTAGCCTTAGAACCTAAGTTTCCATCAACCCATTCCATAGTAGCATTTTCAGCGGCAGCGGCCTTTTTTGTTTCTAAACTATAAACATTAGTTGACCAATTTTGAATTGTTGTATAACGACAATAAGCGTTTTTGAGAACATTAACTTCTACAACAGCTGCATGTAAACTGTCTGAAGAATAATTGGGTGCTGTACAGCCTTCCACATAGTCCACACTAGCATCTTCATCAACAATAATTAAAGTACGCTCAAATTGACCCGAATTTTCAGCGTTAATCCGAAAATAAGACTGCATTGGGGTTTTGGTACGCACTCCTTTAGGTACATAAATAAATGTGCCTCCAGACCAAACTGCACCATTTAAAGCTGTAAATTTATTAGTGGCAGGGCGAACAAGCTTACCAAACCATTTCTTGAATAATTCAGGATACTTCTGCAAGGCTGTATCAGTATCGGTGAAAATTATTCCTAATTTTTCAAACTGATTTTGCATTCGATGATAAACCACTTCAGATTCATACTGTGCTGAAGATCCGGCTAAATATTTTCTTTCTGCTTGAGGTACTCCTAAACGTTCAAAAGTTGTTTTTATTTTATCCGGAACCTCATCCCAATCACGATACTTTTTGTCAGTCATTCTTTGATAGTAAAGCATATTCTCTAAATCAATTTCAGATAAATCAGGACCAAAATGGGGCATAGAAAGTTTTTTGTATATTTTGTAGCATCGCAAACGATAATCTAACATCCACTTGGGCTCATGTTTGGCCATTGAAATTTGACGGACAATTGCTTCACTTAATCCTCGACCTGTTGTAAATGTAGGTTGAATATTATCGTGAAAACCATATTCATAAGTCTGTTCACTTTGAACAGCATTTGGTATCTCAGACATTTTATGCTCCTTTATCAGTTTTTAATGATTTCTGTAATGCCCACCAAGCTAAAGTAGCACATTTAATCCGTGCAGGAAATTTGACAACCACTGCTAAAATACCAGCATCTTGCAGTTGATCTAATTCAGATTGTGAACATTCTTTATTTAACATCATATTGGAAAATACTTGGGCCATTTGCAAAGCTTGAATTTTGGTTTTGCCAATTATCGCATCAGTCATCATACTGGCTGATGCTTGGCTAATAGTGCATCCTGTTCCTGTAAAACCTACTTGTTTAATAACTGCTTGATCATCTATCTCTAACTGCAAGTGAATAATATCTCCACAACTTGTATTCTCTAATGTAACAAAATGGCTAACATGCTCCAACTCCCCTTGATGATGTGGATTTTGTGCATGATCTAAAATGACTTCCCGATAAAGACTTCCCAACTGCTTAAGGCTCATAACTAAAAAACTCCTTTGTTTCCTGTAGTGCTTTTAAAAATTGATCAATATCTTTAATATTGTTGTAGAGATAAATACTTGCGCGAGCTGCGGCATTAACACCTAAAAATTTCATTAAAGGCTGTGCACAATGATGTCCAGCACGAACAGCAACTCCATTTAAATCTAAGGCTGTGGCCAGATCATGTGGATGAACTCCCTTTAAATTAAAAGATACTACACCTGTATGCTTATCAGAATCTACGGGCCCATAAATATTAATATCTGTCATTTTCGCTAATTGAGATAATAAATAATTGGTAAGGCTTTTCTCATAATGTTGAATTGTCGATAAACCAATTGCTTGTAAATAGTCAATCGCCCCACCCAATCCAACTGCACCAATGATATTTGGTGTTCCTGCTTCAAACTTTGCAGGTATATCTGCCCATGTGCTTTGATAAAGCTCCACATGATTAATCATTTCTCCACCATATTGCCAAGGAGCCAATTCTTCTAATATTGCTGATCTTCCATATAAAACTCCAATTCCTGAAGGGGCTAACATCTTATGCCCTGAAAAAGCATAAAAATCAACATCTAAATCTTTTACATTAACTGAAAAATGTGGTATTGCTTGAGCACCGTCAACCACTGTAATAGCACCTTGTCGATGAGCCCATTGTGAAATTTGTTTTATCGGATTTATAACTCCCAAAACATTACTGACATGACAAAGAGCTACAATTTTAGTTTTTGAGGTAATCTTTTTTTGGGCATCATCTAAATCTAATTCACCTTGAGAGGTAAGTTTAATATACTTTAATTGAGCTTTCTTTCTAATAGCTAATTGCTGCCAGGGAATTAAATTGCTATGATGTTCCATCACTGTAATTACAATTTCATCGCCCGCGTGAATAAATTGTTCACCATAAGTACATGCAACAAAATTTAATGATTCAGTAGTCCCCCGCGTAAAAATAATTTCTGACGAAGACGAAGCGTGAATGAAATTTTGTACCTTAATTCGAGCATGCTCATAAGCATCTGTAGCTCGTTGTGCTAAAGTATAGACTCCACGGTGCACATTGGAGTTACTAGTTTGGTAAAAACAGTTGAGTTTAGATAAAACAGATGAAGGCATTTGTGTAGTAGCGGCATTATCCAAGTATGCTAAACGTTCACCATTTATTTTTTGTTGTAAAATTGGAAAATCTTCAGTAACGTTAATTATACTTTTGCCCATTAATGAGCTTCCTTTCAATTGTATCAATTAATTGTCTTTGAATAGAATTATCCGGCATGCCCGCAATAACTGGGCCTAAAAAACCTCTGATAACTAATCGCTGTGCTGTTGGTGCATCAATACCACGACTCATCAAATAATACATTTGTTCCTCATCGACTTGACTGACACTAGCTGCATGACCAGCTAAAACATCATTTTCATCAATTAATAAAATTGGATTGGCATCTCCACGGGCTTGATCTGACAACATTAATACTCGATTTTCTTGCTCAGCATTAGCACCATGCGCGCCATGAATAATATGACCAATACCATTAAAAGTCAATTGTGACTGCTCCAATAGAATTCCTCGCTGGACAATATTACCTATAGTTCGCTGACCTCGATTAGTAACTCTAGTATTAATACCAGCACGTTGACTTCCTGTACTAATTGCTATTACTTTGGCATTCGACTGAGCTTCTCTTCCCTCTAGTTCCGAAGCAAAATCAGCGATTGTAGGTCCACTATTGAGCATACCAATTGACCATTCAACTTGCGCTCGATCGCCAATGACCGCTCGACGATTAAGATAAGACATTGTAGATTCTGGCAGCTCATCAATAGCAGAAAAATGAACTTTACTGTCAGTTTGAGCAATAACTTCTACCATACAATTGCTGAGATTTTTCTGATCGCCTTGCGCAGTTAATTGAGTAATTACAGTAACCTGACTAGCTGATGCTGCAACTACTAAAAGATGATGAATTAAAGGCTGTTTAAAAGTATTGTCTTGAATAATTTTTATCATTAAAGGCTGTTTTAGTTTCACATGTTGAGGTATATAAATAAAAATACCACTATTCATCAAAGCACAATGGTAACTAGTGAGTCGATCTTCATTTGCTCTAATTGCTTGATTTAGGTAATATTTTTTTATTAAATCTGGATATTTTTGTAGTGCTGTAAAAATATCTGTAACAATTACTCCTTGATTTTTTATTTCTTGATCCAAATCAATAGCAATAGTAGTTTGTCCTTTTTGAACTATCACATTAAGTGACTTATCATTGCTAATTTTCGAACTAATAGATTCATGTAATTGTGGTTTTATAACTTCTGCAAGTTGCCAATCATAAAAATCAAATTGGGGAATTTCAGGTAGAGACAAACTAGAAATTTGACTTAAAGCTTTTTGTCGTTGTTCCCAGAACCATTGAGGTTCATGGCGTCGATCACTCATCGTTTTTAGGTCCTGAATAAATTCCACATCATTAAAATTCATATTAGGACCTCCTACGCTTCATCTACTAGGTCAATATCTAATCCTAGTTCATCACGCAAACCAGCATATCCTTCATTTTCGAGTTTTTTAGCTAATTCAGCATCACCCGATTTTACAATCTTACCACCCATCATAATATGCACAACATCCGGAACAATATAGTTTAAAAGTCTTTGGTAATGAGTAATAATTAATGCGCCAAATTCTTGATTACGCATCGAATTTACTCCTTTAGCAACTACTTGGAGTGCGTCAATATCCAGGCCAGAATCAATTTCATCCAATAAAGCAAAATTAGGTTTGATCATTAATAGTTGTAAAATTTCGTTACGCTTTTTTTCACCGCCAGAAAAACCTTCATTTAAATAACGTTCAGTCATAGATTCGTTCATGTCTAAGAGCTTTAGATTTTTATCTAATTCCTGAATGAATTCACGTACCCCCATTTGATTTTTAGATGAACGCCGAGCATTAATGGCCGTTCTTAAAAATTCGGCATTGGTAATACCTTGAATTTCTGCCGGATACTGCATTGCTAAAAATAATCCTTGGCGAGCCCGCTCATCAACTGGCATATCTAAAATACTATTACCATTTAACAATATATCTCCTTTTGTGATGTGATAAGCAGAGTTTCCCATAATCGTTTGTGATAAAGTCGATTTACCAGTGCCATTAGGCCCCATAATGGCATGAATTTCACCGGTTTTAATAGTTAAATTAACGCCCGTCAGAATCTCTTTAGTAATATTTTGCCCTTGTTCTTCAGTCGTCACACTTACATGTAAATTTTTAATCTGCAATTCCTTCATAAAGAGTTTCCTTTCAATAAATCAACTGTAGTAATTATTATTAGAATAGGAAATTATTTTAAT
Source organism: Bombilactobacillus bombi (assembly GCF_013607485.1). GTDB lineage: Bacteria > Bacillota > Bacilli > Lactobacillales > Lactobacillaceae > Bombilactobacillus > Bombilactobacillus bombi_A. Next base: position 7,136 of record NZ_SCHP01000016.1, read on the forward strand.
AAACAATTCTGTATAGTTTTTAACAATAAAATATATTTAAATTATTTATAATTTCTTCTTCTTGCAATTATAGTAATCAAATGTTTATTATTATTAAGCACACTTAATTTTAATTAAAATTTTTTATATACCATAAAATTTATAAAAAGATGGAGGCTCACTTTATGCAGTCTTTACCCAAGCAGGAAGTAACTCTCAAAACAATTGCTCAAATAGCTAAAGTTTCTCCAACAACAGTATCACGCGCTCTTAACAATAGTTCTAATATAAAATCAGATACAAAGCAAAAAATATTAAAAATAGCTAAAGAAATAGGATACATTCCAAATCTAACAGCAAAAGCTTTAGTAACAAAACGGTCATATATAATTGGTATTTTTTTTACTGATATACGTGTAGGCACCTCTGAGAGTTTTCTTAAAGACGTTATTAATCAAGCACAAAAAATTTTACCTAAAGGATATACGCTAGCTATTAGCGACATCAATAATAACAAAAGTGTATTGACCCATAACTATGACGGTATTATTGTATTAAGCCAATCACAATCTGATGATCAATTTATCGACGAAATCGTAAATCGTAAAATACCTATTGTAGTTTTAAACCGTAAAATTTCTAGAAATGACATATCTAACTATAGTATTAATGATTATTTAGGTGTTCAAAATATGGTAGCTTATACTATTAGGATGGGGCATCATAATTTTGGTTTAATTAAAGGAATTGATACTTTTGATTCTACAAGACTTCGTACAACCAGTTTCTTAAATACTTTAAAAAAGTATGGATTAAAAATAGATCCTGAATTAATTAAAAATGGTGATTATAAGCCTAAAAGTGGTAATGTAGCTATGAGGCAGATTTTAACTTCAGGTAAAATACCTACCTGTGTGTTTTGTGAAAATGATGATATGGCAATTGGTGCTATAAAAGCTTGCAAAGAATTAGGTTATAGAGTTCCAGAAGATATTTCCTTCATTAGCTATGACGATACTGATTATTCAAAATATCTTATTCCTGGATTAACCACTGTCCGAAAACCTACTGCAAAAATTATTAATTTAGGCATTCAAAAACTTACTGAACTTTTACAGTATAGCTCTCAAAAAATTGGTATAGATAAAATGAATATTACTCCAGAAATTATCGTACGTAATTCAGTATATGATCGGCGCAAATAATATAAATTCATTTTTGACGCTTATTCAGTTACACCAATTTTGAAAATTGCTAAACCATGAATACCATATTTTTCATTATTAGTTTTTTTGCCACTAGCCACATCAATAATATATTGGATAAATTGATCTGACAGCACATCCATTGATGTATTCATTAATTGCCCTGCATCAAAATCAATCCAACGAGGTTTCTTATTTGCAATATAAGAATTAGAAGATACTTTTACCGTTGGAACATAAGTTGCAAAAGGTGTACCACGTCCAGTTGTAAATAAAACCATTTGACAATCTGCTGAGGCTTCCGCAGATGAAGATACTAGATCATTTCCTGGAGCTTGTAGCAAACTTAAACCGTTAGTTTTAATTTTTTCACCATATTGTAAAACATCATTTACTGGTGAAGTGCCAGACTTTTGAGTACAGCCTAAGGATTTATCTTCCAAAGTAGTAATTCCACCTTCTTTGTTTCCAGGAGATGGATTTTCATAGATAGGCTGATCAAAAGATTCAAAGTATTCTTTAAAATTATTTATTAACGAAACAATTTTTTTAAATGTTACTTCATTTTTAGCTCTAGACATTAAAATTGTTTCTGCACCAAACATTTCCGGTACCTCTGTTAAAACTGTAGAACCACCTTGTGCAGTTACAAAATCCGACAAACGTCCTAATAAAGGATTAGCTGTGACTCCAGATAATCCGTCAGAGCCACCACATTTTAAACCAATCTTTAATTCACTTAAAGGTTGTTTTGTTCTAACATCATTTGCTGCAGCTTCATTAATTTCCTTGAGCATTTCTAAAGCTGTTGCTAATTCATCATCAACTGCTTGAGATACTAAAAATTTTATACGTTGAGGATCAATTTTTCCACCGATGCGTTCTAATTCTGATTTCATACCTTCCATTTGATTATTCTCACAGCCCAAACCAAATATCAATACACCACCAGCATTAGGTTGAAGGGCAGCATCAACTAAAATTTTACGAGTTTGTTCAAAATCATCGCCTAATTGTGAACAACCATAAGGATGCTTTAAGACTATAATATTATCAAAAGATCCATTATCAGGATATAAAGCTTTAAATTGCTCTACCACAATATCTAATAAGGGATTGATACAGCCTACAGTTGGAATAATATATAAATCATTACGAATACCAACTTTTCCATTAGGCCGTTTATATCCCATAAATGTACGAGAATCTGGTGCAATATGACTATCTAATTTTTCAGGTTTATAGGTATAATTTAATTCACCCGATAAATTTGTTTTTAAATTATGTGTATGAACCCAACTACCTTGAGAAACAGGTTCTATAGTATGCCCAATAGGGAAACCATACTTAATTACATTTTCATTACTTTCCATGTCCTTTAAGGCAAACTTATGCCCACGTTTAATAGGTTCTTTTAGTCTAAAAGTAATGCCACTATCTATTTTAATCTCACTGTCTTCAGATAAATCTTGTAAGGCCACTCCGACTGAATCACGCGGATTCAGAATAATAAAGTTATTCATAATTATTCATCCTTTTTATTAATTAATTGAACTGCTTTTCTTGCCCCTTGTTGATCAATAATCTCTAAATCTTGTTTAATCAAATCAATTAATCCGTCAATCTTAGTTAAATCTTCACCCCATAACTTATCATCTGCTAAAGCATTAGTAATATAACTATTAGTTTGTTTCAATTTATCAAATTCCGCTAAAATTTCAGGGGTATCTTGGGGTGCAAAATCAGCTTTACCAAAATAAATCTTAAGATAACTTGCTAAAGCTAAGGTGATCCGTTGTGGTAATTTATGTTTAAGTTCTACATATTTCTTAAATGTTGGTAAAAGACGTGCTTGAAATTTTGAAATGCTATTTAAAGCAATTGAACTCAATTCATGATTAACATATGGATTTTCAAAGCGCTCTTTAACACCTTCTGCATAGTCTACTAGTTCTTTTTCTGGCAATGAAACTGTTGGAATAATTTCTTGATACATTTCATCATTAATAAATTTATAAAAGTCACTGTCTTGCATAACTTTGCCAACAGTGTCAATACCGGCTAAACGGGCAATTGGGCTCATAGTTGTATGAGGGCCGTTAAGTAAAGAAACCTTACGATTACGATATGGTTGCATATTATCTGTTACAACCACATTTAAGCCTGCTTTTTTTAATGGCAAAAGTTGTTCTAACTTTTTATCTCCTTCAATTACAAAAATCAAAAACGGTTCAGCTTTAACTATCAATTTGTCATGATAATTCCATTCCTTCTCTAAATCAGCAGAACGATCTTTTGGATATCCTGGAACAATACGATCAACCAAAGTAGCATAAAAATCATTTTCATTGTTTAACCAGTCAATAAAATCTTGACCTAAATTCCATAATTTTGCATACTTCAAAACTAATTTTTTTAAGGTATTACCATTGTGATTTATTAATTCACAAGGAATAATTTGAAATCCTTTTTTTCCTAATTTAAAACGTTCATAAAGTAAAGCAGTCAATTTGCCAGGATAGGAATTTTGAGGCTTATCACTTAATTTATCGTTTTCATCAAAAGTAATTCCTGCTTCTGTAGTATTAGAAAAAATAAATTGAATATTATCATTTTTAGCCAAGTTCAAATAGGATTGATAATCTTCATAGGGACGAACAGTTTCATTAATACTTTCAATAACTTCATGCTCTTGAATCTTTTTACCATTTAATTTTCCTTCAAGTAAAGTCGTGTATAAACCTTCTTGCTCATCTAGTATCTTGGTCATTCCATCTTTAAGGGGTTGAACTACGGCAACACCTCCATGAAATAAACCTTGTTTATTCATTTGTTGTATTTGCCAGTCTATAAAGGCTCTCAAAAAATTTCCTTCCCCAAATTGAATCACTTTTGTCGGATATTTTGGTAATTCTCTAAACGTATTATCTAACTGTTTTAATGTATTTTTCATGATAAATACCTCCATTATACATAAAAGTTATAAACAAACATCACAATTGAGATTCTAACATAAATAAATTATTAACGTTAACGATTTCATAATATGAATTATAATTTTAATTGTCAACCCAAAAATTAATACTTTCACAACTTTTATAAATTTAAAAAATATTATTTTTAAATATTGTTGTAAATAACAACACTAACAATGAGTTGTCATAGCAACGTTTTTGATATCTTTCAGCAATTTCAAAATACATTAAAAATATATTTTTGTTTGTGAAACTTTGAATATGTGGTTGACAAGCAACAAAAAATGCAATATCATGCAATCGTTAACATGTTATCTACATTGTAAAATATTTTTTATATTATATCAGCTGATGTTATTCATATGAACTTATAAAATACCTTGTAAAGGAGCGAAAGAATGTTAGACGATGAAACACCAACTATATCTAATAATCGAAAAAAAACTTTAGCTCAAGAACTTGCTGATGGTCAACATGGTACACGTATACCATTATCACAAAAAATAGCTTATGGTTTTGGTGATTTTGGAAACGGTTTTATGTTTGATCTTGGCCAAGCCTATTTAACAAAATTTTGGATTGATGCTGCCGGTATTGGTGCAGGAGCAGTGGCGGGGATTTTTGGATTTACCAAAATTTTTGACGCATTTATGGATCCGATAGCGGGTTCGGTAATTGATAATCGTAAAAAAATTGGTAAATCCGGTAAATTTCGTCCAGTTATGATGGTTTCTGCTATTATACTTGGAATTATGACCGTTGTTACTTTCACAATGCCTAACCTATCTCCTACTGGAAAAATAGTTTATGCATATGCAGCTTATATGATTTGGGGAGCTGTTTATTCTTTTACCAATGATCCATATGGATCTTTAGCTTCAGTAATGACGCGTAATGTTCAAGATCGAAGTTTTATAGCTACTTCTAGACAAGTTGGATCTGTAGGAGCGCAATTTTTAACTGGAATTGCTTTTATACCTTTAATGACTATGTTTGGTGGAAATAATGAAAAGCATGGCTTCTTAATTGCTGCAACTATATTTGCAATATTAGGAGTATTAATGTTTTTAATTTGTTATTTAGGAACACGTGAAAATGTAGACGTTCACCGTGATAAAAGTGCTAAAGCTGAAGGTTTTAAAGATTACTTTAAGGTTGTTTTTACTAATGGCCCGCTTTTTGTAATAATTTTAATGACCATTTTTACTATTTCAGCAATGAATACAAATAATCAAATGATGGTTTTCTTTGCTCAATATAATCTAGGCAATATTGGTTTACAGCCAATTGTTAACGGTATCATGATGGGCACCTCAATTGTAGGTGTATTTATGATTCCAATGTTGACCAAACATTTTGGTAAACGTAAAACCGCAATGGTGAGTTTTATTATTGGAGCAGCAGCTAATATTTTGAATTTTATTTTACCTACTAATGTAATCACTTTTATTATCTTGGTTACAATTGGGTATACTGCTTTAGCTATTCCTAATGGTATAACTTGGGCTTTTGTCTCAGATGTTATTGATTATGGTGAATGGCATACCGGTATGCGTAAAGAAGCAATCACTTATGCCGCATTTAATTTTTCTAGAAAATTAGCTCAATCCTTAGCCGCCTTGGTTAGTGCTGGTATTTTAGCCTTAACCGGTTATATTGCAAATGCACATCAAACTCCTAAGACACTTACAGGAATTAAAGCAGCAATGACACTTTATCCAGGCATTTGCTTATTAATTGCTGCTGTAGTTATCGGATTCTTATATAAATTAAGTGATGATCGCTATGTACAAATTGCTAAAGACCTAGATAATGGAATTTGGGAAAATGGTAAGATCGGCGATCAGGATGTAAAGAAATAAAATATTTTTTAAGGAGATAATTAATTATGGCTTTATTAGATAAAGATTTCTTATTAAATAATGAAATGGGTAAAATATTATTCCATAAATATGCTAAAAATATGCCTATTATTGATTTTCATTGTCATTTAAATCCAGATGAAATTTATGAAAATAAAAATTATCCCAATATTACCAAAATTTGGATCAATGAGGATCATTATGGAGACCACTATAAATGGCGTTTAATGAGAGCTAACGGTGTCCCCGAAGAATTAATTACGGGAGATGGCGATGATTATGAGAAGTTTATAGCTTGGGCTAAAACAATCGAACACTCAGCAGGAAACCCTTTGTATGAATGGACACACTTAGAACTACGTCGCTTTTTCGGCATTAACGAAACTTTTAATACACAAACTGCACCCAGAATATGGAAAAGGGCAAATGAATTATTGCAAACTGAAGATTTTAAACCACGTAATTTAATTCGTAATTCCAAGGTAAAGGCTGTATGTACAACAGACGATCCTGCCTCAGATCTACATTATCATAAATTAATCAAAAAAGACGAACGTGAAAATGGTTTTAGGACCTTACCAGCTATGCGTCCTGACAAATTAATCCAAATTGAACGTGATGGATTTGGTGAATATTTAAATACACTCAGTGATGTGTCTGGAGTTCAAATAACTAATTTTGATACACTCATTAAAGCCTTGCATCAACGATTTGAATACTTTAATAACATGGGCAGTCGTTTATCGGATCATTCTTTATTGACATATCACTTCAAAGAAGCCACTCCTAAGCAATTAGATGTTATTTTAAATAAGGGTATTAATAATGAATCTCTGAGTCAAGATGAAATTGACCAATATTTAACAATGTTATTAGAAAATTTGATGAAATTAAATAATGAGTTCAATTGGACCATGCAATGGCATGTCAATTCTGTTAGAGATATTAATCGACCTATGTTTAAAAAATTAGGCGCTGATACTGGTTATGATGCTATCGGAACTCAGCCAGATATTGCCTTGCACTTACAAAAATTATATACAAAGATGCGGGATACTAGTGATATTCCTAAGTCTATCTTCTACTCATTAAATCCAAATGATTGGATGGAATTAGCTACAATGATGGGATGTTTCCTAGAAGGAGGAGTGCAAAGAATGCAATTAGGAGCTGGATGGTGGTTTAATGATACTGCTGAAGGTATCCATGAACAATTACGCGTTTTTGCTGAGGAAAGTTGTTTACCGAATTTTGTTGGTATGTTGACAGACTCAAGAAGTTTCTTATCTTATCCTCGTCATGAATACTTCCGTAGAGTATTATGTAATTTTTATGGTGAATTAGTCGATCAAGGGCGTGTACCTGATGATGAAGAATACCTAGGAAAAATCATCCAAGATATTTCTTATAATAATGCATATAATTTCTTTGATTTCTTTGAAGATGCAACACCAGAAGAATTGTTTGGGCCAAAAAATTAAGATATATTTTCGTTAAACACAAGGAAGTTTTGTAAAAATGCAAATAATTGAAAATAAAAGTTTTAAGGCAGAGATTGATGAAAAAGGAGCTCAATTAACCCATTTGTATAAAAAAGGAGTTGACTTCGATTATATTTGGAATAATAATCTTTGGCCTAAACATGCTCCTGTGCTATTTCCAGCTATTGGACGTTCCAACGATGAGAGTTATTTATACAAAGGACAATCATATCAGATGCCACAACATGGTTTCGTTTCTGATTACGACTTCGAAGTGATCGCTAAGCAAACTGATAGTGTTACTTTACAATTGATGGCAACTAAAGAAACAAAGATCCTTTATCCATTTAACTTCAAATTAGCGATTACTTTTAGATTAACTGATTTGGGTTTACATTTAAGTTTTAAAGTTACTAATAATGATACTAAAACGATGTCATTTTCCTTAGGCTCACATCCAGCATTTAATGTTCCGATAGATGAACAGGGAGAATTTTCTGATTACCAAATAGTAATTACACCAAAAATCGATCAATTAAATCAATTTGATATTATTAAGAAACCCTATCCATTTCGCTCAGGATCTAAATCGCTTGTTCCTAATTATCATAATGGAATTATTGATTTAAATTATGACATGTTTGCAAAGGGATTAATTATTCTTGAAAATTATGGTATAGAATCACTAAAATTAAGATCTGATAAAAGTAAACATAGTATTAAATTATCTTTAAAAGATTTTAGATATGTTTGCTTATGGACCAAAGAAGATGCCAATGCACCATTCTTGTGTATTGAGCCATTTGAAGGGCTGCCAGATATTTACGGCTACCCAATAGACTTAATGGAAAAACCTGATAATGATATTCTGCTTGCAAATAATAGCAAGGTATTGGCATATGACATAAACTTAAAATAATTATTAAGTAATTAATCATAAGTCATTTTTAAGCATAGTTTTGATATATAAACAAGACTATGCTTTTTATATATTATTGTTCTTCTATTAAGGCAATATGCGCTGCCCATTTTATATAAAATTAACTATAATTAAGTGACTTCCAGCAAGTTCCATAAATTATTGAACTACTTAATAAACGGTGGCTACAGATTAATAATTATTAAACTCTATTGAAGTTTTAAAGATTTTGCTAATTAATCTTGTAATTTTCCTGGTAAAAACAATATTCATACTTAATTTAAATCAAAATAATAGTTGACAATATATTATTAATATGTTTTAATCTTATTAACTTAAATTAATGAAAGGAATTTATAATTATGAAACAATTCGTCCAACAACTTTATGCCTATTATTTTGACTTTGTTTTGTACAAATAACGTTCGTTATTAACGCGGGCGTTTACGCGCTCGCGTCTAAGCAAAACGAAGCCATCTTGGTTTGTTGCCAGCTAGGCGTAAAAGTCTAACTGGACATTATAATTATAATTCCAAATCAAATAAATGGATTATACCAGTTGAGACTTTTCTCAGCTGGTTTTTTTATTACAAAAAAGGAGTTTTTTAAAATGCAAGAACAAACATTAACCAAAATTCAAAAGCGCCGATTATCGATCGTACTATATTTAAATTACTTAGTACACGGTATCGGATTAATTATCCTAACCCAAAATATGCAAACTTTAGGCAAATTTTGGCAGGTCCCGATTGCTACAGTTTCATACGTCATTTCAGGAATTGGTATTGGAAAATTGATAGCATACTTTCTATTCGGGTATTTATCTGATCGTTTTGGACGTAAACATCTAGTTATAATTGGCACTTTAAGTTACATGATATTTTTTATAGGTATCCCTTTTACTCATAATATTATCCTTGCTTACTGTTTAGCTATTATTGCTGGAGTTGCTAATTCAGCTTTAGATTCTGGTACCTACCCGGCCTTCGTAGAAATGGGCGGTAATTCTAGTGCTTCTAATGTTTTCATCAAAGCTTTTATGTCATTAGGAGAATTTATTTTACCACTAGCAATTTCTATGATTGAAGTGCATAAACTATGGTTTGGCTGGTCTTTTATTGGAACATTGATCGTTCTTATTATTAATTTTCTGGTTTTATGGGGTACTCCTTTCCCACCCAAAAACCAAACTGATACTATTTTTAACACCCAACACACTAATATTTCTAAATTAGGCAAAATAATTAGTACTATAGCTTTAACCTTATATGGATACACTACCATGGCTATTATGATTTTATTCACTCAATGGATCAGCCTCTTTGCAACTAAAATTTTGAACTACAATTCCATAATTTCACATGGTTTATTATCCATTTATAGTATCGGTTCAATTACAGGCGTCATTTTGAATTTTATTTTATTAAAATACAAAGTCTCAGAAACTAAATTATTAGTTGTAATGAACGTATTATCTTTAATAGCAATTTTCACAGTTAGCCATTCTGCTACTATATTTTTATCTTTCATAGCTGCTTTTATATTTGGTGTCACTGCAGCTGGTGGTGTAATGCAAATTGCTCTTAATATTCTGCTAAAAATGTTTGCTCATCATCGGGGTCTAATTACTGGAATTTTCTTCACTTTTGGTAGTATTGCCACTTTTACTATTCCCATTTTAACTGGTGTGTTATCAAAATACAGTCTCCAATGGGTTATGAATTGCGACATTTTCATCGAATTACTAGGAACAATATTAGTTATCTTAGCGGACCTGTGCTTAAAAACTAAGAAGCCAGAAGCAAATATTGTTGAGAATTTAAAAATTACGAAAGGAAGATAATATAATGAACAAAGAAAATAGTCTTTCAAGTCAGGAATTACAAGATCAGCGTCAAGAAATTAACAAACTAGATCAAACGATTATTCCTTTATTAATCAAGCGTTTAACAATAGCCCAAAAATTCAATAGATTAAAGCTCAATAACAACTAAGTATTTTAGATAAAACTAGAGAAAAAGAGGTTCTTCAGCGTTTAGAAGCCCACACTCAGGATAAAAGGGTTCCAGCGACAATCAAAAATATTTATCAAGAAATTGTGGCTAATACTCGACAATACGAACAAAATCTCCTAACAGAGCAAAATTCTTCTCAAATGTAACTTTAGAAAGGAAATACTAATATGGATATTATTTTAGTAGAATTTATGTGCAGTTGAAAAACTACTGTAGGCATGTAGGCAAAATATTATCTCAAAAACTAAATTTACCCTTTCAAGATTTAGATGAAGTGATTATTAGTCAATCAGGAAAATCGATTGCTAAAATATTAATAGTACTGGTGAAAATATAGATTTCGTCAATTAGAACATACCATCTTAGCGAAGATATTAAATCAACCTGGTACTTTAAGTAGTGGGGAGTGTACACATAAAACCTGCTAATTTTAAATCATTAAAAACTCAGCAAGCACCGGTGGTTTTGCTAGACGCACAATTTCAAACCATCCTTATCCAGATTGTCCAATAATTATTCTCGACCACTAGTAAATCGCTTAGGTTCCACAGACTTGCAAGAATTACAGCAAGCACGTGCTGATAAGTATAACCTTGTAAGTAATTTAAAAATCGCTACTGATGAATCCACACCACAACAAATTGCACATAAAATTATTCAACAATTATTTTAATATAAAGAAGGCAAGATAATGCAGAAATATGATATATCTATATATGGCTTGTTTGCACACCCAGTCCAACATAGTCTGTCACCATTAATCCATAATACAAGTTTTAAGAAACTAGATATCCCAGGAATTTATCTTAAATTCGATATTATTCCCGAACATTTAACCAATGCTATTGCAGCTATTAAAGCACTTAATATTAAAGGAGTTAACTTATCCATGCCTCTAAAAACAGCAGTAATTCCCTTTTTAGATGAGTTAACACCAACTGCTCAGCAATTGAACTGTGTAAATACTATTATTAATCAGGATGGATATTTAAAGGGCGATACAACCGATGGCCGAGGCTTAATTTCATCGCTAAATTATAATGGAATTCAAGTGCAAAATAAAACTATTACAGTATTAGGAGCAGGAGGAGCCGGTAGAGCAATTATTGCCGCATTAAATAACCAGCAAGCTGCTAAAATTAACGTTTTTAAAAGAAAGAATTCTTCCTTCCTAACCCGTCAGCAACAACTAGAAAGTTGGTCACCAAATATTGCAGTTATTGATTATCAAGATGAGCTTGCCTTAAAAGAGTCCTTAGAACAGAGTCAGATTATTATTAATACTACAAGCCTTGGCATGAAACCAGATAAACATCTTCCTATCTCATTAACAGCGCTTAAGCAATTACGTCCTCAACAAGTTGTGATTGATATTATTTACTCTCCTATTTGCACTCCGCTACTTCAAATAGCCCAACAACAAGGTTGCCATACCTTTAATGGAATTGGTATGCTTGTACATCAAGCTGCACAATCTTTTGAGGAATGGACTCAGCAAAAAATGCCGATAGATCTAATTACAAACACTATTAATAATTACTTAAATAATAAAAGTTTAAATTCATAGCTTACAAGACCTGCAAGTAAAGAACATAGTTAAGTTGATCCTCTCCTCATGAAAAAATTTTATTTTACTAAAAAACAAACTATAATTCTTATAAGTCTATGGTTAGCTTTTCTAATAAGCTTTATTGTCAGATTAATTGGCCGACTTTAATGCCGATTATTAATTCAAAATTGGCTTTAACTGTTAAACAGGGTCTAGTTATATTACCGCATTTTATATTGGTTTATGATATTACAGTATTACCCGGTGGTATTCTATCTGACAAATTGGCTATAAAAAAGCAATAATTTTTACATTAATGGCAACAGCTCTGGTCACTGCACTCTTACCTCTTATGGTCCTAATTTTATATTGAAAAAATTCTAATAAAGCAACCACCAAAGTCATTAAACACCACAATTCTTCATCACTTACTCAAGATATTATTAGTCTCATTAAAAACAAAAATATAATATCATTATCATTATTAGAATTCTCTGCTGCAGGGGGCAACCTGGGGGGTTACTAATTTGACCAACTTATTTATGGTTAATGAAGTAGGTACGAGAGTTGTCACAGCAGGAGCAATTATGTCAATTTATGGTACTGGCTCTCTTCTAGGAATAGCTGCTTTTATGTAATAGTCTTTTGACTAATGCTCTCAGTGTGCAAATTGCTCCATCGCATTTGCGTGCCACCACCGCTGGATTTATTAATTTATTCAACTATTGGCACCATTATTATTGGGCAATATTTTACAGCTTACTAATAATTATTGCATGACCTTAATGATAATTGCTTTGTTTCCTTATTAGGAGCTGGAGCACTTTTATTTGTTAAAATCAATAAGTAATATTTATAAATTAACTACAATACAACTAAGCTTAATAAATCATAGTTTGAAAGATAATTTAAATCACACAAAATACCGAAACAAAACATGCTTCGGTATTTTTGTATAATAAATACTCATCGTAAATGATACGTAAAGATAAACTAAAAAGTAAGTTTTAAAAAACATTTTGCAACTTAGCTCTTAAGATTACTAACTAAGACTTCAATCATGTTTTGGGAAGGCATTACGAATCACTAAGGCAAACACTAATCCTATTATTTCTATAATACTAAAAACTATAAAAACTAAATGAAATTGTTGCTGCTGTTTAATTACTTCAGTAGCACCCATGGCCGGCAAGGATAATAACAGTGTCGCTACACTTACGCCCACTGAACCTAAAATCTGACGAATAGTTGTAATAACAGCTGTTCCATCGGCAATATACTCTTTGGGCAATGAATTAGCCCCCATAGTAACTGCTGGCATCATTACAAAGGCATTGCCCCCCTCAATCAAGGCTGCTATTAATATGAGAATAATAAGATTTAACTGCTGATTTAAAATAGCCAACAAACACCAGCCCAGAGCTATCATGCTCATACCCCAGATCAAAGTAACTTTAAAGCCAAATTTATCGGCCATCCTACCAGTTAATGGATTTAAAACACTTAAAATTACTGCTCCAGGAACTAAGGCCAATCCAGACCAAAAAGCCGATAAATGCAAAACATTTTGATAATACAGCGGAAAAATAATCGTAACAACAATTAGGGCAATATAAGAAAAACCTGTCAGCAACAAGGCTAAATCAAAATTAAAGGTTTTAAGAACCCGTAATTGCAACATCGGCTTGGAAGCCGTCAATTGCCGCATTACAAAAATTCCTAACAAAATAAAACTAGCAATTAAAATAATAATTAAATTAGAATTCCAAACTAAGGTTTTACCCCATTGTGTCAATACATATAAAAACCCAATAAAGCTTATAGCCGAAAAAGCTGAAATCCAATCTAATTTTGATGGATGTAATTCTAGAGGACTAATAATAAACTTTAAAGCTTCTAATAAGACAAGTGTAATTACTATCATAAAAAAGACAAAAACCCCTTGCCATTTAAAAAATCGTAAAACTACACCCGAAATAATTGGGCCCACAGCCAAAGCTGAACCCATAACCAGTCCGGCTAACCCCATGATACTGCCACGTTGATTCTTGGGAGTAATATTTAATAAAACTGTTTGATAAGCTGGAAATAAAACTCCTACTGCAATTGCCTCTAATACGCGTCCTAACATCATCAATTGAAAAGAGGAGGCCATTACAATTAACAACGTTCCCAAATCAAAGACTAACAATAAACTCAAATAAAGACTTTTAAAATTAATATTAGCTAACAACCAGGGACTGACAGGTATCATGACTGTCATAATTAACATAAAGCCAGTAGTTAACCATTGAATAGTAGAAGCCGACACCGAAAAATATTTCATTAAAGTAGGATAGGCCGTTGACAGGGCTGATTGACTAATAGACATAGTAAAAGTTCCAGTTAATAAGGTAATTATAAATGCCCACCGAGCTTGATGGGATAGTTTTATTTCCTTTGACATTTTAGCCGCCTCTTTCTTAAATACACTAGTAGTAATACGCGACTATTATTGACCTCTTTACAGTTATTTACAAGGTATTTCCCCAAAAAATTAAGTAAGCCTAATTTTTTGTTTAATTTTACTGAAATAAGGAGTATGATATGTTTTGAAATAAGAAGGAGGGATTGTAGTGGTCGAAAAAGTCACCACGAAAAAACACCACTTGATAGAATATGCCAATGGTCCTTCTTTGGAAGAAATCAACGGTACAGTTGAAGTTCCTAAGGGTAAAGGCTTTTGGCGCACATTATTTGCTTATTCTGGACCAGGAGCTTTAGTTGCTGTTGGTTATATGGATCCGGGTAATTGGTCAACATCTATTACTGGTGGTCAGAATTTCCAGTACCTACTAATGTCCATCATCTTAATTTCAAGTTTGATTGCGATGTTGTTACAATACATGGCAGCTAAACTTGGGATTGTGACGCAAATGGATTTAGCTCAAGCGATTCGAGCCAGAACTAGTAAAACTTTAGGAATTGTCTTGTGGATATTAACAGAATTAGCCATTATGGCCACCGATATTGCCGAAGTTATTGGTGGCGCCATTGCTTTATATTTACTGTTCAACATTCCCCTTGTAATAGCAGTGTTCATTACTGTTTTTGATGTTTTGGTGCTGTTATTATTAACCAAGATTGGTTTTCGTAAAATTGAGGCGATTGTTGTTGCTTTGATTTTAGTTATCTTATTTATATTTGTTTACCAAGTGGCCTTATCAAATCCTAATTGGGGCGCTGTAATTGGCGGTTTGGTGCCATCAGTTAAAACTATGTCTGGTAGTCCCCATATTGGTGGACAAACACCAATCAGCGGATCTTTAGGTATTATTGGTGCTACTGTTATGCCCCATAATTTATACTTGCATTCTTCAATTTCTCAGACTCGTAAAATTGATCATAACGACGAAGAAGATGTTGCCCAAGCAGTGAAGTTTTCCGCTTGGGACTCTAATATTCAATTAACATTTGCTTTCTTTGTCAATGCCTTATTATTAATTACTGGGGTTGCAGTTTTCAAATCAGGCGCAGTTAAAGATCCATCTTTCTTTGGCTTGTATCAAGCACTTTCAGATACATCAACCTTGAGCAATGGTATTTTAGCTAGTGTTGCCAAAACTGGTGTACTTTCAACATTATTTGCGGTCGCCTTACTTGCTTCTGGTCAAAATTCTACAATTACAGGTACTTTGACTGGTCAAGTAATTATGGAAGGTTTTATTCACATGCGTGTGCCCTTATGGTTGCGGCGTTTAATCACTCGTTTAATTTCCGTTATTCCAGTTTTGATTTGTGTGGCCTTAACTAGTGGCAAGCCACCTGTTGAAGAACATGAAGCCTTAAATGATTTAATGAATAACTCCCAGGTATTTTTGGCATTTGCCTTGCCATTTTCAATGTTGCCATTATTAATGTTCACTGACAGTAAGGACGAAATGGGTCAAAGATTTACTAATTCATGGTGGATAAAAATTCTCGGTTGGATTTCGGTTCTTGCCTTAACTGTTTTAAATCTTAAGAATTTGCCGGACCAAATTGTCAGTTTTTATGGTGATCATCCTAATGCTGCTCAATTACAGCAGGCTCAAATTATTGCCTATACTTCTATTGCTGTTGTCCTATTGTTGTTAGTTTGGACAATCGTGGAATTATATCAAGGCAACAAACGCTTTAAAAAATCCCAAGATGACAAGTTAGCTAAAAGTTTAAAATAATCGAAAAGAGGTAGCGCCATTATGGAAGAACCAAATTTTGATTTAAAAAAGATTTTAGTTGGAGTTGATAACTCCGAAGATGCCCAAAAGGCTTTTCAATATGCAATTAAATTAGCCAAAATTACTGGTGCAAAGCTATTAATTGTTACTGTATTAGAAAAGCACGATATGAACGTGTATGAAGTACTCAATGATGACTTTATTCATGGCAAACGAGAAGATGTTGAGCGTCATGTGGAAGAATATGTAAAAACTGCTGAAGATGCTGGAGTAGATGATGTTCAAGGCATCATCAGTGAAGGCAACCCCGGAGAAACCATTGTTGAAGATGTGATTCCAAAATATCATCCTGATTTACTAATTATTGGTTCCTTAGATATTAAGGGTCAAAAGAAACTTTTTGGCAGTCAAGCCTCACATATGGCTAAGAATTCACCAATTTCCGTTTTAGTTATTAGATAAGTTTATAAAAACAGATAACAATAATTGTTATCTGTTTTTTATTACCTTAAATATTGCTCCAATAAGTTCTGAATAAAAGACATTGCCCTTGTAGTTACCAAAGTATATTATTATCAGCTAATTTTGAAGAGAACGAGATAAACGCTCTAATATATAAACTACGGGTATTTGACTGGTTAAGTTCAAAGTTCGCCCAACTACCTTAGATTCTAGTAAATAGCAAAAATTAAGATCGGATAAATTAGCAATCGTATTGTCAGAATTGTTGGTAATACTAATAATCTTGGCACCATTAGCCCGAAAATTAATAACTTGCTCAACAGTTGGTGTAGTTTCTCCACTAACAGATAGGACAATTACTATTTTATTATGATAAGCATTTTTGATTCTATCAATGGGGTAAAAGGGATCACTTACTACAAAGGCACTGTAGCCATTATTAACAAATTGACGAGCACCATAAGCAGCTAAATCTTGAGATGTTCCAATACCATAAAATATAAAATCGGTACAATGTTGCGTGAAACGTTTAAAAATATTTATTTTTTGTGTGTAATCATCAATTATTGATTGATGAAAATAATAAATTGCCTGAAAAGTTATATCATCATCAATCAGTGGAATATTTAACTCATGCTTTAACTTCTCACTTAAATCTTGATAATGACTGTAGCCCATCTTTTTAATAGTTCTAACAACTGAAGCAGGTGATACTTCTAATTTTAGAGCTAACTGTCGTAAACTGAACGAAATCACCTTTTCTTTATTAGCTAAAATAAATTGATATATTTTCCATTCAGTTGGAGTAAATTTAGGTCCAGGTGGCATCATAAAATCGCCTCGTATATTTAATAAATATTTATTTAAATTAAAAAGCAACAGCCCTTATAAAGCAACTGTTGCTTTTAAAAACGAATAATTAACTATAATTAATCAGCTAATTTTTTATAAAGGTCAACCATTTCACCAGCTAAATCGCGAAAAGTAATGGCATTCATGATATGATCTTGCGCATGAACCATCAACAAGGTAACTGGAGCGTGTTCACCATTTGCTTCTTTAGTTAACATACCAGTTTGAGCATTGTGGGCTTCTGCTAAATACTTGTCAGATTCTTTAAGCTTAGCATCTGCTTGCTCCAAATTACCAGCTTTGGCAGCTTTAATTGCTTCAAAAGCAGCCCCTTTGGCATTACCGCCATTCATAATCAAGCCCATTACTGTTTGTAAATTTTCGTCTTCAGTCGCCATTTAAAATTCCTTTCAGTAATCAGTAATCTATTTAATTAAACTTAAAGCTTCATCTAATACTTTAGGTCCATTCATCATTCCATAGTCTTGCATATTGATTACTTCTACGGGAATTGAAACCCGTTTCTTAAAGTCGTCTAACATATAGCTAACTTGTGGTCCTAACATTAAAACATCAGGATGGTCACTTTCTAACTTAGTATCTGCATCTGCTGCTGATGTAGCAAAAATTTTAGCATCAACGCCCTTTTCTTCAGCAGCCTTTTGCATTTTGCTGACTAACAAACTAGTTGACATGCCTGCAGCACAAACTAACATAATTGTTTTTTCACTCATAGTAATTTCTCCTTTGCGAATAACTAACCAAGCTGATGGTATTATCAAAGAACGTTTTCAGACTTAGCTTCTAATTTATTTTATCACAATAATGTACCATAAAGAAATAATATTAATCAGCTTGAGCTGCTAATTGTTCTTGTTTAAATTTATCCCTATCTAAACTCTTGAAGAAGAAGAAATAAATAGCTATATCCATAATTATTTCAACCAATTGAAGGACTGAGCCGGAAATATGATTGGTTGCCAAAAAGCCAGAAATAATTGGCGGAGTTGTCCAAGGAATATATACACCTGAAGTCTTGGCAACAATTCCAAGTTTCATAGTAGTATAAGCCACAGTAATATTCATTAATGGAGCCACAATAAACGGTATTGCCATTTTATAATTAAGAACAATAGGCACTCCAAAAATTACTGGTTCATTAATATTAAACAATGAAGGACCAACAATTAACTCACCTAAAGTCTTAAATTCTTTACTCTTAGAAGCAAATGCAATTAACAATGCTAATCCAATCGTAGCACCACTACCGCCAATTCTAACAAAATTATCAAAGAAGGGTTTAGTTACAATATTAGGTAATACATGACCAGCAGTATGGGCTGCAGCATTTTGGGCCATTGCTGCATATAAAATAGGATCAACAACACCAGATATGGCATTAGCACCATGTATACCAAATAACCATAATGTACATACAACAAGTTCTATTACTAGCGCCCCACCCAATGTATTACTTACACTACCTAAAGGACCGGCTAAGAAAAATGTAATAACATTAGGGATGCTCTTCATTGGAGTAGCTTCAACAGCTAGACGAACTAACCAAACTAAAAGTAAAGATAACGCTCCTGGAAATAGAGCCGCAAAAGAATTACTTACAGCTGGAGGAACTGTGTCGGGCATTTTAATAGTCAAATTCTTATGAACTAGCCAAACGTAAAAATCTGTAATAAATAAACCAACAATCATAGCTATAAATAAACCTGATGAATCTAACTGCTTAAGTGGAACCCATAAGTCTCCCGCTTTATCTGTTTTAAGTGGAATAGTAAGAATAAAGGCACCAATTCCCACAATCATAGCAGAAAAAGCATCGATTTTATAACTTTTAGCTAAATTATAAGAAATACCCGCAACTGCAATTAATCCCATAATATGAAATGAAGCATTAGTTGGATACTGAACAATTGTAGCCCAATTAGCTCCAAAAGTATGAGTCATAAAGGATTGATATCCCTTAATTGGAAATTGCGCAATAATCATAAAAATAGAACCAATAATAATCATTGGAACAGCTGCCGTCATTCCATCACGCAGGGCAACTAAATGACGCGAGGCTGCTAATTTATTGAAAAAAGGAATTAATTTAGCATTTAAAAAATTACTTGATTTTTCAGACATTACTTTCACTTCCTAATTATAGATTTTCGCCATTAGTCTTAATGACCTCTTGATACCAAGCAAAAGAATCTTTCTTGGATCGTTTTAGACTTCCTTGGCCTTTATCATCTTTATCTACATAAATGAATCCATAACGCTTAGACATTTGCCCAGTGCCGGCTGAAACTAAATCAATACAGCCCCAAGGTGTATAACCCATTAAGTCAATTCCATCTTCAATCACAGCTAATTTCATTTGTTCAATGTGTGCTTTCAGATAATCAATCCGATACTGATCGTGGACAATTCCGTCAGCTGCGATTTTATCTATAGCACCAAAACCATTTTCTACGATAAATTGTGGCTTGTCATAACGATCCGCCATCCAGTTCATTGCATAGCGCAAACCTTCAGGATCAATTTGCCAGCCCCATTCAGAAGCTTGAACATACTTGTTTGGCACACCATCTTTTTCTTCTTGGTAATGATAATTCAATGGTTCATCATCGTGCGCTTGAACACAACGTGACATATAATAGCTAAAACCAATATAGTCCACAGTGCCTTGTTGCAGAATTTGTAAATCAGCCGCAGTAATATCTAAATTCCATTCTTGATTAGCTTGATACTGTTGCAGCCATAGTGGATATTGGCCATTGGATTGCACGTCTTCGAACCAATAACGCGCCTGCATTGCCCGCTCGGCTTTCATCACATCTGCTGGTTTCGACGAAGCAGGATAAAGCGGTACCATTGCAATCATTGAGCCAATTTGAAAATCAGGATTAATCTGGTGTCCCAGCTTAACAGCTTTAGCACTTGCGACTAATTCATAGTGGGCTGCTTGATACATGGTTTTTTCCATGTTTTCGCCAGCTTGAGGCATTAAGCCTGAATTGGTCATCATAGCAAAATTATTTTCGTAATCCGTTTGGTTATTGATTTCATTAAATGTCATCCAGTATTTAACTTTATTACGATAACGCTTAAATACAGTTTCAGCAAAATTCATAAAGAAATCAATCAACTTGCGATTCCGCCAACCACCATATTCTTTAACCAAATGATAGGGCATTTCAAAATGCGACAAGGTGATTACAGGCTCAATGTTATATTTAAGACATTCATCAAATAAATCATCATAAAACTTCAAACCAGCTTCATTAGGTTTGCTCTCATCACCATTGGGAAAAATTCGTGTCCAGGCGATAGAAGTTCGAAAACACTTGAAGCCCATTTCCGCAAACAACTTAATATCTTCTGGATAACGATGATAAAAATCAATTCCTTCATGGTTAGGATAATAAAGATTTGGTTGAACACCGTCTGTAATTTGGCGATCAACGCCATTAGCACCAGCAGTCATGATATCCGCTACACTGATACCCTTGCCGCCTTCTTGCCAACCACCTTCTAATTGATGTGCAGCAACAGCTCCACCCCAAAGAAAATCATCTCTGAGTTTTTTACTATTTACCAATTGTATATCCTCCCAAAATTATCTAAATTACTGATACCGGTTTCACAATAATTAATTTATCATATTCATCATTTAAAACAACCCCGCTTGAGTGGCTTTCAGGCAAAAAGTGTTTCATCCAAAAAAACATTTTTATCTAATAAAAAAGAGCTGCAACTAAAATTCCTGATAATTGGAATAATAGTTCGTTACAGCTCTTCCATATTAGTGCTTACTAAATTATGGTTCATTTTGATATTTTCTTTGGTAAGCGGAAATATTGGCATATTCAGTAGTTAATTGTTGCCGCAAACGCATATAGATCGGCAGCAATTCCTGATAATGCTGAGAACTTGTTAATTGTGGTTGAAAACTGGTAACTTCTCCACGATAACGATTGAGATGCTGCCAATCACTTTCCAACCCCAGACTAATTTTAGCCAAAAACATAGCAGCCAAACAGCCACTTTCACGAATAGGCGGAATACTAATTTTCGTTTGAAAAACATCTGCTAAGATTTGTGCTCCCAATGCGGATTGAACAAATCCACCAGTCGCTAATATCTGTTGTGGCGACTCAACTATGTGTTTCAATGATGTGGCTACATCATAGATATTAAAGACAATCCCTTCCATCACAGCTCTGAGCATATCCGCTCTAGTATGATTACGGTTCAAACCATAAAACGACCCCCGAGCATTGGCATCCCAAAGAGGAGCCCGCTCACCTCCTAAATAAGGGTGAAATAACAGTCCATGAGCGCCAGCCGGAGAGGTAGCAGCAATTTGATTCAGTAATTCATAATCATTAGTTTTTAATAGGCTGGCAGTGGTTTGCTGTTCACCAAACAAAGCATCTTTAGCCCAGTTAAAGACAATTCCGCCGTTATTAAGTGGACCACCAACCAAATAATGACTTTGATTTATTGGATAGCAAAAAAGGCGTGCTTGTTGATCCAACTTGGGCTGACTGGTAACTGTCCGCACAGCAGCAGAAGTTCCAATATTAATTGTTAAAGTATCAGCCTGATTACCGCTTAATCCCAAAGTTGATAGCGCACCATCTGTGGCTCCCATTACAGTAATTACTTGTGAATTTAATCCTGTCAAATCTGCATATTTATTTTTAATACCCTTAATTTGAGCTGTAATCGGAACTAAAGGCGGTAATTGAGCAGTGGTAATACCCGCCAAATCTAGTAACTGAGGACACCAAGACAAGCTTTTTAAATCCATTAGACCTGTGGAAGCAGCCATAGACTGTTCTTCTTGCAATTGCCCTGTATATCGCCAAATTAAATATTCTTTAATCCCTACCCAATAAGCAGCTTGCTGAAAAATATGAGGCTGAGATTGCTGCAGCCATAGTAGTTTATAGATTGGACCCATTGGATGAATTGGTAGCCCAGTACGTTGATAAATCTTCAAAGCCTGACCCTTTTTTTGCAATTGTTGAACAAGCGAAGCGGCACGATTATCAGCCCAAGTTATCACACGTGATAAAGGCTGGTAATTATAATCTAGCGCTAGCAGACTATGCTGTTGAGCTGACCAGCAAAGAGCCACGACATCTTGTCCCGAAACTTGTGCCCGCAAAATAACCGTTTTAATTACTCTTAAAGTCGCCTGGAAGATTTCTTCTGGATCTTCTTCTGCCATTTCTGGCTCTTCCTGGTATAAAAGATAACTTTGACTAGCTTTAGCTAAGGCACTTCCAGCTAAATTATATAAAATGGCTTTCGTATTAGTAGTTCCAACATCTATTCCAATTAGATACTGCATCCAAATCTCCCTTTTGTATCTTCATGAAAACTGTTTCAAAGAAAAAAACAAATAATTTAGGTTTATTATAAGACATCTTCCTCAATGGGCAATACCGATTAACTTTTTGTATTATTTAACTCTTCTCCTACTACCGCTTCTAAATATACCCCGATATCTTTATACTGGTAAAATTCATAGCAGCAATTATACACGGTCAGCGTAAGCAAAACCGATATTTAAGCGTTCTCAATTTCATTTTCTATATAATGAAAAAATCCGTAAAGGTTACCAACACCTCTACGGATCAAATCTTAGATTAACTTATTAGTTTTTAAAAATTTCCATTCCTTATATCAGCAGTTCCAAAGGTACATGGAGAATATAGTGTAATTTACGAATTTCACTTTGCTTAAATTCAACATGATGATTAATTTTTCGATTAGTAGCTGATAAAGAGCAGCCGATTACTTCAGCCACTTTAGTTTGGGGAATATGATTCGCCGTTAAATAGCCTAAAAGTTCATTAGAGTCTTCCATTTATAAATACCTCCAGCATTAAATTAATAAGAAGTTGATTTTTAACCAATTAATTTAACCCGTCAACCAAAGTATAAGTAATAGTGCCCTTGTATTTTCCAGCTTTAGGAACGGAATTATTTTTAATATTTAATTGTATGCCATCATTTGCTGCATAACTCCATGAATATTGAGTAGCCGCATTATTACTGGTTCGACTATATATAAGATAAGGATTAGTATTAAGGGGATGACCATTAAATTCTATGGGATTATTGGAAATTATGAAACTAGGATCATTCTCTAATGTTAGCGGGGTGGCCGTTGCGTCCACATGCCAATGACGTCCTGCACGTAAAGGGCGGTCATCATCGACTTGAAAATCTTGGGAATCACTCGTTGTTAATATATGAATCATTCCCAAAATGTTATTGCCATAATCTAAATTGT